>NZ_JBEOUO010000008.1:0-343427 GCF_040302485.1 Streptomyces sp. NPDC126499 | reverse complement strand
GGGCCGACGGCGCCGACGCCCCGGGCCGCACGGCCCGGGCCACCGAAGAGCCCGCGGCCCCGCCCGCACCCCTGGGCCGGTCCCGGCCCACCACCCTCGCCGTGCCCGCGATCACCATCGAGGCCC
This sequence comes from Streptomyces sp. NPDC126499, assembly GCF_040302485.1. NCBI lineage: Bacteria > Bacillati > Actinomycetota > Actinomycetes > Kitasatosporales > Streptomycetaceae > Streptomyces > Streptomyces sp. NPDC126499. Next base: position 343,301 of record NZ_JBEOUO010000008.1, on the reverse strand, counting down.
CCGTCATCGGGCTCGGCCTCGACAGCGCCGGGCGGCTCGCGACCCCGCCGGTCGACAACCCGCGGATCGTCGGCTGGTACAAGAACGGCGTCACGCCCGGAGAGCGCGGCACCGCCGTCGTCGTCGGCCACCGCGACACCCGCACCGGGCCGGCGATCTTCATCAACCTCAACTCCCTCTCCCCGGGCAACACCGTCCGCATCGCCCGCGCCGACGGCCGCGTCGCCGTCTTCACGGTCGACCGGGTGCGGACGTACGCCAAGTCGGCCTTTCCCGACAAGGAGGTGTACGGCACCACGAACCGCCCCGAACTGCGCCTGCTCACCTGCGGCGGAAGCTTCGACCCCAAGGAGGGCTACGCCTCCAACATCGTGGTGTTCGCCCATCTCACGGGCGTCGAACGGCAGATCTGAGGCGGGCGGCCGGCCGTTCACGGCTTCGGTTCCGGACGGCGGCCGGAGCCCTCGGCCAGGCCGTATCCACCGGTTCACGGACACCGCTCCTGTGCGAGGGGGCCGTGGACAGGGCGGGGGGTCGAGGGCGAGGATCGGTCCGCACCGGGAAAGGGGCCTGGCGCCGAAAAACTATCAGCGCTAGTTTGGGGTGCCCGTGCCCCGACATGCGAGGAGAGTCAGCGGATGAAGGCCCACGACGCGATGTACATCGGCGGAGAGTGGCGCGCCGCCGCCTCCCCGGAGACGATCGCGGTGATCGACCCGGCCACCGAGCAGGTCGTCGGCCACGTCCCGGCCGGCACCGCCGAGGACGTCGACGCCGCCGTACGGGCCGCCCGCGCCGCCTTCCCCGGCTGGGCCGCCACCCCGCCCGCCGAGCGCGCCGCCCGGCTCGCCGCCCTGCGCGACGCGCTCGCGGCCCGCGCCGAGGAGATCGCCGCCACGGTCACCACCGAACTCGGCGCCCCGCCGCAGCTCGCCGCCGCCGTGCACACCGGGCTGCCGATAGCCGTCGCCGGCTCGTACGCCGAACTCGCCGCCACCCACCCCTTCGAGGAGAAGGTCGGCAACTCCACCGTCTACTCCGAGCCGGTCGGGGTGGTCGCCGCGATCACGCCGTGGAACTACCCGCTCCACCAGATCGTCGCGAAGGTCGCCCCGGCCCTCGCCGCCGGCTGCGCGATCGTCCTCAAGCCCGCCGAGGACACCCCGCTCACCGCCCAGCTCTTCGCCGAGGCCGTCCACGAGGCCGGCGTCCCGGCCGGAGTCTTCAACCTCGTCACCGGCCTCGGCACGGTCGCCGGACAGGCCCTCGCCGAGCACCCGGACGTGGACCTCGTCTCCTTCACCGGCTCCACCGCCGTCGGCCGGAAGATCGGCGCCCTGGCCGGCGGCGCCGTCAAGCGGGTCGCCCTCGAACTCGGCGGCAAGTCCGCCAACGTGATCCTGCCGAGCGCCGACCTCGGCAAGGCCGTCGCCGTCGGCGTCGCCAACGTCATGTCCAACTCCGGTCAGACGTGCAGCGCCTGGACCCGGATGCTGGTGCACCTAGACCAGTACGACGAGGCGGTCCGGCTGGCCGCCGAGGCCGTCGCCAAGTACGTCCCCGGCGAGCGCGTCGGCCCCCTCGTCAACGCCCGCCAGCGCGACCGGGTCCGCGGCTACATCGAGAAGGGCCTCGCGGAGGGCGCCCGGCTCGTCGCCGGCGGCCCCGAGGCCCCGCGCGAGACCGGCTACTACGTGGCCCCCACCGTCTTCGCCGACGTCACCCCCGAGATGACCATCGCCCAGGAGGAGATCTTCGGCCCGGTCGTCTCGATCATCCGCTACGAGGACGAGGCCGACGCCCTCGCCATCGCCAACGGCACCGTCTACGGGCTCGCCGGTGCCGTGTGGGGCGAGCCGGAGGAGGCCGTCGCCTTCGCCCGGCGCATGGAGACCGGCCAGGTCGACATCAACGGCGGCCGCTTCAACCCGCTGGCGCCGTTCGGCGGCTGGAAGCAGTCCGGGGTGGGCCGCGAGCTCGGCGCGCACGGCCTGGCCGAGTACCTCCAGACCAAGTCCCTGCAGTTCTGAGCGTCAGCGCCGTATCTGAGCGTCAGCGCCGTACTCGCCGAAGGAGCCCCCGCGTGATCCGCGCCGCCGTCCTGCCCGCCGTCGGTTCTCCCCTGGAGATCACCGGCATCGAACTGCCCGAGCCCGGCCCCGGCCAGGTCCGGGTCCGCCTCGCCGCCGCCGGCGTGTGCCACTCCGACCTGTCGCTGTCCAACGGCACCATGCGGCTGCCGGTCCCCGCCGTGCTCGGCCACGAGGGCGCCGGCACCGTCGTCTCCGTCGGCGAGGGCGTCACCCATGTCGCCCCCGGTGACGGCGTCGTCCTCAACTGGGCGCCGTCCTGCGGGTCCTGCCACCCCTGCGGGCTCGGCGAGGTCTGGCTCTGCGCGAACGCCCTGACCGGCGCCGCGCACGTGCACGCCCGCACCGAGGACGGCACCGAGCTGCACCCCGGCCTCAACGTGGCCGCCTTCGCCGAGGAGACCGTCGTCGCCGGCAACTGCGTGCTGCCCGTGCCCGACGGGATACCGCTCACCGAGGCCGCCCTGCTCGGCTGCGCCGTCCTCACCGGCTGGGGCGCCGTCCACCACTCCGCCCGGGTCAGGGCCGGGGAGTCCGTCGCCGTCTTCGGCGTCGGCGGCGTGGGCCTGGCCACCCTCCAGGCCGCCCGGATCGCCGGCGCTGGGGCGATCGTCGCCGTCGACGTCTCGCCCGAGAAGGAGGCGCTGGCCCGGGCCGCCGGTGCCACCGAGTACGTCGTCGCCTCCGAGACCACCGCCAGGGAGATCCGCGGGCTGACGGGCGGTCACGGCGTCGACGTGTCCGTCGAGTGCGTCGGCCGGGCCGCCACCATCCGTACCGCCTGGGACGCCACCCGGCGCGGCGGCCGCACAACGGTCGTCGGCATCGGAGGCAAGGACCAGCAGGTCGCCTTCAACGCCCTGGAGATATTCCACTGGGGCCGCACCCTGTCCGGCTGCGTCTACGGCAACTCCGACCCGGCCCGTGACCTGCCGGTCCTCGCCGAGCACGTCCGCGCCGGCCGCCTCGACCTGAACGGCCTGGTCACCGAACGCATCACCTTGGACGGCATTCCGGGCGCGTTCGACAACATGCTCGCGGGCAAGGGCGGGCGCGCGCTGGTCGTGTTCTAGACACGACGAGCCCACGGGCCGGCCGACGGCCGGACGTCACCCGGTCCGCGACCGGCACGCGCCCGGCCTGTCAGGCCGTGTCGTCCACCGTCCCGGCCGACGACACCACCGGGGTCTTCGGCCGGGACCGGGACACCGCCACACCCGCCAGGCACAGCGCGCCGCCCGCCAGCGTCAGCAGCCCCGGCAGCTCGCCCAGGACCACCCACGCCATCAGCACCACGAGCGCCGGCACGGCGTACGTCGTCGCGCCCATCCGGCCCGCCGTCGTACGGGCCAGGGCGTAGGCCCAGGTGGTGAAGGCGAGAGCGGTCGGGAAGACCCCGAGGTAGACCATGTTCAGGGTCGCCGGCAGCGGGGCCCGCGCCGCCTCCTCGACGAGCCGTCCGGCGAACGGCAGGCAGCCCACCGTGCCGACCAGGCAGCCGAAGGTGGTCACCTGCAGGGCGCTGCCGTGGGCCAGCGCGGGCTTCTGGGCGACGACACCACCGGCGTACGCGACCGCCGCGAGCAGACACAGCACCACGCCGAGCACCGAGGCGTGCCCCGGCCCGGAGCCGCCCGACATCGACAGGCCGACGGCCACCGCGCCCGCGAAGGACACGGCCATGCCGGCCAGCAGCCGGGGCGGCAGGGCCTCCCTCAGGAACCGGGCGCCGAGCAGGGCGATCAGGATCGGGCCGATGTTGACGACCATCGCGGCCGTGCCCGCGTCGACCTCCTGCTCGCCCCAGTTGAGCACCACCATGTACACCCCGAACCACAGCAGCCCGGAGGTCACGATGCCCGGCCAGGCGGCGCGCGGCGGCAGCCCCTCACGCCGTATCAGGAGGACGGCCCCGAGGACCAGCGACCCGGCGAGGAGCCGCCCGAGGGCGAGGGCGCCGGGGGAGTAGGCGGTCCCCGCGCTGCGGATGGAGACGAAGGCGGAGGCCCACAGGACGACGGTCACACCGGCGGCGGCGAGCGCGAGACGGGAGGTTCGGTTCGGCATGGGACGACCGTAGGGCGCGGACCGTTCGGCGTTCACCGCAATATCGCCCGGAGCCCTGGAGCCCTGGAGCCCTGGAGTCCTGGAGTCCTGGAGCCCTGCGGTCCCGGAGTCCCGGAGTCCCGGAGTCCCGGAGTCCGGGAGTCCTGGGGCCCCCGGCCCCCGGAGCTCCCCGCGATCCCGGTGCCCCCGGCCCCCTGGAGCTCCCGAGCCTTCGGCGCCCCGGTGACCGTCGCCTCGCGCCCGGGCCCCTGCCCCCTGCCCCCTGCCCCTTGCCCCCGGCGCCCCGCTCGTCACCGCAGCGCCGCCGGCTCGATGCCGAGCGCCGCGTGTAGCGCCCGTTCCCCGTCCGGGGTCACCTTCACCGCGCGCTCCGAGCCGATCCGTACGCACCAGCCGGCGTCCAGCGCGTGCCGGCACAGGGCCGCGCCCGCGAGTCCGGCGAGGTGCGGCCGGCGCTCGGTCCAGTCCAGGCAGCCGCGCGCGACGGGCCGCCGCCCCTTCGGCGCGAGGGGCATGCCGAGGTCCTCGAACCAGGCGAGCCCGTCGTCGGTGAGCGCGAACCCGGTGTCCTGGCGCAGCAGTCCCCGCACGGTCATCGCGTCCGTGAGGGCGATCCCGAGCCGCCCGGCGAGATGGTCGTAGCAGGTCCGCCCGCGCGCCATCGCCTGGCCCGCGCTCGCCTCCCGCAGCCCGCGCGGCGCCTCGGGCACGGCCGGCGCGGCGAGTGCGGCGAGGTCCTCGACGAGGTGCGCGATCCGGTGGTCGGCGAGCCGTACGTAACGGTGCCTGCCCTGCCGTTCCTCGGCGAGGACCCCGCCCGCCACGAGCTTGCCCAGATGCTCGCTGGTGGTGGACGGCGCGACCCGCGCGTGCCGGGCCAGCTCCCCGGCGGTCCAGGCCCGCCCGTCGAGCAGGGCGAGCAGGAAGGCGGCACGGGTCTCGTCGGCGAAGAGCGCGGCGAGTGCGGCGAGGTCTTTGGCGGCCATGCGCCCAGGATGCCGCAGTCACGGTTCGGCTCCTGCCGAACCTTCGGCCGCCGGGAGTCGGGGGCCCGTCGCCGGAGTGGGGTGTCGGCCGCCGGCCCCCTCCCTACGCCCCGCCCTCCGCGTCCCGTTCCCGTCCGTTCCCCCGTGCCCCCGCCTCGTACTGCATCGTCAACCCGTCGAGCAGCGCCCGCAGTCCCGTCTCGAACGCCACCCGGTCGACCTTCTCGCGCCGCTCCGCGAGCAGGTGCGCCTGCCCGAGGTGCGGATAGTCCGCGGGGTCGTAGGCGGTCTCGTCGTCGACGAAGCCGCGGGCGAAGGAGCCGAGTGCCGAGCCCGTGACGAAGTACCGCATGAGCGCGCCGATGGAGGTGGCCTGCGCGGGCGGCCAGCCCGCCCGGACCATCGCGCCGAAGACCGCGTCGGCGACCTTCAGACCGGCCGGGCGGCGGCCCGGGCCCTGGGCGAGGACGGGGACGATGTGCGGGTGGTCGGCGAGGGCGGCGCGGTAGGAGACCGCCCAGTCGTGCAGGGCCGTGCGCCAGTCCCGGGGGTCGTCCGGGGCGAACATCGACAGGTCGACCTTCGCGCTGACCGCGTCCGCGACCGCGTCGAGGATCTCGTCCTTGGTGCGGAAGTGGTTGTAGAGGGACGGCCCGCTGACCCCGAGCTCGGCGGCGAGCCGCCGGGTCGAGAGGGCGGCGAGGCCCTCGGCGTCCACGAGCGCTCCCGCCGTCTCGACGATGCGTTCTCGGCTGAGGAGGGGCTTGCGCGGTCGGGCCATGGCGCACATAGTAGGCGTGCACCCAAAAACTAGCAGTGGTAATTAAACCGGTGAGGTGGCGCGGTGGATCTGGGGCTGAGCGAGGAGCAGGAAGCCGTACGGCGGCTCGCGGAGGACTTCGTGGCCCGCGAGGTCACCCCGTACGCCGTCGCGTGGGACCGGGCCGAGAACGTCGACAAGGCGATCGTGAAGAAGCTCGGCTCCGTCGGCTTCCTCGGCCTGACGATCCCCGAGGAGTACGGCGGTTCCGGCGGCGACCACCTCTCCTACTGCCTCGTCACGGAGGAGCTGGGCCGCGGCGACTCCTCGGTCCGCGGCATCGTCTCCGTCTCCCTCGGCCTGGTCGCCAAGACCGTCGCCGCCTGGGGGGACGAGGAGCAGAAGCGGACCTGGCTGCCCCGGCTCGCCTCCGGCGACGCCGTCGGCTGCTTCGGCCTCACCGAGCCGGGCACCGGCTCCGACGCCGGGAACCTCGCCACCCGCGCGGTCCGCGACGGCGACGCGTACGTGATCAACGGCAGTAAGATGTTCATCACCAACGGCACCTGGGCCGATGTCGTGCTGCTGTTCGCCCGCACCGGCGACGCGCCCGGCCACCGGGGCGTCTCCGCCTTCCTCGTCCCCGCCGACGCCCCCGGCCTCACCCGCCGCACCATCCACGGCAAACTCGGCCTGCGCGGCCAGGCCACCGCCGAACTGGTCCTGGAGGACGTCCGCGTCCCCGCCGAGGCCATGATCGGTCCCGAGGGCAAGGGCTTCTCCGTCGCCATGTCCGCCCTCGCCAAGGGCCGGATGTCGGTCGCCGCCGGCTGCGTCGGCATCGCCCAGGCCGCGCTCGACGCGGCCGTGCGCTACGCGGGCGAGCGCGAGCAGTTCGGCAAGCCCATCGCCTCGTACCAGCTGGTCCAGGAGCTCATCAGCGACATCGCCGTCGACGTCGACGCCGCCCGGCTGCTCACCTGGCGGGTCGCCGATCTCATCGACCGCGGCCAGGAGTTCGCCACGGCCGCGTCCAAGGCCAAGCTGTACGCCTCCGAGGCCGCCGTCCGCGCGGCGAACAACGCCCTGCAGGTCTTCGGCGGCTACGGCTACATCGACGAGTACCCGGTCGGCAAGCTGCTGCGGGACGCCCGCGTGATGACCCTCTACGAGGGCACCAGCCAGATCCAGAAGCTCATCATCGGACGGGCCCTGACCGGGGTCTCGGCCTTCTGAGTACCGGCCCCCGTACGGGGGTGAGTACGCGGGCGGATGTGGTGCGGGCCACATCCGCCGGATGCTGTCCGGCATGAGTGACACACCGGTCAAGCAGCAGAACACCGCCGCCTACTACGCGCAGGCCGTCATCTCCTTCGGCATCGCGCTCCTCGCCGTCGGCATCGGCGTCTTCCAGCTGGACGCGAGCGCGTGGGTGCGCGCCTTCCTCGCCATCTCCGTGCTCTACCTCACCACCTCCGCCTTCACCCTCGCCAAGGTCGTCCGCGACCGGCAGGAGGCGGGGCAGATCGTCAGCCGGGTCGACCAGGCCCGCCTGGAGAAGCTGCTCGCGGAGCACGACCCCTTCCAGAAGCTCTGACGCCGAAAGCGGCGCGGGCCCGGGACGCCGGACCGCAGACCCTAAGCGCTTGCTCACCTTCGTTGTATGGTGTTCGTCCTGACGGCGGCCCGAGAAGGAGTGTGCGATGAGCGCGGCGGAGGAGACGCCCGGCGGCGAGGACATGCCGTGGGGCGAGGTCACGCCCGAGGCCGCCCGGCGCCTGCTGGTCGCGGCCGTCGAGGCGTTCGCCGAGCGCGGCTACCACGCCACCACCACCCGGGACATCGCGGGCCGGGCCGGCATGAGCCCGGCCGCGCTCTACATCCACTACAAGACCAAGGAAGAGCTGCTCCACCGGATCAGCCGGATCGGGCACGACAGGGCCCTGGAGATCCTGCGGGCCGCCGCCGACGGCGAGGGCACGGCCGCCGAGCGGCTGGGCGAGGCCGTACGGTCCTTCGTCCGCTGGCACGCCGAGCGGCACACCACCGCCCGGGTCGTGCAGTACGAGCTCGACGCCCTCGGCCCCGAGCACCGCACCGAGATCGTGGCGCTGCGCCGCGAGTCGGACGCCACCGTGCGGCGGATCATCAACGAGGGCGTGGCGGCCGGGGAGTTCGACGTCCCCGACGTCGCGGGCACCACGGTCGCGGTGCTCTCCCTCTGCATCGACGTCTCGCGGTGGTTCAACACCCAGGGCCGCCGCACGCCCGACGAGGTCGGCGCCCTCTACGCCGACCTCGTGCTCAGGATGGTCGGCGCTCAGAAGAAGTAGCGGGAGACCGACTCGGCGACGCAGACCGGCTTGTCGCCGCCCTCGCGCTCCACGGTCACCGTCGCCGTCACCTGCACCCCGCCGCCGGCCTCCGTGACCTCGGTCAGCACCGCCGTGGCGCGCAGCCGCGAGCCGACCGGCACGGGCGAGGGGAAACGGACCTTGTTGGTGCCGTAGTTGATGCCCATCTTCATGCCCTCGACGCGCATGATCTGCGGGACCAGGACCGGCAGCAGCGACAGCGTCAGGTAGCCGTGCGCGATCGTCGTCCCGAACGGGCCGGCCGCCGCGCGCTCCGGGTCGACGTGGATCCACTGGTGGTCGCCGGTGGCCTCGGCGAACTGGTCGATCCGCTTCTGCTCGATCTCCAGCCAGTCGCTGTACCCCAGCTGCTCGCCGACCCCCGCGCGGAGCTCCTCGGCGGAGGTGAAGATCCTCGGCTCGGCCATGTTCCCGCTCCCTCTCGTCTGAAGTTTCTAAGCGCTTGCTCAGCATGTGGGGAGAGGAGCCTCCTGTCAACGGACCGGAACGGTCCTGACGTAGGCTCGGGCGAGTGCCGCAGATTCCCGAGAAGATCCACGAGCTCACCGTCGGCCAGCTGTCCGCGCGCAGCGGGGCGGCCGTCTCGGCCCTGCACTTCTACGAGACCAAGGGCCTGATCAGCAGCCGCCGCACCAGCGGCAACCAGCGCCGCTACAGCCGCGACACCCTGCGCCGGGTCGCCTTCATCCGCGCCGCCCAGCGGGTCGGCATCCCCCTCGCCACGATCCGCGACGCCCTCGCCGAACTCCCCGAGGAGCGCACCCCCACCAACGAGGACTGGGCGCGCCTCTCGGCCGCCTGGCGCACCGAGCTCGACGAGCGGATCAAGCAGCTCGGCCGGCTGCGCGACCATCTGACGGACTGCATCGGCTGCGGCTGCCTGTCCCTGGAGAACTGCGTGCTGTCCAACCCCGACGACGTGTTCGGCGAACGCCTCACCGGCTCGCGCCTGATGCCGGAGCGCAAAGGCAGCTGACGGAAGAAGGAGCAGGGGCCCGCCACCCCCGTGGGCGGGCCCCTGCTCGGATCACGGCGAGCACGTCACTCGTACTCGGTGCCGCCCTTGCGGGTCAGATACGCCGGGCTGACCGCCTTCGCGATGGCGCGGCCACCGAGGACCGGGCTGTGGCGCTCGGTCACCGGGCGGATCACGACCCCCTCGCGCAGATGCAGCTCACGGCCCGAGACCGTCTCGCGACCGCTCGCCAGCGCGAGGACCGTGTCCAGGTCGAACGGGCCGGTGTGAAGGCGCGGCACGAGCGGCAGCTCGCCCGGCTTAAGGACCTCGGCCGGGTCCAGCCAGCGGACCTGGCCGTCGATCTCGGCGGACAGGTCGAACAGCGCGTAGCCGAGGCCGTCCTCGGCGCGGGCGTTCGCCCCGTACGCCAGGTCCTGCACCCCCGCCCCGTACACCTCACCGAACAGGCCGACCCGGGTCGCGCCCAGCCGCCCGGCGAGCCGGGCCGCGACGGCGGGCAGGCCGTGCCCGAGGACCGCGCGCCAGTACAGGTTGCGCGGGTCCTCCTTGAGGGCCAGGTTCCTGGCGCCGAAGCCCTTGGAGGAGACGAGGACCCGGCCCGTGTCGGCCAGGTAGGTGACCAGACAGGCCGTCCCGTGCAGCTTCTCGGTCAGGACGACCGGCTCGCCCGGCTCGAAGACGTCCGGGAAGCGGTGCAGGTTCTCCACGTCCACCCACGGCAGCAGATCCGGCGCGGCCTCCACCTCCCCGCTCATCGTCGGCGGGACCGGCGGCGCCCACTTGGTGATCCCGAGCAACCGGGCGAAGTCGGTGCCGTCTTCGGCGGCCTGCTTCAGATCCACCCCGTCGAGCGCCTTCGGCCGGCACACGAGCCCCTGCGACAGCTCCCCCCGCAGCCGCACCGCCTTCACCCGGTCCGACGCCTTCCCGGCCAGCCGCCCGGTGAGCCCCAGCTCCTCGACCAGCGCGGGCGGCAGCACCGCCTGCTCCGGGATGTAGAGCGCCACGTCACCGGTCCGGTAGATCCCCTTGGCGACCACCGCGCGATAGAGGCCGACCTGCGCGAGCTCCAGCGCGTCGGCGTTCGGGTGGTCGTGGACGGTCAGGGTCTCGGCGGTGACGCGCAGCGTCGACATGTCAGAACTCCGGTCGCTCGGTGAGGTGCGGTCGCGGTTTCGTTCGCGTTCTCATCGCCGCACACTGTGCCGGGCCGAAATCCCGTGGGCCAGCGGTTTGTTGGCTGGTAGCGTCGCTCCCTACGCCGAGACCGCCGCCGACGGCGACTGTGCGAGCGCGGCCGAGACCAGCTGGGCGTTGGACCGGGCCGGGGTGCCGTCCGGGAGGAGGAGCGTGTCCTCCAGGCCGATGCGGGCGGCGAGGCCCTGACGGCGGGCGAGACGCAGCAGCGGCCAGGCGGCGGCGTCGCGGCCGTGCAGCAGCACCGGGCGGGCGTGCGGGGAGCGGGCGAGGGCCCGGAGGAGGCGGAGGGCCGCGGACTCCGAGCCGGCCTCCGCGACGACCCGCAGCACCCGCGGGGCCGGCGAGGAGCGCAGGAAGCGGGCCGGGCCGTCGGTGTCCGTGCGCAGCACCGCCTCGACCGCGACGCCCCGGTCGAGCAGGGCCGAGGCGAGGGCCTCCGCGCCCGGCTCGTGCCAGTTGACCGACGCCCGGTCCGGCAGCACCGTCCAGGACCGCACCCGGGCGAGGCGGCGGACCGGATCGGGCTCCGCCCAGGCGCCCGTCGTCACACCGACCGGCACGTCCACGGCCGCGCGCAGCGCGGTCAGCGTGTCGGCGAGCACCCGCGGCGAGAGCGTGTCGCTCCCGCAGGGCGTCTTGGGGTGGACGTGCACGTCCACCGCGCCGGCGGCGACCGCCGCCGCCGCTGCCTCGGCCATCGCGACCGGAGTCATCGGCACCGCCGCCGTGCCCCCGGGCCGGCGGCCCCCGTTGAGACAGACCTGGAGCATCACGCCACCGACGCCAGCCGGGGCGATCTCTCGCCGCGGGTCCTGGCCAGCGCACGGGGCGTCAGCACCGCGCGCGGTATCAGCACCCCGCAGTCCCCGCACACCGGACCGAACCACGGATCGTCCCTGCGGCCCGCGCGCCACTCGATCCGCGGGCCCGCGCACACCGGGCAGTGCTCGCCCGGCCCGCGCCGCAGCGCGTCCACCAGCCGGCCCACCACCTCGGGCAGCGGCGCGCTCGGGTGGTGCTCGGGGTCGTCGCAGCGGGCCACCCCGTTGCCTCCCCAGATCCTGCGGTGCCATTCGTCCAGGCCGCCCGGCCGGCGCAGCCCGCCGTGTTTCTCGCGCCGCCGCCGCTCGGCGAACTCCTTCTCGTACGCGAGCCACACCGCCCGCGCCGCCTCCAGCTCGTCCAGGGCGGCCACCAGCCGCCGCGGATCGGCCTCCCGGTCCTCGGGACCGAACCCGTGCCTGCGGCACAAGTGGTCCCAGGTCGCCCGGTGACCGTAAGGAGCGAACCGCTCCAGGCACTTGCGCAGCGAGTACCTCCGCAGCGCCGTGTCGCTCCCTGGGTCGCGTACCTGTCTCGCGAGACTCCGGAACCCGGCCATCGTCTGCCACCTCCGTCGCTAGCACTCCGGCGATATGAGAGGGACGAACGAGAGAGCGATCCTGTTCCATCGACCGCACCACCACGGCCGCCGGATGGCCGGAACCGGACCCTTCGGCGGCCGGGCGGACGGGCCCCGTCTCAGCCGAAGCGGCCCGCCCGCGCCACGAGCCGGGCCAGTTCCTCGTGGCAGATGTCGCTGTGCTCGGACACCACCGGCGCCGTGTCCACGCTCACGCACCCGGTCGCGGGCAGCCCGTCCCGCAGTGCCGCGCCCAGCGTCAGGGCGGCCGTGCCCGGTACGGCCTGAACACCGTCGTAGCCGATCGCCCACCAGCGCGGGTCGTCCCGGCCGAGCAGCGACTCGTCGTCGCGGGCGAGCCGGGACGCCAGCGGGTAGAAGACCCGCAGCGCCGTGTCGCGGTGCGAGTGGCAGGCCACCAGCGGCCCGTCGACCCGCCTCTGGAGGTCCCGCAGGGCGCCGCCGCGACCCGGCTCATGGGGCAGGCGGGCGGCGAAGGCGTAATGGGAGAAGGCGCCCTGGAGCAGCGTCACCGACTTCACCGTGCGGGCGCCCGCGGGCAGCCCGCGCAGCGCGTGGGCGACGAGCCGGGCGCCGAAGCTGTGCCCGACGAGATGGACGCGCAACGCCGGAGCCGTACGGGCGAGTTCGCCGAGCAACGGGCCGAGGCCGCGTTCGCCGACCACCCCGGCCCGGCGCTTCATCGTGTAGTACGTGGCCTGCCGCAGCGCCTCCTTCGCGCCCTTCCACAGGCGCTTCACCCGGTCCCCGCCGAGCAGCGGCTCCGCCTCCCGCGCGCCCGGCGGCACGCCCGCGGCCTCCCATGCCGCGTCGGCGAACATCCCGTACACCGTCAGCGGATCCCCCAGCAGGAAGGCGGGCGCCGCCACGGCGGCCGGCCCCTCGGCGCGGCCCTCCGCGGGCCCCGGGGCCGGGCCCTCGGCCGGCGCCTGCGGCCCGATGTCCGCCAGGTCCCGCAGCAGCGCCGCGAACTCCGTGAACGCGGCCTCCTCGGCCGGCTCCTCCCCGATCAGCTCCGCGAGCCGGGCGACCACCGCCGCCCGGCCGGGCACGGTCGCGGCGAGCGCCGCGTAGTCGGGGACCGGCTCGTCGGAGAACATCATCGAGGGCCAGACGAGCCCCGCGTAACCGAGCCGCGCGCCCGGCGCGGCCACGCGCGGGAAGGGCGCGAAGAAGCGGGAGAAGAGACCGGAGGCGACCGACGGCGAGTTGTTCCAGCCGTGCGAGAAGAGCACCAGGTCCGTGCAGCCGCGCCGGGCGAGGTCCGCGAGCGCGCCCGCCTGCCCGCGCGGGCCGTCGCCGTCCTTGTCGAAGACGATCTCGCGGTACGGATCGACACTCGTCACCGTCATGGCCCGTCCCTCCGCGTCGAGGTGCGCCGCCGCACGGGCGGCCCCGGGATTCTGCCCACGCGGAGGGACGGCCAGTCGTCAGTGGCGCAGGCGCGCCGCCGAGACCTCGGGGAAGTACACGAGCGCGTCGTACGCGGTCGCGAGCCGCAGCGGCGCCACGTCACCCGGCCACGGGTAGGCGGTGCCGATCGCCCGGGTCGGCCGGGCCACGGACAGCCACGCGCGCGCGGCCGGCGTCGCCGTGCGCAGGTCCAGCAGGAACGGGCGCCGTGCGACCCGGTCGAGCACGTGGTCGTTGCTGTCCGGCCCCAGCGGCCCGACCGTGAAGACCCGCACCGGTTCGCCGGGCGCCCCGGTGTCGTGCGCGTTGAACGAGCCCCGCCCGAAGAGGGCGCCGACGCTCACGTAGTCCCGGCCCAGCGCGTCACGGAGGAAGGCGCCCTGGAGCCGCGGGTACTGGGCCGGCATCGTCGTCTCGTAGCCGATGTGCCCGTTGTGCGCCGACAGCAGCATCCGGTCGCCCGTCCTGCGCTGCCACCACACGGTGTTCTCCGCCATGACCCGGTCGCGGTACAGCATCGCCGCGGCCACACCGTCCGGCGTGTCCAGGTCGTGGGCGTACTCCGTGCCGACCTGGGCGATCGCCCGCGCGTGCTGCACCGCCCACGCGTGCGCCTCGCGCGCCGCGCGGTCCTTCCCGGCCGGTTTCCGCCGCTCCAGGAGGGCGAGGGCGCGGTTCACGTCCGCGGCCATGGCCCGCCGTTCGGCGAGCGGCCTGGCCAGATAGGCGTTCATCCAGGCGTCGACCGCGACACCGTCCGCCGGCCGCGAGGACCGGTAGAGGTCCCGCACACGGGGGAGCAGGTCGGGGTGGGCTCGGGCCACATAGCCGGTGACCTCGTCGAAGAGGCCGGGGCCCGCGTAGCCGAGGTCGTTGCCCATGAACCGCACCGGGTGATCGGGATGGCGCAGATTGTGCCGCCGCATCCAGGTGAACAGGTCCAGGTACTCCTCGGTGTTCCAGAAGCCGTACGCGTTCTGGAACTCGTCCCGCATGATCGCGCCGATGTCGCCCTTGCCGAAGCGCACGTAGTCGTCGATCAGCAGGCCGGTGCTCCAGTTCGCCTCCAGGGCGAAGGTGGTGAACCCCTGCTCCTCCACGAGCCGTTCGAAGAGGCGGTGCTTGGTCTCGAAGAACTCGGCCGAACTGTGCGTGGCCTCGCCGAGACCGACGACCTTCGCCGAACCGACGATCCGCCCGAGCGCGCGGGCGTCCGTCAACGGGCGGGCGGTCACGGCGAGTTCACGGGCCGGATCGCGGGCGGGATCGGCGGCCGGGCGCTCCGCCGCGACGGCGGCGGGCGCGAGCAGGCCCACGCACAGGGCGGCGATCAGGGCGGCGAGAGGGCGGCGACGACGCCGTAAGAAAGTGTTCATGACCCCAGCCTCCGCGCCGGAGGGCGGTCGGGGACATCCCGCCCGCCCCCGACCGGCACGGGGGAAATCCCCCCTCGGCGGCTCTCAGTGGTACATCAGGTATTCCTTCCGCACCGAGCGGAACGCCGCCAGGTCCTCCTCCCAGGCGCCGACGACCTCGTCCGCCGACGCGCCCGCGTCGATCAGCGTGCGCACCCGGCTCGAACCGGTCAGCTTGTCGATCCAGCGGTCGGCCCGCCACGCGAAGCCGCTCCAGGTGCGCCGCGCGGTGACGAGGAGCGCGATTCCGGTCCGTACCGGATCGAAGGCCGCGCGGTCGTGCACCATCAGCTGCACCCCGCCGACCGTCCTGCCCTGGAACTTGGAGAAGGTCGGCGCGAAGTACGCCTCGCGGAACCGGACGCCCGGCAGGTCGAGCGCGTTCGCCGCCCGCGCCCACCGGCCGTCGATCCCCTCCGCGCCGAGCAGCTCGAACGGGCGGGTGGTGCCGCGTCCCTCGGAGAGGTTGGTGCCCTCGAAGAGACAGGTGCCGGAGTAGACCAGCGCGGTGTCGGGCGTCGGCATGTTCGGACTCGGCGGCACCCACGGCAGCCCGGTCGCGTCGAAGAAGTCGGCGCGCCGCCAGCCGGACACCGCCACCGTCTCCAGCGGCACGGGCGTCGCCAGGAACTCCCCGTTGAACAGCCGGGCCAGCTCCGCCACCGTCATCCCGTGCGCCTGCGCGATCGGCTCCCGGCCGACGAAGGTCGCGTACGCCCGGTCCAGGACCGGGCCGAGCGCGGCCCGCCCGGTCACCGGGTTCGGCCGGTCGAGGACGACGAAGCGCTTGCCCGCGAGCGCGGCCGCCACCATGCAGTCGTAGAGCGTCCAGATGTACGTGTAGAAACGGGCGCCCACGTCCTGGATGTCGAAGACCACCGTGTCCACGCCCGAGGCCGTGAAGACATCCGCGAGGGCCTGGCCGCTCTTCAGGTACGTGTCGTAGACGGGGAGTCCGGTGGCCGGGTCGTCGTGACGGCCTTCGGAGCCGCCCGCCTGGGCGGTGCCCCGGAAGCCGTGCTCGGGGCCGAAGACGGCGATCAGGTCGACCCGCTCGTCGGCGTGCATGACGTCGACGATGTGCCGGGACTCGGCGGTGACGCCGGTCGGGTTGGTGACCACGCCGACCCGCTGCCCGGCGAGCACCGCGTACCCGTCGGCGGCGAGCCGCTCGAAGCCGGTGCGCACCCGGCGGCCACGGCCGGCCGGGGCGTCGGCGGCGGCCGGTGCCGCACCGGCGGTCGCGGCCGTCGTGGCCGTCCCGGCCGCGAGCGCACCGCCCGCGGCCAGCAGGCCTCGTCTGGACAGGCTCATGCGGAAACCTCCCTGATCGCCTTCCCTGACATGGCCACGCACGCTAGCGCCCGGCGGGCCCGCACGGAACGAGGCGTACCGCCGGACTCTTCCCCGTCCGCATACCGACCGGTTAGTCTGCCCGCACAACCGCGACGGAGAGGTGGGCCGATGAGTACGGTGCAGGGCGCTGGAGTGGTCGTCACGGGCGCGGGAGGCGGCATCGGTGCCGCGCTCGCCCGCCGGTTCGCCGCGGAAGGGGCGCGGGTCGTCGTCAACGACCTCGACCCCGGCCGCACCAAGGCCGTCGCCGACGAGATCGGCGGCATCCCCGTCCCCGGTGACGCCTCCGCCGTCGTCGAGGAGGCCCGGGACGCCCTCGGCGGCGCCGTGGACGTCTGGTGCGCCAACGCCGGACTGGCCTCGCCCGGCGACGCCTTCGCCGACGAGGAGGTCTGGGCCGCCGCCTGGGACGTCAACGTGATGGCCCATGTACGGGCGGCCCGCGCCCTGCTGCCCGACTGGCTGGAGCGCGGCACCGGGCGCTTCGTCTCCACCGTCTCCGCCGCCGGCCTGCTCACGATGGTCGGCGCCGCCCCGTACAGCGTCTCCAAGCACGGCGCGTACGCCTTCGCCGAATGGCTCTCGCTCACCTACCGCCACCGCGGGCTGAAGGTCCACGCCATCTGCCCGCAGGGCGTGCGCACGGACATGCTGACCGCCGCCGGTTCGGCCGGCGAGCTCGTGCTCGCCCCCACCGCCATCGAGCCCGAGGACGTCGCCGACGCCCTCTTCGACGCCATCGACACCGACCGCTTCCTCGTCCTGCCCCACCCCGAGGTCGCCGGCTACTACCGGGCCCGCGCGACCGACCCCGAGCGGTGGCTCGGCAACATGAACCACATCCAGCGGAAGTGGGAAGGAGCGGGCGCGTGACGGGGGGAGAGGCGAGGGAGACGGGCGGCGCCCAGGGCGGCCCGGCCGCCGCCCCGGCCACCCCGGGCGGTGCGACCGGCGGCCCGGCCGCCGCCCCGGCCACTTCGGGCGGCACGACCGGCGGATCGGCCGCCACCGCCGGGGGAGACGCCAGGCAGACGGCCACCCCGACCGCTGCCACCGGCGGCGACCACGTCGGACCGGCCGCTGCCCCGGCCTCCCCGGGCGGCGACGACCCCAGCCAGGCGGCCGCCGCCCCGGCCGCCCCGACCGCCGTCACCGGCCGCGATCACGTCCTACCGGCCGCCGCCCCGGGTGGCAACATCCCCAGCGGCGCGGCCACCGCCCCGACCGCCGCCACCGGCGGCGCCGGCGGTGCCACGGCTTCGATCTACGCCGCCCGGCCCTGGCTCGGCCTGCTCAGCGAGGCACAGCGGGGCCCGATCGACCCGCCGCCCACCGCGCTGCACGCCTTTCGGGACGCCGCCGCCCGCACCCCCGACCACCCCGCCCTCGCGTACTTCGACCACCGTCTCTCGTACCGCGACACCGACGCCCTGTCGGACTCCGTCGCCGGACACCTCGCCGCCCGGGGCGTCGAGCGCGGGGACCGGGTCGCGGTCATGCTCCAGAACAGCCCGCACTTCGTCCTCGCCCTGCTCGGCGCGTGGAAGGCGGGCGCCACCGTCGTCCCGCTCAACCCCATGTACAAGGCGGCCGAGGTCGGCCACGCCCTGCGGGACTCCGGCGCCCGCGCGGTGATCTGCTCCGACCGGGCCTGGGACGGCCACGTCCGCGCCACCGCCGCCGAGACCGGCGTCCCCGTCGCCCTCACCGCCGACGAGCGCGGGCTGCAGACCCGTGACGACCCCCGCGTCCTCGCCTTCGACCCCGTCCCCACCGAGGTCGACGACCTCCTCGCCGTCGCCCGCGCCGGCCACCCGGCGCCCGAAGGCCGTGAGCCCACGACCGACGACATCGCCCTGATCAGCTACACCTCCGGCACCAGCGGCACCCCCAAGGGCGCCCTCAACCTCCACCGGGGCATCGTCCACAACGCCGAACGCCAGCGCACCGGCCATCCCGTGCCGCCGGGAGCCGTCTACTTCGTCCTCGCCCCGCTGTTCCACATCACCGGCCTGGTCTGCGAGTTGGCAGCGTGCTTCGCAAACGGCGGCACCCTCGCCCTCGCCTACCGTTTCGAACCCGGTGTCGTCCTCGACGCCTTCCTGGAACACCGCCCCGCCTTCACCGTCGGCCCCTCCACCGCCTTCATGGCGCTCGCCGCCCACCCGGCCGCCACCCCCGACCACTTCTCCTCCTTCCTGGTCGTCTCCTCCGGCGGAGCCCCCGTCCCGCCCGCCCTGGTCGAGACGTTCCGCGCCCGCTTCGGCCCGTACCTCCGCAACGGCTACGGCCTCACCGAGTGCACCGCCCCCTGCGCCGCCGTGCCGCCGCAGCACGAGGCCCCCGTCGACCCCGTCTCCGGCACCCTGTCCGTCGGCGTGCCCGGCGCCGACACCGTGGTCCGGATCCTCGACGAGAACGGCGCCGAGGTGCCCTTCGGCGAGCACGGCGAGATCGCCGTCCGGGGCCCCCAGGTCGTCCCCGGCTACTGGCGGCAGCCCGAGGCCACCGCCGCCGCCTTCCCCGACGGCGAACTGCGCACCGGCGACATCGGCTTCGTGGACGAGGACGGCTGGCTCTACGTCGTCGACCGCAAGAAGGACATGATCAACGCCTCCGGGTTCAAGGTCTGGCCGCGCGAGGTCGAGGACGTCCTCTACACCCACCCGGCCGTCCGCGAGGCCGCCGTCGTCGGCGTCCCCGACGCCTACCGCGGGGAGAGCGTCAAGGCGTACGTGAGCCTGCGCCCGGGCGCCCACGCGGAGCCCGCCGAGCTGTCCGCCTACTGCGAGCGGCGGCTCGCCGCGTACAAGTATCCGCGCCAGGTCGAGATCCTGCCGGAGCTGCCCAAGACGACTAGTGGGAAGATCCTCAGGCGGGACCTGCGGTCCCGGAAGTGAGCACCAGGATGAACGAAAGGCGGCGCAGCATGGCCAGGACGACGGACGGGAACGGCACGCCCGTCCCCCAGAGGCTCCTCGCCGCCGCCACCCGGCTCTTCGCCGAGCAGGGTTACGACCGGACCTCCGTCCAGGAGATCGTCGAGGCGGCGGGCGTCACCAAGGGTGCCCTCTACCACTACTTCGGCTCCAAGGAGGACCTCCTCCAGGAGGTCTACTCCCGGGTGCTCAGGCTCCAGCAGGAGCGGCTCGACGGCTTCGCCGACGCCGACGCGCCGGTGGAGGAGCGGCTGCGGGACGCCGCCGCCGACGTGGTCGTCACCACCATCGAGAACCTGGACGACGCGGCGATCTTCTTCCGCTCGATGCACCACCTGAGCCCGGAGAAGAACAAGCAGGTACGGGCCGAGCGGCGGCGCTACCACGAGCGGTTCCGCGCGCTGATCGAGGAGGGCCAGCGGTCCGGCGTGTTCTCCGCCTCGACCCCCGCCGACCTGGTGGTCGACTACCACTTCGGCTCGGTCCACCACCTGTCGACCTGGTACCGCCCCGACGGCCCGCTCACCCCGCAGCAGGTCGCCGACCACCTGGCCGACCTGCTGCTGCGGGCCCTGCGCCCGTAGAGCGGCCTGCGGGCGGACGGCAGGGCCCGGGGTGCCACGCGCCCCGGGCCCTGCCGCTCTTCCCTACAGGTACTTCTTCAGCTCCCGGCGGGCCAGCGAGCGCTGGTGCACCTCGTCGGGCCCGTCCGCGAGCTTCAGGGTGCGGGCGGAGGCCCACAGCTCGGCGAGCGGGAAGTCCTGCGAGACGCCGCCCGCGCCGTGCACCTGGACCGCCTTGTCGAGGATGTCGACCACCGCCCTCGGGGTGGCGATCTTGATCGCCTGGATCTCGGTGTGGGCGCCCCTGTTCCCGACGGTGTCCATCAGCCAGGCCGTCTTCAGGACGAGCAGCCGCAGCTGTTCGATGGTCACCCGGGCGTCCGCGATCCAGTTCTGGACGACGCCCTGCTGGGCGAGCGTCTTGCCGAAGGCGGTACGGGACACCGCGCGCCGGCACATCAGCTCCACGGCCCGCTCGGCCATGCCGATCAGCCGCATGCAGTGGTGGATGCGGCCCGGCCCGAGGCGGGCCTGGGCGATGGCGAAGCCGCCGCCCTCCTCGCCGATCAGGTTCGACGCGGGCACGCGGACGCCGTCGAAGACCACCTCGGCGTGGCCGCCGTGGGAGTGGTCCTCGTAGCCGTACACCCGCATCGCCCGCCGCACCTCGACGCCGGGGGTGTCGCGCGGGACGAGGATCATCGACTGCTGGCGGCGCGGGTCGGTGCCGTCGGGGTCCGTCTTGCCCATGACGATGAAGATCCGGCAGTTCGGGTTCATCGCCCCGGAGATGTACCACTTGCGCCCGTCGATCACATACGCGTCGGAACCGTCGGAGGCTCGCCGGATGCTGGTCTCGATGTTGGTGGCGTCGGAGGAGGCCACCTCGGGCTCGGTCATCGCGAAGGCCGAGCGGATCTCGCCCGCGAGCAGCGGCTCCAGCCACTGCTTCTTCTGCCGCTCGTCACCGAACTGGGCGAGCACCTCCATGTTCCCGGTGTCCGGGGCCGCGCAGTTGAGGGCGGTGGGGGCGAGCTCGGGGCTGCGGCCGGTGATCTCGGCGAGCGGCGCGTACTGGAGGTTGGTGAGCCCGGCCCCGTACTCCTCGTCGGGAAGGAAGAGGTTCCACAGCCCCTGGCGCTTGGCCTCCGCCTTCAGGTCCTCCACCACCGCCGGGGTGTCCCAGGGCGAGGCGAGCCGGGCGCGCTGCTCGTGGGCGACGGCCTCGGCCGGGTAGACGTGCTCGTCCATGAAGGCGAGGAGTCTCGCCCGGAGCTCCTCGGTACGGGCGTCGAACGCGAAGTCCATGGCGGATCAGCCTTCCTGGAGGGTGGTGAGGCCGTGCTCGATGAAGACGGGGACGAGTTCGCCGATGCGGTCGAATCCGGCGCCGACGGTCTGGCCGAGGGTGTAGCGGTAGTGGATGCCCTCCAGGATCACGGCGAGCTTGAACCAGGCGAAGGCCGTGTACCAGGACAGGGCGCCGGTGTCGCGGCCGGAGCGCGCGGCGTACCGCTCGGTCAGCTCGGCGGCGGTGGGGTGGCCGGCGGCGGAGGCGGTGGTGGAGATCGGCGAGCCCGGCAGGTCGAGCGGCGTGCTGTACATGACCAGCAGGCCGAGGTCGGTGAGCGGGTCGCCGAGGGTGGACATCTCCCAGTCGAGCACGGCCCTGATCCGGTCGTCGGCGCCGATGAGGACGTTGTCCAGGCGGTAGTCGCCGTGGATCACGGCGGGCACGGGGGAGACCGGCAGGCCGCGGCCGAGGGCCGCGTGCAGTTCGTCGATGCCGGCCAGGTCGCGGCCGCGGGAGGCGGCGAGCTGCTTGCCCCAGCGGCGCAGCTGCCGGTCGAGGAAGCCCTCGGGCCGCCCGAAGTCCGCGAGGCCGACACCGGCCGGGTCGACGGCGTGCAGGTCGACGAGGGTGTCGACCAGACCGAGGACCGCCTGACGGGTGCGCTCCGGGCCCAGCGCGGCGAGTTCGCCGGCGGAGCGGTACGGGGTGCCGTCGACGAACTCCATGACGTAGAAGGGCGCGCCGAGCACCGACTCGTCCTCGCACAGCACGACCGTCTCCGGCACCGGCACGGCGGTGGGGTGCAGGGCGCTGATGACCCGGTGCTCGCGCTTCATGTCGTGGGCGGTGGCGAGGACGTGGCCGAGCGGAGGACGGCGCACGACCCAGCGGCCGGCCCCGTCGGTCACGACGTACGTCAGGTTGGAGCGGCCGCCCTCGATCAGCCGGGCGGTGAGCGGACCGGAGACGAGACCGGGCCGCTCGCGGTCGAGGAAACGGCGCAGCCGCTCGGGGTCGAGACCGGGAGGGGGCACCTCCCGCGTCGGGGACTGCGGGGGAGGGGCGGAACTCATACGGGCGTACCTCCGGGGTCGGCTTCGGCGTTCATGATGACCGACCAGTCGGTATGTCGTCCAGGGGGAGGCGGGAAACCCGGTGCGCGCCCCTGGTGTCCCGTCCGCGCGCATGAATAGGGTTCACATATGGATTCAGCGCTGTGCATCGACGACGTCCGGCTGACCCCGATCCTCATCGCCGACCCACCGCTCCTCAACACTCAGGGCGTCCACCAGCCCTTCACGCCCCGGCTCGTGGTGGAGGTCGTCACCCGGGGTGGCGTGACCGGCCTCGGCGAGACCTACGGCGACACGCGCTACCTCGACCTGGCCCGTCCGCTGGCCGAGGCGCTGCCCGGCCATCCGGTCACGCATGTGAACGGCCTGTTCCGGCTGGCCGCCGAGGTCACCGCTTCGGACATGACCGGAAGGGTGGACGACCGGGTCGACGCCGGCGGCCTGCGCGGTGCCCAGACGGCCGACAAGCTCCGCCTCTCCGTCGTCTCCGCCTTCGAGACCGCCTGCCTGGACGCCCTCGGCAAGAGCCTCGGCCTGCCCGTCCACGCCCTGCTCGGCGGCAAGGTCCGCGACGAGGTCGAGTACAGCGGCTACCTCTTCTACAAGTGGGGCGCCCACCCCGCCGCCGCTCCCGACGCGTGGGGCGAGGCCCTCGACCCGGCCGGCGTCGTCGAGCAGGCCCGCCGCTTCGACCGCCGCCACGGCTTCGGCTCCTTCAAGCTCAAGGGCGGGGTCTTCCCGCCCGAGGAGGAGATCACCGCGATCCGCGCCCTCGCGAAGGAGTTCCCGGGCCGCCCGCTGCGCCTCGACCCCAACGGCGCCTGGTCGGTGGCCACCTCCCTCGCCGTCGCCCGCGAACTCGGCGACGTCCTGGAGTACCTGGAGGACCCGGCGACCGGGACGGCCGCGATGGCGGAGGTCGCCGCCGGCACCCCGGTGCCGCTCGCCACCAACATGTGCGTGACCGCCTTCGAGGAGGTGCCGGAGGCCTTCGCCCGGAGTGCGGTACGGATCGTGCTCTGCGACCACCACTACTGGGGCGGGCTGCACCGCACCCGCGAACTCGCCGCGCTGTGCGGCGCGTACGGCATCGGGCTCTCCATGCACTCCAACACCCACCTGGGCATCAGCCTCGCCGCCATGACCCAGGTCGCCGCGACCCTGCCCCGGCTCGACCACGCCTGCGACACCCACTACCCGTGGCAGACCGAGGACGTCGTCACCACCGCCCCGCCCTTCCGCTCCGGCCGCCTCGCCGTCTCCGACGCGCCCGGCCTCGGCGTCACCCTCGACCGCGACCGGCTCGCCGACCTCCACCGCCGGTGGGCCGAGGACGACGGCCGGATGCGCGACCGCGACGACGCGGCGGCGATGCGGGCCGTGGATCCGGGATGGACGCAGGGGCGCTGGTAGCGGGAGGGGCGGGCGGGCGGCCCTACGTGGGGCAGGGGCCCAACGCGGGCCCTGCCCGTGGCGGGCGGGCCGACGCGGGGCAGCCGGGCCCGAGGCGGGACCTGTTCGTGCAGGCGGGCCCTATGCGGGCCCTGCCCGTGGCAGCCGCCCTACGCGTGACAGGCCACCGGCACCCCGCCGTTCATCGCGGCCATGTCCCCGAACACCGCCACCGGGTCCAGCGGATGCCCCTCCGGCAGGCCGTCCAGCTCCGCGTACGCCCGGTGCAGGTTGGCGACCAGTCGCTCGCTCTCCCGCCACGCGGCGAACTCGCCCAGGTCCGCCCCGCGGGCGGTCTCCAGGGGAGTCGCCCCCTTGGCGTGGCCCTCGGCGGCGAGCTCCCGCACCCAGCGCAGATAGCGTTCGGTCGCGTCGTACGCGGAGGGGTCGGTGACCGGGCCGTGGCCCGGCACCACCGTGGGCGCGTCGAGCGAACGCAGCAGGTCGAGCGCGCGCAGCGAGCCGGCCAGCGAACCCATCGGCAGGAACGGCGTGCCGCCGTGGAAGATCAGGTCGCCGGTGAACACCACGCCCTCGGCCGGGAGATGGACGATCGAGTCACCCGTCGTGTGCGCCGGTCCCGGGTGGATCACCCGTACCTCGGTCTCGCCGACGTGGAGCGTCAGCCGGTCCCGGTAGGTCAGGTGCGGCGGGGTGATCTCGACCCGGCCGAAGTCGGTCCGCGGCCACAGCAGATGGAGCTGGTGACCGGCGGCCAGCTGCTCGGTCCGGCAGTTCTCGTGGCCCACGATATGGGCCTCGGGCCGGAACACCCCGTTGCCGTACGTGTGGTCGCCGTGGTGGTGGGTGGAGACGATCGTCCGGGGCGGCGCGAGCCCCGCGTCGCGCACCGCCTCCCGCAGCAGCAGGGCCCGGCGTTCGGTGGCGGCGGTGTCGATGAGCAGGCTCTCGGCGCCGTCCCCGACGAACCCGGCGTTGTTCAGGCACCAGCCGCCGTCCGGCTGGACGAAGGCATGGACGTGCGGCGCGAGCGCGACCACATAGGGCTCGGTGGCTGGCACAGGTGATCCCCCGGACGAGAGGCCGACGTGACAGGGGAAGAGTGCCAGTCGGCCGACGCCCGGGGGAAGTTCGCCGTCCCGTCAGTGGTCGTCCCAGTGGTTGTCGTGCGCCGCGTGCCGGTGCCCGTCGTGCGCGTAGTCGACGTGGTCGCCGTGCGGGACGGCGGGGTGTCCGCAGTCCGGCCCGTGCGTGTGGTCCGGGTGGGTGTGCGCGACGTGCGAGGTGGGCTCGCACTCGTCCCAGTGCCCGGCGTGCTCGCGGTGCAGATGGCCGTCGTGGGCGTAGTCGACGTGGTCCCGGTGCGGAACGGCGGTGTGGCCGCAGGACGGGCCGTGGGAGTGCGCGTGGGAAGTGGGGTGCTCGTGGTGCGGGACGGTCATGACATCACCTCGGGGAAGGGAGGGTGACCGTTCCAGGCTAGTCCGGAATACCCGTTTCTTCAGGGTGGTGGGCCACGGGCCGTGAGGAGGCGGGGAGAGGGCCGGGAGGCACGGGCCGACGGGCGTGGCCCTCAGAGCACGACCGCGACCGCGCAGCCCGCGAACGCCACCGTGCACACCGCCGCGAGCAGGGCGCCCCGGTGCGAGAGCGGCAGCGGCCGGACGGCGGCGCCGAGCGTCTGGATCCGGCGGTGCGCGACCGCCAGGAACCCGATCCACGCCAGGACCGACAGGCCCGCGGCCACGAGGCCGGTCGCCGTCACCCCGTCGTGGATGGCCTGCTTGCCGGCGAGGACGGCCACCACCGTGCACGACAGGGTCGTCCGCCGCCAGGCGAGCCGGGTCCGCTCCGGCTGGAGCCCCGGGTCCCGGCCCGCCGCGGCTCCGGTCTCGCTCACCGCCCGGTCCAGCCGAAGACCACGACCACCACCATCGCGAGCGCGACCACCGCCACCGCCAGGCTCAGCACCGTCGGGAAACGCGAGACGGGCAGGTCCTCGCCGCGCCGCATGGCCCGCTCGCAGCGCACCCAGTGGTTCACCGCGCGCAGCGCGCACAGCACACCGGCCGCGAGCAGCGCGAGCGCGAGCCCGACCCGGACGCCCCAGCGCAGGTCCGGCAGGAACTGGTCCACGGCGAAACCGCCGCCGATCAGCGCGAGCGCGGTCCGGATCCAGGCCAGGAAGGTCCGCTCGTTGGCCAGGGAGAAGCGGTAGTCGGGGGTCTCGCCCTCCTCCCGGAGGCGCTGCGGCGCGAACCACAGCCGCAGGCTCTGTACGAAGTCGCTCACCCGGGCACCTTAACGGCCCCGGCGGGCACCTCAGCGGCCCCGGCGCGCGCGCAGCCGCTCGTACGCGGCGAGGCCGTCGGGCACCCACTCCCACTCGGCGAGCCGGGCCGCCAGCTCCTCCTCCGGCAGGAAGGCGTGCCAGGCCACCTCCTCCACCTGCGGGTTCACGGGCAGGTCGCAGCGCACCTCGTACACGGCCGACCACCACTTCCCGGCCACGCCCCCGGAGTCGTACAGGAACTTCAGCAGCGGCACCGGCCGGGGCAGCCCGGACACGCCCAGCTCCTCCTCGGCCTCCCGCAGCGCGGCCTCGTCGTAGGACTCGCCCGCGCCGACCACCCCGCCGACGAACATGTCGTACAGGGAGGGGTAGACCAGCTTCGTGGGCGTCCTGCGGTGGACGAAGATCCGCCCCTGGGCGTCGCGCACCTGGACGAAGACGCAGCGGTGGATCAGGCCCCGCGCGTACACCTCACCGCGCGGGAGCCGTCCGGTCACCCGGTCGTCCTCGTCGACGACGTCGATCAGTTCGTCAGCGGCGCTCATGCCGCCATCCAAGCAGGTTCCCCCATGAGCTCACTGCCCCATGACGTACTTCACCGTCGGGCCGGTGGTCCAGCCGCCGTCCACCGCCAGCTCCGCGCCCGTCACGTACGAGGCGGCGTCGGAGAGCAGGAAGACGACCGCGCCCGCGATCTCGTGGGCCTCGCCGACCCGGCCCATCGGGGTGTTGGGGTACTTCCCCTCGCCCTTCTCGATGCCGACGGAGGCGGTCATCGGGGTGTACGTCATGCCGGGGTGGACGGAGTTGACGCGGATCCGGGAGGCGCCGAGCTCCACCGCGCCGATCTTCGTCAGGCCGCGCACGCCCCACTTGGAGGCGCCGTAACCGGCGGTCAGCGCCAGGCCCATCAGGCCGGCGGCGGAGGAGATGTTGACGATCGACCCGCCGCCGGCCTCCTTCATGGCGGGTATGGCGGTCTTCATCCCGATGAAGACGCCCGTGAGGTTGACGTCGAGGACCCTGCGGAAGTGCTCGACGGACTCCGTCTCCAGGAAGGCGCCGGTCGCGATGCCGGCGTTGTTCACCAGTCCGTGCAGCCCGCCGAACTCCGCGGTCGCGTACGCGACGGCCGCGGCCCACTCCTCCTGCGAGGTCACGTCGTGGTGGAGGAAGCGGGCCCGTTCGCCGAGCTCGGCCGCGGTCGCCTTGCCCTCCTGGTCGAGGACGTCGGTGACGACGACGTTCGCGCCGGCGGCCACCGCCTGGCGGGCGGCTTCGGCGCCCAGTCCGCGGGCGCCGCCGGTGATCAGGACGGTCTTGCCGGTGAGGTCGTTCATGGAGGGTCCTTTCGGGGGCCTTCTCGGGCACGGGAGGGGGAGGGCGGGGTGCGTTCGGGATGTCCAGAGGCGACGGTCGGAGGTGGTGGTCGGAGGTGGTCAGAGGCTCCGGGGCGGCGCCGCCCGGAGCAGCGCGGTGGTCGTCCCGACCAGGTCGGCGAGGAACAGCGGCTCGCTCGTGAGCGGTTCCTCGCCGTCCAGGTACTGCCGGGCCCGGTCGGCCAGCGCCGCGCCGACGACGGTCAGCGCCAGGTCGAGCCGTTCCAGGCGCAGCGGTCCGGGCAGCCCGTCGGCGGCCAGGCAGGCCTCGACGCGTTCGATCAGCCGCCAGGAGCGGGTGCCGGCGAGGGTGGGGTGCGGGGTGCGGGAGCGGATCCCGCTCTCGTGGCTGAGCTGGGCGGAGATGCGCAGGCAGCGCCGCCCCCGGTCGGTGCGCAGCTCGCTCGCCTCGGCCGCGACGAGGGCGCCGATCAGGGCGTGGGTGTCGTCGGGGGCGGCGTCGAGGAGCGGGGCGAGGACCTGCTCGGTGCGCAGCTGCCGCGCGGCCATGACGGCGTCGAGCAGCCCGGCCCGGGAGCCGAAGTGGTACTGCACGGCGGAGGGGTTGGCCTGCCCGGCGAGGGCCACGACGTCCCGCAGCTGGGCGCCGTGGACGCCCTGGGCGGCGAAGACCTCCTCGGCCGCGCGGATCAGCTTCTCCCGGGTCCCGGGTCCTGAGGTCCTTGCCATGCCAGTCACATTAATGCTCGGCATTAGAAAACGGAACGGGTACGACCGGCCCTCCCGCGCCCCCCGGCCATTGACTCGATACATCGGTGTATCCAAGATGCGGACCATGCCTCATGAGTCGTACGACGCCGATGCCATCGTGATCGGGGCCGGCCTCGCCGGTCTCGTCGCCACCGCCGAACTGGTCGACGCGGGCCGGTCGGTCATCCTGCTCGACCAGGAACCCGAGCAGTCGATCGGCGGGCAGGCCCACTGGTCCTTCGGCGGCCTGTTCCTCGTCGACTCGCCCGAGCAGCGCCGGATGCGCATCCGCGACAGCCACGCCCTCGCCCTCCAGGACTGGCTCGGCACCGCCGGCTTCGACCGGCCGGAGGACGCCTGGCCGCGGCGGTGGGCCGAGGCGTACGTCGACTTCGCGGCCGGCGAGAAGCGCGCCTGGCTGCACGGCATGGGCGTCCGCTTCTTCCCGGTCGTCGGCTGGGCCGAGCGCGGCGGTTACGGCGCCAACGGGCACGGCAACTCCGTACCCCGCTTCCACATCACCTGGGGCACCGGCCCCGGTCTCGTCGCCCCCTTCGAGCGCCGGGTGCGCGAAGGCGTCGCGCGGGGCCTGGTCCGCTTCCGCTTCCGCCACCGGGTGACCGGCCTCGCCCGCACCGCCGGCGCGCTCGACACCGTCGACGGCGAGATCCTGGCCCCCTCCGACGTCCCGCGCGGCACGGCCAGCGGCCGCGAGGCCGCCGGCACCTTCTCGTACCGGGCGCAGGCCGTGATCGTCGCCTCCGGCGGCATCGGCGGCAACCACGACCTGGTGCGCGCGCAGTGGCCGGCCCGCCTCGGCACCCCGCCCGCCCGCATGCTGTCCGGCGTCCCCGCCCATGTCGACGGCCTGATGCTCGGCATCGCCGAGGACGCCGGCGCCCACCACGTCAACCGCGACCGGATGTGGCACTACACCGAGGGCATCGAGAACTGGAACCCGATCTGGGCCCGCCACGGCATCCGCATCCTGCCCGGCCCGTCCTCCCTCTGGCTCGACGCGACCGGCAGGCGGCTGCCCGTACCGCTCTTCCCCGGCTTCGACACCCTCGGCACCCTCGAACACATCATGCGGACCGGCCACGACCACACCTGGTTCGTGCTCGACCAGAAGATCATCGGCAAGGAGTTCGCCCTCTCCGGCTCCGAACAGAACCCCGACCTCACCGGCAGGTCCGTCCGCGACGTCCTCGTCCGCGCCCGCGCCGACGTCCCCGGCCCGGTGAGGGCCTTCATGGACAAGGGCGCCGACTTCGTCGTCGAGCGGGACCTCGCCGCCCTCGTCCGCGGCATGAACCGGATCACCGGCGAGGACCTGATCGACGAGACCGCGCTGCGCCGGGAGATCACCGCCCGCGACCGCGAGATCGCCAACCCCTTCACCAAGGACCTCCAGATCACGGCGATCCGCGGCGCCCGCCGCTACCTCGGCGACCGACTCGTCCGCACGGCCGCCCCCCACCGCATCCTCGACCCCGAGGCCGGCCCGCTGATCGCCGTCCGCCTCAGCGTCCTCACCCGCAAGTCCCTCGGCGGCCTTCAGACCGACCTCTCCTCCCGCGTCCTCACCCCGTCCGGCGAGCCGCTGCCCGGCCTGTACGCGGCGGGCGAGGCGGCCGGCTTCGGCGGCGGCGGAGTCCACGGCTACCGCTCCCTCGAAGGCACCTTCCTCGGCGGCTGCCTCTTCTCGGGGCGCGCGGCGGGGCGCGCGGCGGCGGAGGCGGTGGGCTGAGGTGGTGGCCCGAGCGGTGGGCTGACGGTGGGCTGAGGCGGTGGGCTGAGCGGCGCGCCGGGAACGACGAGGACCCGGCCGTACGGATCTCCGCACGCCGGGTCCTCGCCGAGCCGCTCGAGCGGCGTCGTACCGACCGCGCTACAGCACCAGCGACAGCAGCAGCACGAACACGATCCCCACCACCGAGATGATCGTCTCCATCACCGACCAGGTCTTGATCGTCTGGCCGACGTTCATCCCGAAGTACTCCTTCACCAGCCAGAACCCGGCGTCGTTCACGTGGCTGAAGAAGAGCGAACCGGCACCGATCGCGAGGACCAGGAGGGAGACCTCGCCCGTCGACATGCCCTCGGCGAGCGGGGCCACCAGGCCGGCCGCCGAGATGGTGGCCACCGTGGCCGAGCCGGTCGCGAGGCGGATCGCGACGGCGATCAGCCAGGCGAGCAGCAGGGCCGGGATCGACCAGTTCTCGGAGAAGTCGAGGATCATCTGCCCGACGCCGATGTCGATCAGCGTCTGCTTGAAGCCGCCGCCCGCGCCGACGATCAGCAGCACGCCCGCGATCGGGGCCAGCGACTTCTCCACGGTGGAGGACAGCCGCTCCTTGGTGAACCCGGCTGCCCGGCCCAGGGTGAACAGGCCGACGAGGACGGCGGCGAGCAGGGCGATCAGCGGCGAACCGATGACGTCGGTGACCTTCTGCAGACCGTTGTCCGGGTCGTCGACGACGATGTCGACGAGCGCCTTCACCAGCATCAGGACGACCGGCAGCAGCACGGTGGCGACGGTGATGCCGAAGCCGGGCCGCTTCTCCAGGTCCTCCGAGGGGCGGGAGGGGATCATGTGCTCGGGGGCCGGGACGTCGACCCAGCGGGCGGCCCAGCGGGAGAAGACCGGGCCGGCGATGATCACGGTCGGGATCGCGACGAGGAGGCCGAGGGCGAGGGTGACGCCCAGGTTGGCGCCGAGCGCGTCGATCGCCACGAGCGGTCCCGGGTGCGGCGGGATCAGGCCGTGCATCACGGACAGTCCGGCGAGGGCCGGGACGCCGATCCGCATCAGCGAGTAGTTGCCGCGCTTGGCGACCATCAGCACCACCGGGATCAGCAGCACGATGCCGACCTCGAAGAACAGCGGCAGACCGATCACGGAGGCGATCAGGACCATCGCCCACGGCATGGCCCGGCCGCTCGCCTTCGCGAGGATCGTGTCGACGATCTGGTCGGCGCCGCCCGAGTCGGCGAGCAGCTTGCCCAGGATCGCGCCGAGCGCGATGAGCACGCCGACGCCCGCCACGGTGCTGCCGAGGCCGGTGGTGAAGGACTTGATGGCGTCCGCGAGCGGCGCACCGGCGAAGGCGCCGAGCGCCAGCGAGCCGATGGTCAGCGCGAGGAACGCGTGCAGCTTGAACCGGGTGATGAGCAGGACGATGACGGCGATGCCGGCGAGGACGGCTATGCCGAGCTGGGCGTTGCCCGCCGAGGTGATCGGTTCGGCGGCGTCCGCTGCCAGGATCTCGACGCTGAGACTGGTCACGGTGGGTCCCTTGGAAGTGAGGAGGGCGGGGGAGAGGGGCAGGGGGTGGGTGCGGGGTCAGACGGCGAGCCGGCGCAGCGCGGCGACGGCCCGGGCGGTGATCTCCTCGGGGGTGCCGGAGACGTCGACGGCGACGCCGGCCTCGTCCTCCTGCAGCGGCTGCAGGGTGGCGAACTGGGAGTCGAGGAGCGCGGTCGGCATGAAGTGGCCCTTGCGGGCGGCCATCCGCCGCTCGATGAGCGCGCGGTCGCCGGTGAGATGGAGGAAGACCACGCCGGGGGCGGCCGCACGCAGCCGGTCCCGGTAGCCGCGCTTCAGCGCGGAGCTGCTCACCACGCCGCCGAGGCCGGCCCGGTCGTGCGCCCAGCGCCCGATGGCGTCGAGCCAGGGCGCGCGGTCCGCGTCGTCGAGCGGGACACCGGCGGACATCTTGGCCACGTTGGCCGGCGGGTGGAAGTCGTCGCCCTCCGCATAGGGGACGCCGAGCGCCTCGGCCACCAGCGGGCCGATCGTGGTCTTGCCGGTGCCGGCGACGCCCATCACGACGACGACCTGGGGGCGGTCCGCCGTGCCGGGCTTGCGGGTGGTGCTCATGGGGGGTGCCTCGCTGTCTTCTTCGACATCTCCGACATCGATCCGTCGCGCTCATGAAACCTATTGGGTACGACGTATTCAAGAGCCTGTGACAAATAAGTCGTACTTTTTCTTCCCGATGTGATCACCTGTGTGATCACGCATAGGCTGGCCACCATGACGACACCGGCCCAGGGGCTCCATCCGCACGTCCTGACCACCCTGGGCCTCGCGATCACCGCGGGGGAGTACCCGCCCGGCAGCGTGCTGCGCACCGACGAGCTCGCCGAACGCTTCGACGTCTCCCGCACCGTGGTCCGCGAGGTCGTCCGCGTCCTGGAGTCCATGCACCTCGTCGAGTCCCGCCGCCGCGTCGGCGTCATCGTGCTGCCGACCGAGCGCTGGAACGTCTACGACCCCCAGGTCATCCGCTGGCGCCTGGCCGGCACCGACCGCCCCCGTCAGCTCCGCTCGCTCACCGTGCTGCGCTCCGCCGTCGAACCGGTCGCCGCCGGCCTCGCCGCCCTGCACGCCACCCCCGAGCAGTGCCGCGAGCTCACCGAACAGGCCCTCGGCATGGTCGCCACCTCGCGCGGCCGCCGCCTGGAGGAGTACCTGGTGCACGACATCGCCTTCCACCGGGTCGTCCTCAACGCCTCCGGCAACGAGATGTTCGCCCGCCTCGGGGACGTGGTCGCCGAGGTCCTCACCGGACGCACGCGCCACCAGGTGATGTTCGAGGACCCCGACCCGGCCGCCGTCACCCTCCACGTCCAGGTCGCCGAGGCCGTACGGGAGAAGGACGCGGCCCGAGCGGAGGCGCTGACCCGCGAGATCGCCGTCGGCGCCCTCAAGGAGCTCGACGTCCTCGCGCCCTGAAGCGGCCGCGCGCCTGCGCCCTGAAGCGGCCGCCCGCCCGGCCCGCGGGGCACCGCCCGCCCGGTCCGCGGGGCGGCCGGACGCCCGGTAGGCCGCCCGTACACGCGCGGGATACCGCTGCGTAACCTCTGAACTAGCTCAAATCCGGGCGTTCAGTGACATCGGCCACAGTCAGCGACCGGGTCTTGCCGTGAGGATGTCCGCTGGCCGTGCCGGGAGCCCCACAAGGGCACGGCCGGGTACCGCACAGACCCTCCCCCCTCACGAAGGCGAACAACTCCATGAGTGACCGCATCACTGCGGCCGACCCGCTGTCCGCCACGCAGGCGGCGCCCGCGGCGTCGCAGGCTTCCGCCCACGTCGACGCCGGTGACGCCGGATACCGCAAGGACCTCAAGTCCCGGCACATCAACATGATCGCCATCGGCGGCGCCATCGGCACCGGCCTCTTCCTCGGTGCCGGCGGTCGCATGGCCAACGCCGGACCCTCGCTCTTCATCGCGTACGCGGTCTGCGGCGTCTTCGCCTTCTTCGTCGTCCGGGCCCTCGGCGAGCTCGTGCTCTACCGCCCCTCCTCCGGCGCCTTCGTCTCCTACGCCCGTGAGTTCATGGGCGAGAAGGGCGCCTACACGGCCGGCTGGCTGTACTTCCTCAACTGGTCGACCACCGCCGTCGCCGACATCACCGCGGCCGCCACCTACGCCCACTTCTGGGCGATGTTCAGCGACGTCCCGCAGTGGATCCTCGCCCTGATCGCCCTCGCGGTCGTCCTCGCCGCCAACCTCATCTCCGTGAAGTACTTCGGCGAGATGGAGTTCTGGTTCGCGATCATCAAGGTCGCCGCGCTCGTCGCCTTCATGATCGTCGGCATCTTCCTCGTCGTGACCTCCCACGACGTCGGCGGCCACACCCCGGGCCTCGCCAACATCACCGACAACGGCGGCATCTTCCCCAACGGCGTCATGCCGATGCTGCTGCTGATCCAGGGCGTCGTCTTCGCCTACGCCTCCGTCGAGCTCTGCGGCGTCGCCGCCGGCGAGACCGAGAACCCCGAGAAGATCATGCCCAAGGCGATCAACTCGATCATGTGGCGCGTCGGCCTGTTCTACGTCGGCTCCGTCGTCCTGCTCGCCCTGATCCTCCCGTACACCGCCTACTCCGGCGACCAGAGCCCCTTCGTCACCGTCTTCGACAAGCTCGGCGTCCCCGGCGCCGCCGGCGTGATGAACCTCGTCGTCCTCACCGCCGCCCTCTCCAGCCTCAACTCCGGCCTCTACTCCACCGGCCGCATCCTGCGCTCCATGTCGCTGTCCGGCTCCGCGCCCAAGTTCACCGGCGTCATGAACAAGGGCGGCGTCCCCTACGGCGGCATCCTGCTCACCGCGGGCTTCGGCGTCGCCGGCGTCTTCCTCAACTACGTGATGCCCGAGGACGCCTTCGAGCTGGTCCTCAACTTCGCCTCCATCGGCATCATCGGCACCTGGGCCATGATCATGGTGTGCTCGCTGCTCTTCGTCCGCCGCTCCAAGGAGGGCAGGCTCAGCCGGCCCGCCTACCGGCTGCCCTGGGCCCCGTACACCCAGATCGTGACGCTGGTCTTCCTCGCCTCCGTCGTCGTCCTCATGTGGCTGGACGGCGGGGTCGGCCGCACCACCGTCAACTGCCTCCCGCTGATCGCCGCCGCCCTCGTCGGCGGATGGTTCCTGGTCCGCGGCCGGGTACGCGCCACCGAGGACGCCCGCAAGAACTGACCCCTCCGCTTCCCCCCACGGGAAGAGCGAGACCCCCGCAGGCCCCCGCAGGCACGAACCGCGGGGGTCTCGCGTTTGTCCAGGAGACGGTGGTACGCAAGATCCTTACAGAGCCTGACCGCCCAGACACCGTCGGAGAAGGGAAGCTCGCCATGCCGCAGCAGGTCCGAGGGGTCATCGCCCCCGGCAGGAACCAACCCGTACGGGTCGAGACGATCGTCATCCCCGACCCCGGACCCGGCGAGGCCGTGGTGCGGATCCAGGCCTGCGGGGTCTGCCACACCGACCTCCACTACAAGCAGGGCGGCATCAACGACGACTTCCCCTTCCTCCTCGGCCACGAGGCCGCCGGAGTCGTCGAGTCCGTCGGCGCCGGCGTCACCGACGTCGCCCCCGGCGACTTCGTCGTCCTCAACTGGCGCGCCGTCTGCGGCCGGTGCCGGGCCTGTCTGCGCGGCCGCCCCTGGTACTGCTTCGCCACCCACAACGCGCGGCAGAAGATGACCCTGACGGACGGCCGGGAACTCTCCCCGGCCCTCGGCATCGGCGCCTTCGCCGAGAAGACCCTCGTCGCCGCCGGCCAGTGCACCAAGGTCGACCCCGCCGTCGCCCCCGAGGTCGCGGGACTCCTCGGCTGCGGCGTCATGGCCGGCATCGGCGCCGCGATCAACACCGGCGGCGTCGGCCGCGGCGACAGCGTCGCCGTCATCGGCTGCGGCGGCGTCGGCGACGCGGCGATCGTCGGCTCCCGCCTCGCCGGAGCCGCCAGGATCATCGCCGTCGACATCGACGACCGCAAGCTGGACGTGGCCCGCCGGATGGGCGCCACCCACACCGTGAACTCCCGCACCACCGACCCCGTCGAAGCCGTCAGAGAACTCACCGGCGGCTTCGGCGCCGACGTCGTCATCGAGGCCGTCGGCCGCCCGGAAACCTACGAGCAGGCCTTCTACGCCCGCGACCTCGCCGGCACCGTCGTCCTCGTCGGCGTCCCCACCCCCGAGATGAAGCTCGAACTGCCGCTCCTCGACGTCTTCGGCCGCGGCGGCGCGCTCAAGTCCTCCTGGTACGGCGACTGCCTGCCCTCCCGCGACTTCCCCATGCTCATCGACCTGCACCAGCAGGGCCGCATCGACCTCGGCGCCTTCGTCACCGAGACCATCGGGCTCGGCGACGTCGAGAAGGCCTTCGCCCGCATGCACGAGGGCGACGTCCTGCGCTCGGTGGTGGTCCTCTGATGGCCGCCCGCATCGACCACCTCGTCACCTCCGGCACCTTCAGCCTCGACGGCGGCACCTGGGAGGTCGACAACAACGTCTGGATCGTCGGCGACGACACCGAGGCGATCGTCATCGACGCCGCCCACGACGCCGGCGCGATCCTCGCCGCCCTCGACGGCCGCACCCTGCGCGCCATCGTCTGCACCCACGCCCACGACGACCACATCGGCGCGGCCCCCGCCCTCGCCGCCGCCACCGGCGCCCGGATCCTGCTCCACCCCGCCGACCAGCCGCTGTGGAAGCTGACCCACCCCGACCACACCCCCGACGGCGACCTCGCCGACGGCCAGGTCCTCACCATCGCCGGGACCGACCTCCACGTCCTGCACACCCCCGGCCACGCACCCGGAGCCGTCTGCCTCCACGCCCCCGACCTCGGCACCGTCTTCACCGGCGACACCCTCTTCCAGGGCGGCCCCGGCGCCACCGGCCGGTCCTACTCCGACTTCCCGACCATCATCGACTCGATCAGGGACAGACTCCTCACCCTGCCCCCGCGGACCGTGGTCCGCACCGGCCACGGCGACCCCACCACGATCGGCGCCGAGGCCCCGCACCTCGAAGAATGGATCACTCGGGGCCACTGAGCCGCAGCCGGCTCTCGAAACGCCTCTCCACGCCCGAGAACGGGTCGGTGAACTCCAGCGTCCGCGCCAGCAACGCCAGCGGCCGCCCGAAGTCCTCCGGCCCGTCCTCCCGCACCACCGGGTACAGCGGATCGTTCAGGATCGGCAGCCCCAGCGCATTCATGTGCACCCGCAGCTGATGGGTCCGCCCGGTCACCGGCACCAGCCGGTAGCGGGCCAGACCGCCCGCCCGCGCGAGGAGCTCCACCCGGCTCTCGGCGTTCGGCTCGCCCGGCACCTCCCGGGCGGCCTGGACACCACGCTCCTTCTCGATCCGGCTGCGCACCGTCACCGGCAGCGCCACCCCGGGGTCGTACGGTGCCACCGCCTCGTACTCCTTGCGCACCCTCCGGTCCCGGAACAGGGTCTGGTACGCGCCCCGGTCCTCCGGCCGTACGACGAACAGCACGAGCCCCGCCGTCAGCCGGTCGAGCCGGTGCGCCGGCTGCAACGCGGGCAGCCCGAGCTCCCGCCGCAGGCGCGCGAGCGCCGTCTGGGTCACATGCCGGCCGCGCGGCATCGTCGCCAGGAAGTGCGGCTTGTCCGCGACCACGATCCGCTCGTCCCGGTACACCACCCCGACCTCGAACGGCACCCGCTCCTCCACCGGGAACTCCCGGTGGAACCACAGAAAGCGCCCCGGCGTGTACGGATCGTCACCCCCGGCCGGCCGCCCGTCCGCCCCGACGAAACACCCGTCCCGCAGCATCCGCTCGACCCGCCCGGCCCCGACCGCCCCCGCGTACCGGTCCCGCAGATGCTCCCCGACGGTCGCCCACACCCCGCCGGGATCCTCGGGCAGCCGCACCCGCACCGCGTCGATCCCGTCCCGCTGGGGGAGCGGGGAGGCGGGGGCCTTTGTCCTGCGTCGCACCGGTCCTCCCGTCGTCCACAAGGCCGCGATCAGGCCATGACCGGCCCTGCGGGCCGTCATCGGGCCACAACGAGAAGGACCCCACAAGCTGTGGGGTCCTTCGCTGGTGTCCGAGGGGGGACTTGAACCCCCACGCCCGATAAAGGGCACTAGCACCTCAAGCTAGCGCGTCTGCCATTCCGCCACCCGGACAGGTGTCTCGTCCTCCCGGCCCCGCTGGGCCGTTCCGACGAGGAAAACCATAGCAAACATTCGAGGTGGCCGATCACCACCCCCTCGGCGGTCTCGGCATGTGACGCGAGCATGTCGGCGGGTGGACGGCCTTGGGGCCCGCGGGTCCCGCACGGGAGGATGGGGGCGACCACCAGTCATCACGTGGGGCACGTAGTGGGAGGAAGCAGCGTGAGCGAGTCGAACACCGGCAGGGGCGTCACGGGCGAGGACGAGGTCGTCGACCTGTGCCGTGACCTGATCCGCATCGACACCAGCAACTACGGCGACCACTCAGGGCCGGGGGAGCGGGCCGCGGCCGAGTACGTCGCCGAGAAGCTCGCCGAGGTCGGTCTCGAGCCGAAGATCATCGAGTCCCACAAGGGACGGGCCTCCACCGTCGCCCGGATCGAGGGCGAGGACCCGTCGCGGCCGGCCCTCCTCATCCACGGGCACACCGACGTCGTCCCGGCCAACGCCGAGGACTGGACCCACCACCCCTTCTCCGGCGAGGTCGCCGACGGCTGCGTCTGGGGCCGCGGCGCCGTCGACATGAAGGACATGGACGCGATGACCCTGGCGGTCGTCCGCGACCGGCTGCGCAGCGGCCGCAAGCCGCCGCGCGACATCGTGCTCGCCTTCCTCGCCGACGAGGAGGCCGGCGGCACCTACGGCGCCCGCCACCTGGTCGACAAGCACCGCGACCTCTTCGACGGGGTCACCGAGGCGATCGGCGAGGTGGGCGGCTTCTCCTTCACCGTGAACGAGAACCTCCGCCTCTACCTCGTCGAGACCGCCCAGAAGGGCATGCACTGGATGCGGCTGACCGTCGAGGGCACCGCAGGCCACGGGTCCATGACGAACAACGACAACGCCATCACCGAGCTGTGCGAGGCGGTGGGCCGGCTCGGCCGCCACCAGTGGCCGGTGCGCGTCACCAAGACCGTACGGTCCTTCCTCGACGAGCTCTCCGACGCCCTCGGCACCCCCCTCGACCCCGAGGACATGGACGCCACGCTCGCCAAGCTCGGCGGCATCGCCAAGATGATCGGCGCCACCCTGCGCAACTCCGCCGCCCCGACCATGCTCGGCGCCGGCTACAAGGTGAACGTCATCCCCGGCCAGGCCACCGCGCACGTCGACGGCCGCTTCCTGCCCGGTTACGAGGAGGAGTTCCTGGCCGACCTCGACCGCATCCTCGGCCCGCGCGTGAAGCGCGAGGACGTGCACGGCGACAAGGCCCTGGAGACCAGCTTCGACGGCGACCTGGTCGACGCCATGCAGCTGGCCCTGCGCGCCGAGGACCCGATCGCCCGCGCCGTGCCGTACATGCTCTCCGGCGGCACCGACGCCAAGTCCTTCGACGACCTCGGCATCCGCTGCTTCGGCTTCGCCCCGCTCCAGCTGCCGCCGGAGCTCGACTTCGCCGGCATGTTCCACGGGGTCGACGAGCGGGTCCCGGTGGACGGGCTGAAGTTCGGCGTGCGGGTCCTCGACCGGTTCATCGACGCCTCCTGACGACCGCCCCTGCGCGCGGGAAATCGCTCGCGCGTGCAGGGGTGCCCGGAAAGAGTGAATGCCCGAGGAGCCTCGTAGCCACCCTGGTTCCCCCTCGTTACAGGTGTTGCGGTCCGCGGCTGGGACCGCATTGCCTACAAGGAGGAATAATGATCAAGAAGGTCGTCGCTGCTGCGGCTGCCACCGGCGGTCTGGTTCTCGCGGGTGCGGGCATGGCCGTTGCCGACGCGGGTGCCCAGGGTGCGGCCGTCGGTTCCCCCGGTGTCATCTCGGGCAACAACGTCCAGGTGCCGATCCACGTTCCGATCAACGTGTGCGGGAACACGGTCACCATCATCGGGCTGCTGAACCCCACCTTCGGCAACACCTGCATCAACGCCTGACGGCGTGTCTCGACCCCTGAGGGTCTGAGCCAAGGCCGGCCCCGGAGTGCGTGCCATGCACTCCGGGGCCGGTGGTTGTTCCGTCACGAGCAGAGAAGCAGGTAACCAGCAATGCGACAGGTCACACGCATCACCCGCAAGAGCATCCTGGTCGTCGCGGCGGCGGGCGGCATGATCGCCCTCGGCGGCGGCCACGCGCAGGCCGGCTCCGGCGCGAGCGGCACGGCGTCCGACTCGCCGGGCATCGCGTCCGGCAACAACGTCCAGGCCCCGATCCACGCTCCCGTCAACGTCTGCGGCAACACCGTCAACGTCGTCGGGCTGCTGAACCCGGCGTACGGCAACTCCTGCGCCAACCAGAGCGGGCCGGGCGGCTACGGCGACGACGGCGGTTCCTCCGCCGGCGGTCACACCTCCGACTCGCCGGGCGTCGGCTCCGGCAACAACGTCCAGGTGCCGGTCGAGGCCCCGGTGAACGTCTGCGGCAACAACGTCACGGGCGTCGGCCTCGGCAACGCCGTCGGCGGCAACGACTGCGGCTACGGCATCGAGCCCACGCCTCCCGGACACCCCGGAGAGCCGGGGCAGCCGGGCAATCCCGGAAACCCGCAGAACCCCGGAAACCCGCAGAACCCCGGCAACCCCCAGAACCCCGGCGGGCCCGGTGACGACGGGGGTGAGCACCCGGAGAACCCGGGCACGCCCGGCACCCCCGGCACTCCGGGCGGGGAGCAGGGGCCGAACAACCCCGGCGCGCAGGGGCAGGACCGGCCCACCGAGGAGCTCGCGCACACCGGCGCGGGGATGCTCGGGATCGCCGCACCGGTCGGCGCGGGCCTGCTGGCCGCCGGCTCCGTGATCTACCGCCGGGCCCGCCGCAGCGCGTAGTCCCGCCGGACGGCACGGCGAACGGAGAGGGCCCCGCGATCTCGCGGGGCCCTGCTCGTCTCACCAGGTGGCGCGGATCTGACGGATGATGCGCCGCCGCAGCCGCACCCGGCGGCTGCCGTCGCGGTGCAGGCTCAGTCGGTCCAACTCCCAGTGTCCGTACTCGGCATGGTCGGTCAAAAGCCGCGTCGCCTCCTTGCGGGAGACGCCGCGCGGCACGTACACGTCGACAAATTCGTATTCCGGCATCGCATCTATTGTGCGGCCAAGGGCCCGGTACGGATAGCGTCTGTCCTATGTCTGATGCTGCGCAGCCCACCGCTGCCGAGGTACGCGCCGCCGCCGAGGCGGTCAAAGCCGCACTGGACCGTCACCTCGCGGCGGTCGAGGGCCGCACCGGGGACGACGACCCGGCCGTCTACGAGGCCTTCAACGCGCTCGCGGCGGCGGCGGAGGCGTACGACGAGGCCCTCTACGACCGGTACGACGAGGTCACCCCCTTCGAGATCCCCGGCGCCGACGACTCCCTGCCGCCCTACGCGGGGCCGGAGGAGCCGCACGCCCTCAGCGTGCTGATCCGCCGCGACTACGCCGTGGTGGAGCCGCAACGGCTCATCGCCCAGGCCCGCCGGGTGATCGACCCCGACCGGGACGAGGTCGCGGCGACGACCCACGCGGCGCTCGGCGTCCTCTTCGGCGAATACGAACCTGACGAAATCGCCTCCCGCCACAAGGAGTTCGGCCTGGAGGAGGGCGACTCCACGCTCTGGGTCGAGGCCGCCGAGGAACTGCCCGAACCGGGGGAGTGGCTGCACGCCCCCTTCGAGCAGGCCGACCCCGAGCGGATCGTCTGCCGCTTCGACATCAGCGCCGTCTTCGACGACGAGCCGGACGAGGACCTGGAGGACCGGGTCCGCCCGGCCTGAGCCGTCCGCGACCACGTCACCACGGCACCCGGACATCCCCGGAACCACCGGACCACGGGCGCCCTCACCGCGAGAGCGGGGAGGGCGCCCGTCGCGCTTCACGCGTCCGTGGCGCCCTACGCCTCCTTCTCATGGAGCGCCCTGTGCCTCCTCCTCGTGGAGCAGCGTCTCCAGGAGCGGGCGCAGCCGGGTCGTGCGCTCCGGGGTCCGGCCCTCCGCCACCGCGCGCGGCAGCGCCTGGTCGACGCCGTGGACGACCGAGAGATGGCGTTCGGCCCGCCCGAACGCCGTGTACACCCAGGCCCTGCTGAGGCCCGCGGCCGCGTCGCCGGGCAGCACCACGACCGCCGCCGGCCAGCGCGCCCCGACCGCCTGGTGCGCGGTCAGCGCCCAGCCGTGCCGCAGCGACGACTCGACGCGCTCCTTCGGTACGACGACCCGCTCGCCCCCGCAGTCCAGGTGCAGGCCCTCGGCGTCGGCCGAGACGACCGTGCCGGTGACCGTGCGGCCCGGAGCGGGGGAATGGGCCACCCGGTCGCCCGGGTCATAGCCTCCGAAGCGGCCGGGGCCGGGGTTGAGCCGCTGCTTGAGGGCCGCGTTGAGCGCGCGGGTGCCGGCCGAGCCGCCGTGCCCGACCGTGATCACCTGGGTCTGCCCGGCCGGCACCCCGAGCGCCCGCGGGATGGAGTCGGCGACCAGCTGCACCGTGCGGTGCACCGCCTCTCCGGCGTCCCGGACCGGGACGATCACGACCTCCTTGCCGGGGGCGTCCACCTGGGTCAGCTCGCCGATGCCGATGCCCGACACCAGCTCGCCGATCGGACCCGGATCAGGGGTGCGGGAGGCGATCTGGGGGGCGACGCGGGCCGCGAGCAGGTCGGCGAACACCCGGCCCGGCCCCGCCGACCCCAGCACGTGCGGGTCGCCGCTGAGCACCAGGCGGCAGCCGTCGGGCAGCGCCTCCACCAGCGCGGCGGCGCTCTCCACGTCGAGCTGCGGCGCGTCGAGCACCACCAGCAGGTCGAGCGCGAGGGCGCCCTCCGCGTCCCGGCCGGGCCCCGCCGCGCCGGACAGCAGTCCCGCCACGGTCAGGGCGCCGTCGCGGGCGGTGTGGGCCGCCACGGCCACCCGCAGCCCGCGCCCACGGGCCTCCTCGGCCAGCGCGACCGGCTCGGCGCGGGCGGCCTCGCCCCCGGTGTGCAGCACGAGACCGTGCTCCCCGGCGGCGCGGGCCAGCTCGGAGCCGTCCCACTGCTCGGCCCGGACCGTACGGATCAGGCGGGCGACGCCGTCGGCGAGGCTCTCCTCCGCGAGCGCGTACCGCTCAAGGCCGAGCAGCACCGGCACCTCGCGGCGCGGCTCGCCCGCACCGCCCTCCGCCGGCTCCTCCTGCCCATCCGGCTCCTCCTCGTCCTCCTCCTGGAAGACGAGGACCGCGGCCTCCGACACCGCCAGGTCGACGGCCTTGTCGGGCTCGGGCACCGCCAGCCTGGCAAGGCCGTCCCGTACGGCTCCGATCTCCAGGGCCGTGTGCCCCTTCAGCGCTGCCCGCTCCAGGAGCCAGGCCGCGAGCGCCACGGCCCGACGCGGATCGGCGGGACCGCACTCGGGGCCGAGGAGCGCCCGCGCGAAGCCGTCCGCCTGCTCCGGCCGCACGCCGGGCACGGCGAGCAGCTGCCACGGATCCTCCTCCAGGGCCCGCGCCGCGCCTTCGCCGAGCACGGCGGCCACCTGCCCGGCGAGCGCCTCGGGGGCCCCGCCGCGCCCGAGGACCTGCCGCACGGCTGCCGTCGTCTCCTCGGTCACCACCGGTGCCTCGGGCGCCGGCGGACGCACGGTCGTCTCCGGTGCCGCGGCCGCCACGGGCCGCGCCGGCGCGGGCGTCTCAAGCCGGGGGACCGCGACCGGCCTGGCGCCGCTCTCCACGGCCCGTACCGCCGCGAGGAGATCGGCGGCCGTCCCGCTCAACTTCGCGCCCGCCTCGACGGGCCCGCCCCGCTCCGCCTTCCGCTGCTCGATCCTGGCCCGCAGCTCCCGCTGCGCGGCGAGCTCCGCCTCCGCCTCGGACAGCTCGCGGGCCGCGGCGTCGCTCCCCGGGGCGTCGGCACCGACCGCGGTCTCGGTGCCGGTCTCGGCGCCGACTGCGGCCCCGGCCCCGGCCCCGGCGCCGGTCTCGGCGTCACCGGCTGCGTCCGCGTGCGCGGCCGGGGCGGGCCCGGGCGCATCGCGGTTCTCCTGAACGGCGCCCCCAGCCTCCGGCGCGTCCTCTCGGGTTTCCGCGCCGTCCTCCGAGCGCGCGGCACCGTCCGCGTCCGCCGGTCCGTCCGTGTCTCTCAGTCCGTCGCCGTCCGCCGGTCCGTCCGCGTCCGCCGGTCCGTCCGTGTCCGCCGGTCCGTCCGCGTCCGCCGACCCGTCTCCGTCCCTCAGTCCGTCGCCGCCCCCCGGGCCTTCCTCGGCGGCCGGGTTGCTGGCCGGGCCGGCCGGGCCCGTGGCCTGCGTGTCGGCGGTGGCCTCGTCGGCCGGCCCGGTGGCGGGCCGGTCCGTCAGGGCGTCGGCGGCCTCGGGCGTGTTCTCCCCGGAAGGCTCGGTCACAAGGTGCTCCAGTCGTGATCCGGATAGCGGTGCACGGGCGCCGACACATCGTCGAGGGCCCGGCAGATCTCGTCAGGAAGACTAAGGCTCTCCACTGACAGCGCGGCTCTGAGCTGCTGCGCGTTGCGCGCGCCGATGATCGGGGCGGTCACGCCGGGGCGGTCGCGGACCCAGGCGAGGGCGACCTGCAGCGGGGTGGTGGCGAGTCCGTCGGCGGCCGTGCTGACCGCGTCCACGATCCGGGCGGCCGCCTCGTCCAAGTACGGCTCGACGAAGGGGGCCAGGGCCTCCGAGCCGCCGCGCGAGTCCGTCGGCGTGCCGTGCCGGTACTTCCCCGTGAGCACCCCGCGCCCGAGCGGGGAGGAGGGCAACAGCCCTATGCCGAGGTCCATCGCGGCCGGCAGCACCTCCCGCTCGACACCGCGCTGGAGCAGCGAGTACTCCATCTGCGTCCCGGCGAGCCGGGTCCGGTCGCCGCCGAGCTGCCACGTCCCGGCCTTGGCCAGCTGCCAGCCGCAGAAGTTCGACACACCGGCGTAGCGGGCCCGGCCGCTGCGCACGGCGATGTCGAGGGCCTGCAGCGACTCCTCCAGCGGAGTGTGCGGGTCGTAGGCGTGCAGCAGCCACAGGTCCACGTAGTCCGTGCCGAGCCGGGCGAGCGAGGCGTCGAGCGCGGCCAGCAGATGACCGCGCGAGCCGTCGGTGCGCCGGTCGGGGTCGGGGACACTGCCCGCCTTGGTCGAGATCACCAGGTCCCGGCGCGGCACGAGACCCGACCGGTCGTCCATGA
Organism: Streptomyces sp. NPDC126499; assembly: GCF_040302485.1. Taxonomy (NCBI): domain Bacteria; kingdom Bacillati; phylum Actinomycetota; class Actinomycetes; order Kitasatosporales; family Streptomycetaceae; genus Streptomyces; species Streptomyces sp. NPDC126499. Next base: position 298,993 of record NZ_JBEOUO010000008.1, on the reverse strand, counting down.
GCCGCCCGAGCAGATACTCCGCCTCGCCACCGCCGTACACGTCGGCCGTGTCCACGAGCGTGCCGCCCGCGTCCCAGAACGCCTTCAACTGCTCGGCGGCGTCGTGCTCGTCGGTGTCCCGGCCCCACGTGAGGGTGCCGAGCCCGAGCCGGGACACGCGCAGGCCGGTACGTCCGAGATGCCTCTGCTCCATGGCCGCGAGATTACTGGCCACGGCACCACGCGGAGAGAGCCTGTGGACAACCTGTCCACAGGCCCGTCCGGCTCCTGTCCGACGCGCGGCCCGCACGCTAGAGTCCCGCCCACAGGACGTTACCGATGGGTAAGGGGTACGTGGCATGCGGCTCGGCATCAACCTCGGCTACTGGGGCGCGGGCATGGACGGCGACAACCTCGCCGTGGCGCAGGAGGCGGACCGCCTCGGCTACGACGTGTGCTGGGCGGCGGAGGCGTACGGCTCCGACGCCCCCACGGTGCTCTCCTGGGTCGCCGCCAAGACCGAGCGGATCGACGTCGGTTCGGCGATCATGCAGATCCCGGCCCGGCAGCCCGCGATGACGGCGATGACCGCCGCCACCCTCGACTCGCTCTCCGGAGGCCGCTTCCGCCTCGGCCTCGGCGTCTCCGGCCCCCAGGTCTCCGAGGGCTGGTACGGCGTCACGTTCGACAAGCCGCTGGCCCGCACCCGCGAGTACGTCGAGATCGTCCGCAAGGCCATGTCCCGCGAGCGCCTCACCTACCAGGGCGAGCACTGGACGCTGCCGCTGCCGGACGGCCCCGGCAAGCCGATCAAGCTCACGGTCCACCCGACCCGCCCGCACATCCCGCTCTACATCGCCGCCATCGGTCCCAAGAACCTGGAGCAGACCGGGGAGATCGCCGACGGCGCGCTGCTGATCTTCCCGTCCGCCGAGCACCTGGAGGAGACCGCCCTGCGCCACCTCCGCGCGGGCCGCGAGAAGGCCGGGCTGACGATGGAGGGCTTCGACGTCCACCCGACCCTGCCGCTCGCCCTCGGGGACGACATCGACGCCCTGGCCGACGTCTTCCGGCCGTACACGGCGCTCTACGTCGGCGGCATGGGCAGCCGCAAGCAGAACTTCTACAACCAGCTCGCCCGGCGCATGGGCTACGAGCAGGCCGCCGCCGAGATCCAGGACAAGTACCTGGCGGGGGACAAGGAGGGCGCCGCCGCGGCCGTACCGAGGCAGCTGATCGACCAGACCACCCTGCTCGGCTCCGTCGACCGGATCGCCGACCGCATGAAGGCCTACGCGGCGGCCGGGGTCACCACCCTGACCCTCGCCCCGGCCGGCTTCACGCTGGACGAGCGGATCGCCGCCCTCCGCGCGGGCGTGGAGGCCCTGGAGCGGGCCGGACTCGCCTGACCGCCGGACGTACGGGGGTCAGGAGCCGAGGAGGAAGCCTGCGGCCGTGGTGGGGGCTCGGGGGTCTTCCCCGCCACGGCCGTCACGCAGCTCAACGCGCGAGCGAGCCCGGGGTTACGCGCCCCGCGGCACTTCCTCCGCGGCTCCTTCGCGACTCCTCGGCGTCTCCTCCGCGGCCGTGCCCGTACCCCGTTCGGCTCAGCCCCCGCAGCCCTCCTGTTGCCCGCTGGCCAGGGCCGCATTTGACTCGTACTCCGCGGGCGTGCGGCGTACGGACGTCCGCATGGAGGTGGCACCCATGCTTTCGGCCAAGAGCCTGTTCCAGGAAATCATCGACGACGACGAGTCCTTCCAGCTCTTCTGCTCCATCGCCGCCAGCGGCGAGGCGCAGGGAGGCTGGGAGAACGGCCGGATCGCCGCCCTCGTCCCGTCCGGCATGCGGGACATGGCCCCGAAGATCGCCCGGCACGGCGCCGACGAGGACAAGCACGGCCGGATCTTCAACGCGCTGCTGAGGAAGCGGGGCCTCGAACCCGTCCCCGTACCGCCCGAGACGGACTACACGATGCTGCTCGAACGGCGCGGGATCGGCCTGGCCCACGACAAGCTCCGCCGGGACGAGCCCCTCACGGAGCGGGACATCGTCGTCTACCTCAGCCACAGCCGGGTCACCGAGCAGCGCGCCGCCGACCAGATGGACATGCTCGTCAAGCACTTCGGGCAGCACCCCGAGCTGGGCAAGGCCATCCACATGATCGACGACGACGAGTCCAACCACCTCGCCTACTGCCACGAGGAACTGCTGCGCCTCAACTACGAGGGGCACGGCCGGCTCATCCAGCGCACCCTGCGCGAGTCCGCGCTCACCGAGATCCAGGTCTACCGCGACGTCAGCCTCGCCGTGATGCGCCACATGGGCCGCATCCTGCGTTGGCCCCGCGCCAAGTCCGCCGCCCTCGTCACCGGCATCCACGCCCTGTACGCGTACGAGCGGGCCGCCGGCTGGCACCGGATGGTGGACCTGCGGATGCCCGAGCGCCGCAACGCGCTGGGAGGGCCCATGACCCCCGCCCCCGCCTTCTGAGCCCGTCTCCGTCCGGACCCGGCTCGCACATCCGGGCTCCGGCTCCTGGCTCCCCCGGCGCGGCTCACATCCAGCCGCGCCGCTTGAACAGCCGGTACAGGCCCGCGACCGCCCCGGCCATCAGCAGCACCACCGCCGGATACGACCACGTCCAGCGCAGTTCCGGCATGTGGTCGAAGTTCATGCCGTAGATCCCCGCGACCATCGTGGGAACCGCGGCCATCGCCGCCCACGCCGAGATCTTGCGCATGTCGTCGTTCTGCCGCACGCCCATCTGCGCCAGATGCGCCGACAGCACGTCCGACAGCAGCCGGTCCAGGCCCTCGACCTGCTCCGTCGCCCGCAGCAGATGGTCCTGCACGTCCCGGAAGAACGGCTTCGACCGCTCGCGCACGAAGGGCACGGCCCCCGACGCCAGCCGGGCCATCGGCCCGGCCAGCGGGCTGCTCGCCCGGCGGAACTCCAGGACCTGCCGCTTCGCCGTGTAGATCCGCTCCGCCGTCCGCCCCGGCCCGGTGCCGGACGACGACGGCGCGAAGACGTCCGCCTCCAGCTCCTCCAGGTCGACCTGGAGCTCGGCCGCCACCTCCAGGTAGTGGTCCACCACCGCGTCGCTGATCGCGTACAGCACCGACGTCGGCCCGTGCTTCAGCACCTCCGGGTCGGCCTCCAGGCGCCTGCGCACCGCCGCCAGCGGAGCCCCCTCGCCGTGCCGCACCGTCACCACGAACGAGTCGCCGATGAAGACCATCAGCTCGCCCGACGAGACCCGGTCGCTCTCCGGCTCGTACACCACCGGCTTCAGCACCGCGAACAGCGAGTCGTCGTACACCTCCAGCTTCGGCCGCTGATGCGCCTTCAGGGCGTCCTCGACGGCCAGCGGGTGCAGCGAGAACTCCGCCGTGACGTGGTCGAACTCGGCCGCCGTCGGCTCGTGCAGACCCACCCACAGAAACGCGTCGCCGGACGCCCGCGCCTGCGCCAGCGCGTCCGACAGATCCCCGGGGTCGTCCGTCCTGCGCCCGTCCCGGTACAGGGCTGAGTCCACGATCACGGCCCGTATTCTCCCCTTCCCTCTCCCGTCACGCACCCGCACGCCCCCCGCCTACCCCCTAGGCTGACGGACATGGCCACGCTCCTCCTCGTCCGGCACGGACGCTCCACCGCCAACACCTCCGGAGTGCTCGCCGGGCGGACGCCCGGCGTGGCGCTCGACGAACGCGGTGCCGCGCAGGCCGCCGCACTGCCCGGCCGCCTCGCCGGGGTGCCGCTCGCAGCCGTCGTCTCCAGCCCGCTCCAGCGCTGCCGCGAGACCGTGCGGCCGCTGCTCGACGCCCGCCCCGGACTTCCGCTGCACACCGAGGAGCGGATCAACGAGTGCGACTACGGGGACTGGTCCGGCCGCAAGCTCGCCGAGCTCATGGACGAGCCGCTGATGCAGGTCGTCCAGTCCCACCCCTCCGCCGCCGTCTTCCCCGGAGGCGAGTCCCTGCGCGCCATGCAGGCGCGGGCCGTGGACGCGGTGCGGGACTGGAACGAGCGCATCGAGGCCGAGCACGGCGAGGACGCCGTCTACGTGATGTGCTCGCACGGCGACATCATCAAGTCCCTCGTCGCCGACGCCCTCGGCCTCCACCTCGACCTCTTCCAGCGCGTCCACGTCGACCCCTGCTCGCTCACCGTCATCCGCTACACCCGCCTGCGGCCCTTCCTCGTCCGCCTCGGCGACACCGGCGACCTCGCCGCGCTCGCCCCCCGCGAGACCCCCGCCGACGGCGGTGCAGCGGAGGTCGGAGGCGGTGCGGGCGCACCGTGATCCATCCGCGCAGTAGGGTGGACGCGCCGCTGTAAAGCCGTCGCAAGACCAGTCCCCAGCACCACAGTCGAGACCCAAGGGAGTCGGGAACGTGTCCCGTCAGGTGTTCCTCTACGACCCACCGGAGCGTTTCGTGGCCGGCACGGTCGGGCTGCCTGGCCGTCGTACGTTCTTCCTGCAGGCGTCCGCGGGCGGCCGGGTCACCAGCGTCGCCCTGGAGAAGACCCAGGTCGCGGCCCTCGCCGAGCGGATCGACGAACTCCTCGACGAGGTCGTGCGCCGCACCGGCGGCAACGCCCCCGTGCCCGCGGTCGCCCCGCCGGACACCACCGACACCGCCCCGCTGGACACTCCCATCGAGGAGGAGTTCCGGGTCGGCACCATGGCCCTCGCCTGGGACGGCGAGGAGCAGCGCATGATCGTCGAGGCGCAGGCGCTCGTCGAGCTCGACGCGGACTCCGAGGAGGACCTCGCCGAGGCCGAGGAGCGGCTCCTCCAGGACGAGGAGAACGGCCCGCCGATGCTGCGGGTCCGGCTGACCGGCGCCCAGGCCAGGGCCTTCGCCAAGCGGGCCCTGGAGGTGGTCAACGCCGGCCGCCCGCCGTGCCCGCTGTGCAGCCTGCCGCTCGACCCGGAGGGCCACGTCTGCCCGCGCCAGAACGGATACCGTCGCGGCGCATGAGCAGTCACCAGGCCCTCGCGGCGGTCGACCTGCTCGCCCGGGGGGAGCTGACCGTCCGCGGCCAGGTCCGTGAGGCCTCCAACGCCGTGCTGTTCTGCTCCGTCGCGTACGAGGGCGAGGAGGCGGCCTGCGTCTACAAGCCGGTCGCCGGGGAGCGCCCGCTGTGGGACTTCCCCGACGGCGCCGCCCAGCGCGAGGTCGCCGCCTACGAGCTGTCCGAGGCGACCGGCTGGGGCCTGGTCCCGCCGACCGTGCTGCGCGACGGGCCGTACGGCGAGGGCATGGTCCAGCTGTGGGTGGAGGCCGACCCGGAGGCGACCCTGCTCGCCCTCGTCGAGGACGAGGAGCCGGGCGAAGGGTGGAAGGCCGTCGGGCCCGCCCGGATCGCGGAGGACCGCACGGCTCTCCTCGTCCACGCCGACCTGCCGGAGCTGCGCCGGCTCGCCGTCCTCGACGCCGTGATCAACAACGGCGACCGCAAGGGCGGTCACCTGCTGCCGGCGCCGGACGGGCGGCTCTACGGGATCGACCACGGGGTCTCCTTCCACGTGGACGACAAGCTGCGCACCCTGCTGTGGGGCTGGGCGGGGGAGGAGATGACCGAGGAGGCCGTAGCCGTGCTGGCGACGCTCGACGCGCGGCTCGCGCCGGGCACTCCACTGGCCGAACGGCTCGCCGGGCTCCTGACGGCCGCCGAGGTGGACGCCCTGCGGGCGCGGGTGGCCCTGCTGCGCAGGACCGGGCGCCACCCCGTACCGTCCGGTGAGTGGCCGGCGATCCCCTGGCCGCCCGTGTGAGCACCGGCGCCTGAGCTGCGGCCCGTCGCCTCGACCGATGCTTTTCGGCCAATTCATGGCGGACTAGCAAGACCCCCCGGGGGTATGCATGGACGGCGCCGTCCCGCAAGACCGTGAGATCGGACAAGATCCCGCACGCGGTTCGTATCCGGAACAGCTGTCCGGTTACGCTCAGGACATGCATGCCTGGCCCGCTTCTGAGGTCCCCGCCCTGCCCGGCAAGGGCCGCGACCTCCGGATTCACGACACCGCGACCGGTGGACGAGTGACCCTCGCCCCCGGCCCCGTCGCCCGCATCTACGTCTGCGGCATCACGCCGTACGACGCGACCCACATGGGACACGCGGCGACCTACAACGCGTTCGACCTCGTTCAGCGCGTGTGGCTCGACACCAAGCGGCAGGTTCACTACGTCCAGAACGTCACCGACGTGGACGATCCGCTCCTCGAGCGGGCCCACCGCGACGGCATCGACTGGGTCGGCCTCGCCGAGCGCGAGACCGCACTCTTCCGCGAGGACATGACCGCCCTGCGCATGCTGCCCCCGCAGCAGTACATCGGCGCGGTCGAGGCCATACCGGGCATCGTCCCCCTCGTCGAGCGGCTGCGGGACTCCGGCGCCGCCTACGAGCTCGACGGCGACATCTACTTCTCCGTCGAGGCCGACCCGCACTTCGGCCAGGTGTCGAACTACGACACCGAACTGATGCGCCACCTGTCCGCCGAGCGCGGCGGCGACCCGGACCGCCCGGGCAAGAAGAACCCCCTCGACCCGATGCTGTGGATGGCCGCCCGCGAGGGCGAGCCCCGCTGGGACGGCGCCAGCCTCGGTCCCGGCCGCCCCGGCTGGCACATCGAGTGCGTCGCCATCGCCCTCGACCACCTCGGCATGGGCTTCGACGTCCAGGGCGGCGGCTCCGACCTGATCTTCCCGCACCACGAGATGGGCGCCTCCCACGCCCAGGCCCTGACCGGCGAGTTCCCCATGGCCAAGGCGTACGTCCACGCCGGCATGGTCGCCCTCAACGGCGAGAAGATGTCCAAGTCCAAGGGCAACCTGGTCTTCGTCTCCAAGCTGCGCCGGGACGGCGTCGACCCGGTCGCCATCCGGCTCGCCCTGCTCTCGCACCACTACCGGGACGACTGGGAGTGGACCGACCAGGTCCTGAAGGACGCGGTCGACCGCCTCGGCCGCTGGCGCGCCGCCGTCTCCCGCCCCGACGGCCCCTCCGCCGACGCCCTCGTCGAGGAGATCCGCGAGGCGCTCGCCGACGACCTGGACGCCCCGGCCGCGCTCGCCGCGGTCGACCGCTGGGTCGCGCGCCAGACCGCCGAGGGCGGCACCGACGAGTCCGCCCCCGGCCTCGTCTCCCGCGCGGTCGACGCACTGCTCGGCGTCGCCCTGTAGCGCACCCGCGCCTTTGCACCGGCGGGCCGCTCGCCTGGACCTCGGGTCCCGGGAGCGGCCCGCGTGCTGTGTGCCCGGCGGAAACGGCTACGGGAGGGGCGGCCGCGCCACCCCTCCCGTATCGGTCACTCGCCGGCGTCCTCGCCGTCCTGTCTCCGCTCGCCCTCGGCCGCGCGCCGCTCCGGGCCCTTCCCGCGGCCCTCGCCCTCGGCCTCGGCTGGACCCGGCTCGGCCGCGCGCCGCTCCGGGCCCTTCCCGCGGCGCTCGCCCTCGGCTGGACCCGGCTCGGCCGAGCCCCGCTCGGGGCCCTGCTCCGGGCTCTCGTCCGCGGTGTGCCGCTCCGGACCCTCTTCGGCGGTGTGCTGCTCCGGACCCTCTTCGGCGGTGTGCTGCTCCGGACCCTCTTCGGCGGTGCGCTGCTCCGGCTGCTCCGGCTCCGCTCCCGGTACCGCCTCGGGGCCGGGCTGCTGCGGCTTCGGCGGCCGGGTGCGCTCGCTCGTGCCGTCCCGCAGGTACGAGGTGTCGCCGCCCTCCGTCGCCACTCCCGGGCCCGCGCCCGGACCGGAGCCCGGGCCCGAACCCGGGTCGCGGCGCCGCAGATAGCGCTCGAACTCGCGGGCGATGGCCTCGCCGGAGGCCTCCGGAAGCTCAGCGGTGTCCCGCGCCTCCTCCAGCGTCTGCACGTACTCGGCCACCTCGCTGTCCTCGGCGGCCAGCTGGTCCACGCCCAGCTGCCACGCCCGCGCGTCCTCGGGCAGCTCGCCCAGCGGGATGTGCAGACCGATCAGGTCCTCGAGGCGGTTGAGCAGCGCCAGCGTCGCCTTCGGGTTCGGCGGCTGCGACACGTAGTGCGGGACGGCCGCCCACAGGCTCACCGCGGGGACCCCCGCGTGCGTGCACGCCTCCTGGAGGATGCCGACGATGCCGGTGGGCCCCTCGTAGCGCGTCTCCTCCAGCTCCATCGTCCGCGCCAGGTCGGGGTCGGAGGTGACCCCGCTGACCGGTACCGGACGGGTGTGCGGGGTGTCACCGAGCAGCGCGCCCAGGATCACGACCATCTCCACACCCAGTTCGTGCGCGAAGCCGAGCAGTTCGTTGCAGAATGAGCGCCAGCGCATCGACGGTTCGATCCCGCGCACCAGGACCAGGTCCCGGGGCTTCTCGCCGCCGATCCGTACCACCGAGAGCCGGGTCGTCGGCCAGGTGATCTTCCGGACGCCGCCGTCCAGCCACACGGTGGGCCGGTTGACCTGGAAGTCGTAGTAGTCCTCGGCGTCGAGCGCCGCGAACACCTCGCCCTTCCACTCCCGGTCCAGATGGGCGACCGCCGCGGAGGCGGCGTCACCGGCGTCGTTCCACCCCTCGAACGCGGCCACCATGACCGGGTCGATCAGCTCGGGCACCCCCTCGAGCTCGATCACCCAGCGCCTCCTTCGTCGAAGTTCCAGTCGTACGGACCAACCTTATGCCTTTCCGGCGGCCCGCCCGCCGCCCTCGGAGTCGCCCGAGAGCCGACGCGGCCTTGATCGACTACCCAGGAACTCCCGTCCGCACGCGTAGCGGCGTCACTCCCGCCGCGGGGCGGTCACGTTCCGCGGCGCGGGACGGAACGCGCCCTCCCGTCGACGCCTTCCTCGGTCCACGGCGAGCGTGGCGTCGTCCTCGGCGGGAACGCGTAAGGGGCGGTCTCTCTTGAGACCGCCCCATACCAATCCCCGCCGCTCGGCGGCTACTTGCGCAGCATGTCCTCGACCTTGCCGCGGATCTCGTCCGTGGCGAGTCCGCGGATGGTCAGCGTGGTGCGGCGGCGCAGCACGTCGTCCGCCGTCTCGGCCCACTCGTGGTCGCGGGCGTAGGCGACCTGGGCCCAGATCTCCGGCGCGTCGGGGTGGATGCGCTCGGCGAGCTCGGGGTTCTCGTTCGCCATGCGGGCGATGTCGAAGGAGAGCGAACCGTAGTGCGTCGCCAGGTGCTTGGCGGTGTCGGCGGCCATCCGCGGGCCGGGCGCCGGGCCGTCCACGAGCAGCCGGTGGGCGACCGCGTTGGGGTTGGCTATGCCGGGCAGCGGCAGCCGCTTCGGCAGCGTGGCGACCGGCTCGTAGTCCTCGCCGAGGGGGTGGCCCGGCAGCGACTCCAGCTTCTTCATGATGGTGCGGCCGATGTGGCGGAAGGTGGTCCACTTGCCGCCGGCCACCGACAGCATGCCGCCGCGGCCCTCGGTGACGACCGTCTCGCGCTTGGCCTTGGAGGTGTCGCCGGGACCGCCGGGCAGCACCCGCAGACCCGCGAAGGCGTAGGTGATCAGGGAGCGGTCGAGCTGCTGGTCGCGGATGGAGAAGGCGGCCTCGTCCAGGATCTGGGCGATGTCCTTGTCGTTGACCGCGACCTCGCCCGGGTCGCCCTCGTACTCCTCGTCGGTGGTGCCGAGCAGCAGCATGTCCTCCCAGGGGAGGGCGAAGGTGATCCGGTACTTGTCGATCGGGGTGGCGAGCGCGGCCTTCCAGGGGGAGGTGCGCTTGAGGACCAGGTGCGCGCCCTTGGACAGGCGGATCGAGGGGGCCGCGTTGGGGTCCTCCATCCGGCGCAGGTGGTCGACCCACGGTCCGGTGGCGTTGAGGACCAGGCGGGCGCCGACGCCGAACTCCGCGCCGTCGAGACGGTCCTTCAGCTCGGCGCCGGTGACGCGGCCGTTGGTGAAGCGCAGGCCCGTGACCTCGGCGTGGTTGAGGACGACGGCGCCGGCGTCGACGGCGGCGCGGACCGTCATCAGCGCCATCCGGGCGTCGTTCATCTGGTCGTCGCCGTAGACGGCGACGGCCTTCAGGTTGTCCGTGCGCAGCTCCGGCACGTCCTGGGCGGCCTTGGCGGGGCTCAGCAGGTGGCCGACGCCGTCGCCGAAGGCGGACAGCGCGCTGTACGCGAAGACACCGGCGCCCAGCTTGGCCGCGCCGTGCGGGCCGCCCTTGTAGACGGGCAGGTAGAAGGTGAGCGGGTTGGACAGGTGGGGGGCGACCTGGCGGGAGACCGCGCGCCGCTCGAAGTGGTTCTCCGCGACCAGCTTGACCGCGCCGGTCTGCAGGTAGCGCAGGCCGCCGTGGAGCAGCTTGGAGGAGGCGGAGGAGGTGGCGCCGGCGAAGTCGCCGGCGTCCACCAGGGCCACCCGCAGTCCGGACTGCGCGGCGTGCCAGGCGGTGGAGATGCCCAGGATGCCGCCGCCGATCACCAGGAGGTCGTACGTCGCCTTGGACAGCTGCTCTCTGGTCTCGGCGCGGGTCGGCAGGGAACCGGCGGCCGGGTGCATCCCCAGGGAGGGGAGGCTCTGCAGGGTGGTCATCGCGAATTACTCCTCGTCAGTTCTCTTCTGCTTCGAGCCAGCCCATGGAGCGCTCTACGGCCTTGAGCCAGTTCTTGTACTCGCTGTCGCGCTTGTCGGCGTCCATGCGAGGGGTCCATTCGGCGGCCCGGCGCCAGTTGGCGCGCAGGGCGTCGGTGTCGGGCCAGAAGCCGACGGCCAGGCCGGCGGCGTAGGCGGCGCCGAGGCAGGTGGTCTCGGCGACCATCGGGCGCACGACGGGGGCGTCCAGGAAGTCCGAGAGGGTCTGCATCAGCAGGTTGTTGGAGGTCATGCCGCCGTCGACCTTGAGGGCCGTCAGCTCGACGCCCGAGTCCTTGGTCATGGCGTCGGTGATCTCGCGGGTCTGCCAGGCGGTGGCCTCGAGGACGGCGCGGGCGATGTGCGCCTTGGTGACGTAGCGGGTGAGGCCGGCGATCACGCCGCGGGCGTCGGAGCGCCAGTACGGGGCGAACAGGCCGGAGAAGGCCGGCACGAAGTAGGCGCCGCCGTTGTCCTCGACGGAGGAGGCGAGGGTCTCGATCTCGGCGGCGGACTTGATCAGGCCCATCTGGTCGCGCATCCACTGGACGAGCGAGCCGGTGACGGCGATGGAGCCCTCCAGGGCGTAGACCGGCTTCTGGTCGCCGATCTGGTAGCCGACCGTGGTCAGCAGGCCGCTGTAGGAGTTGATGATCTTGTCGCCGGTGTTCATCAGCATGAACGTTCCGGTGCCGTACGTGGACTTGGCCTCGCCCTCGGCGAAACACGTCTGGCCGAACAGGGCGGCCTGCTGGTCGCCGAGCGCGGAGGCGACCGGGACGCCGTCGAGGACGCCGCCCTTGACCGTGCCGTACACCTCGGCGGAGGAGCGGATCTCCGGCAGCACGGCCGCCGGGACCTCCATGGAGTCCAGGATCCGCTGGTCCCACTGCATGGTGTGGAGGTTCATCAGCATGGTGCGGGAGGCGTTGGTGACGTCGGTGACGTGGTGACCGCCGTCCACACCGCCCGTCAGGTTCCAGATGACCCAGGAGTCCATGGTGCCGAAGAGGATGTCGCCGCGCTCGGCGCGCTCGCGCAGGCCCTCGACGTTGTCGAGCAGCCAGCGGACCTTCGGGCCGGCGAAGTACGAGGCGAGGGGGAGACCGGTCTCGCGGCGGAAGCGGTCCTGGCCGACGTTGCGGCCGAGCTCCTTGCACAGGGCGTCGGTGCGGGTGTCCTGCCACACGAGCGCGTTGTGGACGGGTTCACCGGTGTTCTTGTCCCACAGCAGCGTCGTCTCGCGCTGGTTGGTGATGCCGATCGCCTTGACGTCGGCGGCGGTGATCCCGGCCTTGGCGATGGCTCCGGCGACGACCTCCTGGACGTTGGTCCAGATCTCGGTGGCGTCGTGCTCGACCCAGCCCGGCTTCGGGAAGATCTGCTCGTGCTCCTTCTGGTCGACGGAGACGATCCGGCCGTCCTTGTCGAAGACGATGCAGCGGGACGAGGTGGTGCCCTGGTCGATGGCCGCGATGAAGGGGCCGGCGCCGTGCGAGGCGGTGCCGGGGGTGTGTGCGTCGGTCACGGTGTGCTCCAAGGGAGGTCTGGGAGAAGGACGGCTCAGGCGAACGCGATGTTGTAGATACCCGCGGCGATGGCTCCGCCGATCAGCGGACCGGCGACCGGGATCCAGGCGTAGCTCCAGTCGGAGCCGCCCTTGTTCGGCAGCGGGAGGAGGGCGTGCACGATGCGCGGGCCCAGGTCGCGGGCGGGGTTGATCGCGTAGCCGGTCGGACCGCCGAGCGAGAGGCCGATGGAGACGACGACGAAGGCGGTGATCAGGGCGCCGATGACGCCGAGTCCCTTGCCGCTGTCGTTGAGGCCCTGCGTGAGCACGGCGAGCACCAGCACCACGGTGCCGATGATCTCGGTGGCCAGGTTCTGCCAGGTGTTGCGGATCTCGGGGCCGGTGGAGAAGACGCCGAGCACCGGACCGGCCGCGGGGGCGGCCTTCTGGTCGACCATGCCCTCCTCGCGCGCCACCGAGATGATCGACTCGTCCGTGAGGTGCGCCCGGAACTGCCCGTAGTAGGCCACCCAGACCAGCGCCGCGCCGATCATCGCGCCCAGCATCTGACCGGCGACGTAGACCGGTACGTCGCCCCACGCCCCGTCCTTGATCGCTATACCGATCGTCACGGCGGGGTTCAGATGGGCGCCGGAGAGGGAAGCGGTCATGTAGACCGCCGTCATGACGGCGAAGCCCCACCCGAAGGTGATCGCGAGCCAGCCCGCGCCGCGGGCCTTGGAGCTCTTGAGCGTGACGGCGGCGCAGACACCACCGCCGAGCAGGATGAGTACGGCGGTACCGATGGTCTCGCCGAGGAAGATGTCGGAGCTGGACACCCGCGACTCCTTTGTCCTTCGTCCAGGGGAAGGCGAACCCCGGGTCCCTCCGGTGGTCCGCGCCCTCGGGGTGAGGGCGGTACGGCCCTTGGCACTGTCACACCTTAGCGTGTATTGCCGGTAGCTGTTCGACAATGCCGACCGATGAACGGAAGTTTTGCGCCACGGTGAACAGCGCGTCAAGGGTCGCGGGCGCGAAAAACCCGCCGATAACGCGATCGTTACCGACGGGTTGGGACCTGCTCAGGGGTAGCCGGAAAACGCTTCAGAAGCGGCCCGCCCCCAGGTCCCGCGAGACCGCGCGGGCGCAGTCGCGCACCGCCGCCACGAGCTCCGAGCGCAGCTCGCCCCCGGAGCAGACCCGCTCCACCGCGCCCGTGATGGCCACGGCCCCCACCGGCATCCTGCGCCGGTCGTGGATGGGCGCGGCCACCGAGGCCACGCCCTCCCAGGTCTCCTCCACGTCCGCGGCCCAGCCGCGCGCCCGGGTCATGTCCAGCAGCGCCTCGAAGTCCGCGAGCCCCGTGACCGTACGGGGCGTGAACGGCTCCCGCTCGACCTCGACCGCCTCGCTGTGCGCCACCGGGTCGTACGCCGAGAGCACCTTGCCCAGGGCCGTGGAGTGCAGCGGCTGCATGGCCCCCACCTCCAGGACCTGCCGGCTGTCGTCGGGCCGGAAGACGTGGTGGACGATCAGCACGCCCTGCTGGTGCAGCACGCCGAGGTGGACGCTCTCCCCGCTGGAGCGGGCCAGGTCGTCCGTCCACACCAGCGCCCGCGCGCGCAGTTCGTGCACGTCCAGGTAGCTGTTGCCGAGCCGCAGCAGCTCCGCGCCCAGCTGGTAGCGGCCGGAGGCGGCGTCCTGCTCCACGAAGCCCTCGGCCTGGAGCGTGCGCAGGATGCCGTGCGCCGTTCCCTTGGCGAGGCCCAGGGAAGAGGCGATGTCGGACAGGCCGAGCCGGCGCTCGCCGCCCGCGAGCAGTCGCAGCATCGCCGCCGCTCGTTCAAGCGACTGGATGTTCTTCGCCATCGCCCGGCCCTTCTCCTTCACGCTGTTCGACAATGCTGAACACTATCGGTCGATGCCGACCTTGTGTCACACCTGACAGTGTCGTCCACGAACGGGTCGGACCGGGAGTCCCCGCACACAGGATGCCGTCCACCAGCTGGAACCCCATGTCCAGCCCCGCACCCGCACGGCTAGTCTGGGCCCGTGCACCCTCTTCCGAGCGTGCAAAGCCGACAGCCGTCGCATCCCAGGGAGCTCAATCCATGGCCTCGTCGCCGACCCCTTCCGCCGCCCCCGCGACCCCCGCCCAGCGGGCCGACGCCCTCCGCGAGGCCTTCGCCTCCCGGGTCGTCGTCTCCGACGGCGCCATGGGCACCATGCTCCAGGCGCAGGACCCCTCCCTGGACGACTTCCAGCAGCTCGAAGGCTGCAACGAGATCCTGAACGTCTCCCGCCCGGACATCGTCCGCTCGGTCCACGACGCCTATCTCTCGGTCGGCACCGACTGCGTCGGCACCAACACCTTCAACTGCAACTTCTCCGCGCTCGGCGAGTACGACATCGCCCACCGCATCCACGAGCTCTCCGAGGCCGGTGCCCGCATCGCCCGCGAGGCCGCCGACGAGTTCACGCGCACGACCGGGCAGCAACGCTGGGTGCTCGGCTCCATGGGCCCCGGCACCAAGCTGCCCACCCTCGGCCACGTCGACTACGTCACCCTCCGCGACGCCTACCAGCAGAACGCCGAGGGCCTCCTGGCCGGCGGCGCCGACGCCCTGCTCGTCGAGACCACCCAGGACCTCCTCCAGACGAAGGCCGCGATCATCGCGGCCCACCGCGCCATGGAGGTCGCCGGCTACACCGTCCCCCTGATCACCTCGGTGACGGTGGAGACGACCGGCACGATGCTGCTCGGCTCGGAGATCGGTGCGGCGCTGACGGCGCTTGAGCCGCTGGGCATCGACATGATCGGCATGAACTGCGCCACCGGCCCGGCCGAGATGAGCGAGCACCTGCGCTACCTTGCCCGCCACGCCGGCGTCGCGCTGTCCTGCATGCCCAACGCCGGCCTGCCCGTCCTCACCAAGGACGGCGCCCACTACCCGCTGTCGGCCGAGGAGCTCGCCGACGCCCACCAGAGCTTCGTCGCCGACTACGGCCTCAGCCTCGTCGGTGGCTGTTGTGGTACGACGCCGGAGCATCTGCGGCAGGTGGTGGAGCGGGTGCGGGGGCTGGTGCCGCCGGTGCGGGATCCGCGTCCGGAGCCGGGTGCGGCGTCGCTGTACCAGACGGTCCCGTTCCGGCAGGACACCTCGTACATGGCGATCGGTGAGCGGACGAACGCGAACGGGTCGAAGAAGTTCCGTGAGGCGATGCTGGAGGGCCGCTGGGACGACTGCGTGGAGATGGCCCGCGACCAGATCCGCGAGGGCGCGCACATGCTGGACCTGTGCGTCGACTACGTCGGCCGTGACGGTGTCGCGGACATGGCGGAGCTCGCCGGCCGGTTCGCCACCGCCTCGACGCTGCCGATCGTGCTGGACTCGACCGAGGTCGAGGTCATCCGGGCCGGTCTGGAGAAGCTGGGGGGCCGGGCGGTCATCAACTCGGTCAACTACGAGGACGGTGACGGGCCGGAGTCGCGGTTCGCGAAGGTCACAGCGCTGGCGAAAGAGCACGGCGCCGCGCTGATCGCCCTGACGATCGACGAGGAGGGCCAGGCCCGCACGGTCGAGACGAAGGTCGCGATCGCCGAGCGGCTGATCGCCGATCTGACCGGCAACTGGGGCATCCGCGAGTCCGACATCCTCATCGACACCCTCACCTTCACGATCTGTACGGGTCAGGAGGAGTCGCGCAAGGACGGTATCGCGACGATCGAGGCGATCCGTGAGCTGAAGCGCCGCCACCCCGACGTGCAGACGACCCTGGGGTTGTCGAACATCTCCTTCGGGCTGAACCCGGCCGCCCGCATCCTGCTGAACTCGGTCTTCCTCGACGAGTGCGTGAAGGCGGGTCTGGATTCGGCGATCGTGCACGCGTCGAAGATCCTGCCGATCGCGCGGTTCGACGAGGAGCAGGTGCAGACGGCGCTGGACCTGATCTATGACCGGCGGCGGGAGGGTTACGACCCGTTGCAGAAGCTGATGGCCCTGTTCGAGGGCGCGACGACGAAGTCGCTGAAGGCGGGCAAGGCGGAGGAGCTGGCCGCGCTGCCGCTGGAGGAGCGGCTGAAGCGGCGGATCATCGACGGCGAGAAGAACGGCCTGGAGGCCGATCTCGACGAGGCCCTGACGACCACGCCGGCCCTCGACATCGTCAACAACACGCTGCTGGACGGCATGAAGGTCGTCGGTGAGCTGTTCGGCTCGGGCCAGATGCAGCTGCCCTTCGTCCTCCAGTCCGCGGAGGTCATGAAGACGGCGGTGGCCTACCTCGAACCCCACATGGAGAAATCGGACGCCGAGGGTAAGGGCACCATCGTGCTCGCGACCGTCCGAGGCGACGTCCACGACATTGGCAAGAACCTCGTCGACATCATCCTCTCCAACAACGGCTACAACGTGGTCAACATCGGGATCAAGCAGCCCGTCTCCGCGATCCTGGAAGCAGCCGAGGAGCACCAGGCCGATGTGATCGGCATGTCCGGTCTCCTGGTGAAGTCGACCGTGATCATGAAGGAGAACCTGGAGGAGCTCAACGGCCGGGGCCTTGCCGCCAAGTACCCCGTGATCCTCGGCGGCGCCGCCCTCACCCGCGCCTACGTCGAACAGGACCTCCACGAGATCTACCAGGGCGAGGTCCGCTACGCCCGCGACGCCTTCGAGGGCCTGCGCCTGATGGACGCGCTGATCGCCGTCAAGCGCGGCGTCCCCGGCGCCACCCTGCCCGAGCTGAAGCAGCGCCGGGTCGCCAAGGGCACCGCCGCCCTCCAGATCGACGAGCCGGAGCCCGGCGGCCGCTCGGACGTCGCCACCGACAACCCGATCCCCACCCCGCCGTTCTGGGGCACCCGGGTCGTCAAGGGCATCCAGCTCAAGGAGTACGCGTCCTGGCTGGACGAGGGCGCCCTGTTCAAGGGCCAGTGGGGCCTCAAGCAGAACCGGGCCGGCGACGGACCCTCGTACGAGGAGCTGGTGGAGAGCGAGGGCCGGCCGCGCCTGCGCGGCTGGCTGGAGCGCCTGCACACGGAGAACCTCCTGGAGGCGGCCGTCGTCCACGGCTACTTCCCCTGCGTCTCCAAGGGCGACGACCTGATCATCCTCGACGACGCCGGCAACGAGCGCACCCGCTTCACCTTCCCGCGCCAGCGGCGTGGCCGGCGCCTGTGCCTCGCGGACTTCTTCCGCCCGGAGGAGTCCGGCGAGACCGACGTCGTCGGCCTCCAGGTCGTCACCGTCGGCTCCCGGATCGGCGAGGCCACCGCCAAGCTCTTCGAGTCCGACTCCTACCGCGACTACCTGGAGCTCCACGGCCTGTCCGTGCAGCTCGCCGAAGCCCTCGCCGAGTACTGGCACGCCCGAGTGCGCGCCGAACTCGGCTTCGGCGGCGAGGACCCGGAGAACGTCGAGGACATGTTCGCGCTCAAGTACCGCGGCGCGCGCTTCTCCCTCGGCTACGGCGCCTGCCCCGACCTGGAGGACCGCGCGAAGATCGCCGAGCTGCTCCAGCCGGAGCGGATCGGCGTCCACCTCTCGGAGGAGTTCCAGCTCCACCCCGAGCAGTCCACCGACGCCATCGTCATCCACCACCCCGAGGCGAAGTACTTCAACGCTCGGTAATCACTACAGGGCTAAATACCTGCGCATCGAGTGATCGGGACGTACACTGGTCGGTCCAGTGCAGGCCGGTCGCCCCCACCCCGTACCGGGGAGGGTGACCGGCCTTCTCGTCCCTCGATGGAGGTGTGCCGGATGACCAGTACGGTCCCCGCGTCCTTGTCCCGTGCCAACGGGAGCTCCGCCCTGCAGGCGGTCTTCCTCGACATGGACGGCACCCTGGTCGACACCGAGGGCTTCTGGTGGGACGCGGAGGTGGAGGCCTTCGCGGACCTCGGACACCGGCTCGACGAGGCGTGGCGGGACGTCGTCGTGGGCGGCCCCATGACCCGCAGCGCCGGCTACCTCATCGAGGCGACCGGCGCCGACATCACCCTCGACGAGCTCACCGTGCTGCTCAACGAGAAGTTCGAGCAGCGCATCGACCGGGGCGTGCCCATGATGCCGGGCGCCGAGCGGCTGCTCGCCGAGCTGGCCCGGCACGACATCCCGACCGCCCTGGTCTCCGCCTCGCACCGCAGGATCATCGACCGGGTGCTGGCCTCGCTCGGCCGCGACCGCTTCACCCTGACCGTGGCGGGCGACGAGGTCGTCCGGACCAAGCCGCACCCCGAGCCGTATCTGACCGCCGCGCGCGGGGTGGGCGCCGACCCGGCCCTGTGCGCCGTCATCGAGGACACCGCGACCGGGGTCGCGGCCGCCGAGGCGGCGGGCTGCCGGGTGGTCGCCGTCCCCTCCGTCGCGCCCATCGCGCCCTCGGCCGGCCGGGTCGTCGTGCGCTCCCTCGAAGAGGTCGACGTCCCCTTCCTGCGCACCCTCATCTCCACCCCGCACCACGACTGAAGCCACCCCGGCTTCGCAGCCGGAAACGATCGGGCCATCCGTCGCCGAAGAACCCTGAGTGAGCTTGCTCACGCAGAGTACCGGCCGATGGGTGGCCTGTCTGCGTGCGGTGTCCGGAACATGACGTTTACGACCCGCCCATGTGTCCCGATTCGCTCCCGCCCGTACGAATCATTCCCGCGCATGACTATCGAACGCGCTGTATTCATGATCGCCCAGGGACCGTCGTGGCGGCCTTTGCCGTACGGCGGCACTGGTGTAGCCCACTAATCTCATCCGAGTACTCCGCCGCACCCCCGCGTGCCCCGGCGCCCACCCAAGTCGCCGTGTACACAGGACCGATCGCACCCCTTCACGGCCCGATCGCCCGCCGCCCCGACCGGGCGGCCGGCGGAGTGACCGAAGCCGCTGTACCACTGCCGGCCGTCACCCCGCGCCGGATGAGGAGAACGTCCCTGATGAACCGCAAGACCCTGGTGCTGCCGGCTGTGGCCGCGCTGCTCACCCCCCTGCTCGCCGCCTGCGGTGGAGGGGACGAGGGCAGAGCGATCGTCGTCGGCACCACGGACCAGTTCGTCGCCACCGAGGACGCCCCCGCCCCGCTCGACCCGGCCTTCGCCTACGACACCGGCGCCTGGAACATCCTGCGGCAGACCGTCCAGACCCTCATGCACGTTCCGCGCGGCGGCGGCCGGCCCGTCCCCGAGGCCGCCGAGAGCTGCGCCTTCTCCGACAAGGAGAGCGAGAGCTACCGCTGCGAACTCCGCGCGGGCCTCACCTTCGCCGACGGCACGCCGATCACCGCCGAGGACGTCAAGTTCTCCGTCGAGCGGGTCCTCGCCATCAAGTCGGACAACGGCACCGCCGCGCTCCTGTCCAACATCGACACCGTCGAGACCAAGGGCGAGCGCGAGATCGTCTTCCACCTGAAGACGCCCGACGCCACCTTCCCGTACAAGCTCTCCACCCCCGTCGCCGGCATCCTCAGCAAGGACACCTACGACGCCAAGGCGCTGCGCGAGGGCTTCGCGGTCGACGGCTCCGGCCCGTACACGATGAAGGCCGAGACCGCCGGCGACAAGGTGACGAAGTTCGTCTTCACCAAGAACCCGAAGTACAAGGGCGACATCACCCTGCGCAACGACCGGGTCGAACTGCGCACCTTCGACGACGCCGACGGCATGGACAAGGCGCTGCGCGGCGACGACATCGACATGGCGGCGCGCGCCATGTCCCAGAAGCAGATCCGGGAGCTCACCGACAAGCCCCAGGAGGGCATCGAGCTCACCGAGGTCCCCGGCCTGGAGATCCGCTACCTCGGCTTCAACACCAAGGCCCCCGCCGTCCAGGACAAGGCCGTCCGGCAGGCCATGGCCGCCGTCGTCGACCGCGGCGCGCTCGTCGACGAGGTCTACGGCCCCACCGCCCAGCCGCTCTACTCGCTGATCCCCGCCAGCGTCGCAGGCCACGCCACCTCGTTCATCGACACCTACGGCGAGCCGAACACGCCCAAGGCCGCCAAGATCCTGCGCGACGCCGGCGTGAAGACCCCCGTCAAGATCACCCTGCACTACACCACCGACCACTACGGCGCCGAGACGGCGAAGGAGTTCCAGGCCCTGCGCGGCCAGCTCAACGCCACCCGGCTCTTCGACGTCCAGATCCAGGGCACCGAGTGGTCCAAGTTCCGCCCCGCGCAGAAGCGCGGCGACTACGCCGTCTACGGCCTCGGCTGGTTCCCCGACTACCCGGACCCGGACAACTACGTCGCCCCGTTCCTCGACGCGGACAACTTCCTCAACACCCCCTACGTCAACCAGTCCGTCCGGGACGAGCTGATCCCGCAGTCGCGCCGCCAGGCCGACCGCACCGCCGCGGCTCCCGTCTTCGAGCGGATCCAGAAGATCGTCGCCAAGGACGTGCCGGTCCTGCCGCTGTGGCAGGGCAAGCAGTACGTCGCCGCGCGCGACGACGTCACCGGCGTCGAGTGGGCGCTGAACACCTCCTCCGACCTCCTGCTGTGGGAGCTCGGACGCGGTACCGCCTGACCCCTTCGTTCGTACCGGCCGCGCAGCCGTTGCGCGGCCGGCCTGGCACGAGATCACGAGGCAAGTTCTGTGAAGGCACACAACAAGTGGCTGACGGCCCCGCTCGCAGCGGGCCTGGCGGCCGCCATGCTCAGCGGCTGCGGCACCGAGCAGGGCGGCGACTCCGGCGACGCCGGCGCGACCGTCCGCGTCGGCATGTCGGACGAGATCATGGCGACCGACCCGGCCGCCGGTTACGACCCCGGCTCCTGGCTGCTGTTCAACAACGTCTTCCAGTCCCTGCTCGCCTTCCCCAAGGGCGGCTCCGAGCCTGAGCCCGAGGCCGCCGACACGTGCGGCTTCTCGGCCGGCAGCCGGGTCTACACCTGCACCCTCCGCGAGGGCCTCAAGTTCTCCAACGGCAACCCGCTCACCTCCAAGGACGTCAAGTTCTCCTTCGAGCGCGCGCTGAAGATCGCCGACCCCTCCGGGCCGACCCCGCTGCTGTCCGACATCGCCGCCATCGAGACGCCCGACGACAAGACCGTCGTCTTCAAGCTCAAGGTCCCCGACGCCACCTTCCCGAGCAAGATCGCCTCCGGCGCCGGCTCCATCGTCGACCACCGCGAGTACGCCGCCGACGCGCTGCGCACCGACGGCAAGGCCGTCGGCTCCGGCCCGTACAAGCTCGACTCCATCAGCGACACCGAGGCCGTCTTCTCCGCCAACCCCGAGTACCAGGGCTCGGCCAAGCGCAAGAACGACCGCGTCACCCTCAAGCTCTACCGCGGCGACCGCGAGGCCCTCGCCAAGGCGCTGTCCGCCAACGAGGTCGACGTCGCCTACCGTGGCCTGTCCGCCGACGACATCGCCGCCCTCGAAGCCTCCACGAGCACCGACGACAAGGGCATCGAGGTCGTCCAGGGCAGCAGCGCCGAGGTCCAGCACCTCGTCTTCAACGTCAAGGACCCGGTCGTCGGCAAGCTCGGCGTCCGCAAGGCCATCGCCCACCTCGTCGACCGCGAGGCGCTCGTCCAGAACGTCCACAAGTCGACCGCCACCCCGCTCTACTCGATCGTCCCGGCCGGGATCGCGGGACACAACACCGCCTTCTTCGACACCTACGGCAGCCCGGACAAGGAGAAGGCCAAGAAGGCCCTGCGCTCCGCCGGCATCACCGGCAAGGTCAAGCTCACCCTCTGGTCCACGCCCAGCCGCTACGGCCCCTCCACCGACCAGGAGGTCAAGGCGATAGCCGCGCAGCTCAACGCCAGCGGCCTGTTCGACGCCGACGTCAAGTCCGTCGAGTACGAGCAGTACGAGAAGGACATCGCCGCCGGCAAGTACGGCGTCTACATCAAGGGCTGGGTCCCCGACTACCCGGACGCCGACAACTTCACCACCCCGTTCTTCGGGGACGACAACGTCCTCGGCAACCGCTACGAGAACGCGCTGATCACCGGCGAGCTGCTGCCGGCCGTCGCCGCGTCCCCCGACCGGTCCTCGACCGGCTCCACGTACAACAAGGTCCAGGACCTCGTCGCCGAGGAGCTCCCGCTGCTGCCCCTGTGGCAGGGCAAGCAGTACGCCGTCGCCCGTGACAACGTCACCGGCCTGGAGTGGACCCTCGACGCCTCCACCGTCTTCCGCTTCTGGGAGATCAAGAAGGGCTGACACCGGCCCCGGTACGGCAAGGGCCCGGCACACGCGCCGTGTGCCGGGCCCTTCCCGTGAGGCCCGAAAGCCCGCGTGCCCATGGCTCGCCTGGTCACCGCCCGCGCGGGCTCACCGCGCCCGCGGGCCCACCGCGTCCATACTCACCGCGCGGGCCCACCGCGCCCCGCGGGCTCACTGCGCGCCGGGACGCACCAGACCGCTCTCGTACGCGTACACCGCCGCCTGCACCCGGTCGCGCAGCCCCAGCTTCGTCAGCACGTGGCCGACATGGGTCTTCACCGTCGTCTCGCTCACGAACAGGTCGGCCGCGATCTCCGCGTTCGACAGGCCCCGCGCCACCAGCTTCAGCACCTCGACCTCGCGGTCCGTCAGCGTGTTCAGGGTGTCCGGCACCTGCTCCTCGCCCGAGGGCAGATGCGCCGAGTACTTGTCCAGCAGCCGGCGCGTGATCGACGGCGCCAGCATCGCCTCGCCCGCCGCCACCACACGGATCGCCTGCACCAGCTCGTGGGCCGGCGCGTCCTTCAGCAGGAAACCGCTCGCCCCCGCCCGCAGCGCCTCCACCACGTACTCGTCGAGGTCGAATGTGGTCAGCACCAGCACCTTCGCCGGCCCGTCCCGGCCCGGACCGGTGATCTGCCGGGTGGCCTCCACCCCGTCCATCCGCGGCATCCGGATGTCCATCAGCACCACGTCGGGCTGCAGCGCCCGCACCTGGTCGAGCGCCTGGAGACCGTCCCCGGCCTCACCCACCACCGCGATGTCCTGCTCGGCCTCCAGGATCATCCGGAAACCGGTGCGCAGCAGGGGCTGGTCGTCGACCAGGAGGACGCGGACAGTCACGGATGACTCCTTCTACGGCGTGCTACGGGGCGGTACGGGTGCTGCGGGTGCCACCGGGCGGCCGGGGCCGGACCCATTCTGCCCTGCCGGCCCGCGCCCTCCCGATCAGGCCGGACCCGACCCGATCGCCACGCCCTCACCGCCCGGCTCCGACGGGCGCACCGGCACCACCGGCAGCGGATACACCGGGGGAGTGCCTCCGAACTCCGGACACACCGCCCGGTGGTCGCACCAGCCGCACAGCTTCGTCGGCCGCGGCCGCCAGTCACCCGTCTGTGTCGCCTGGCGGATCGCCTCCCACAGTGCGTGCAGCTTGCGCTCCACCCGCAGCAGATCCGCCTCCACGGGGTCGTACGTCAGCACGTCACCGCTGCCCAGATACACCAGCTGCAGCCGGCGCGGCACCACGTTCCGCAGCCGCCACACCACCAGCGCGTAGAACTTCATCTGGAACAGCGCGCCCTCGCTGTACTCGGGCCGGGGCGCCTTGCCCGTCTTGTAGTCGACGATCCGCACCTCGCCCGTCGGCGCCACGTCGACCCGGTCGATCACCCCCCGCAGCCGCAGCCCCGACGGAAGCTCCGTCTCCACGAACAGCTCCCGCTCCGCGGGCTCCAGACGCGTCGGATCCTCCAGCGTGAACCACCGCTCGACCAGCGCCTCCGCCTCCGCCAGCCACTGCGCGAGCCGCTCGCCCCGCTCACTCTCCGCCTCCTCGGGGAAGAGCTCCCCCAGCTCCGGACGGGAGGCGAGCAACCGGTCCCACTGGCCCGGGATCAGCGCCTTCGCCCGCGGCGCCGTCCGCTCCACCGCCGGCGCGTCGAACAGCCGCTCCAGCACCGCGTGCACCAGCGTCCCCCGCGTCGCCGCCGCGCTCGGCTTCTCCGGCAGCCGGTCGATCACCCGGAACCGGTACAGCAGCGGACACTGCATGAAGTCGCTCGCCCGCGACGGCGACAACGACGTGGGCGTCCGCGGCACGGACGCGTCGGCGGCCGGCGCGTCCGCAAGGGGCGACCCGGGCTCCGCCGGCGGCTGCTCACTCGTACTCATGACACAGACCCTACGGCCCGCCACCGACAGCGAGCGGAATACCATCGACGCAGGACCCCGTCGCACTGCATGATCGAACCGTGACCGAGTGCGCGGACCGAGCAGCTCGGCGACGAAAGGAACCCGTGAACCAGGACGAGTCCAAGCCGCAGCGGACCGAGGAGCCGGGCGGTGGCATCCTCATGGGACGGCCCTTCGGCGTGCCCGTCTACGTCGCACCCAGCTGGTTCCTCGTCGCCGCCCTCATCACCTGGGTCTTCGGCGACCAGATCGAACGCGTCCTGCCCGAGCTCGGCGCCGCCCGCTACCTCGTCTCGCTCTTCTTCGCGATCGCCTTCTACGCCTCCGTGCTCGTCCACGAACTGGCCCACACCCTCGCGGCCCTCCGCTTCGAGCTCCCCGTGCGCCGCATCCAGCTCCAGTTCTTCGGCGGCGTCTCCGAGATCGACAAGGAGACCGAGACCCCCGGCCGCGAATTCGTGCTCGCCTTCGTCGGCCCCCTGCTCTCCCTGGTCCTCGCCGGGCTCTTCTACCTCACCCTGTACGCCGTCGAGCCCGGCACCGTGCCCGGTGTCCTGCTCGGCGGCCTGATGATCTCCAACCTCATCGTGGCGATCTTCAACCTGCTGCCCGGCCTGCCCCTCGACGGCGGCCGCATGCTCCGCGCCGTCGTGTGGAAGATCACCGGCAGCCCCATGACCGGCACCGTCGCCGCCGCCTGGGTCGGCCGCGCGCTCGCCGTCGCCGTCCTCATCGGACTCCCGCTGCTCACCCGCACCGGACTCCTCGGCAACTCCACCGACGACATCGACGGCTTCACCACCGTCACCGACGCCCTGCTCGCCGCCATCCTCGCCGCGATCATCTGGACCGGCGCCGGCAACAGCCTCCGCATGGCCCGGCTGCGCGAACACCTCCCCGAGCTCCGCGCCCGCACCCTCACCCGCCGCGCCATCCCCGTCGAGTCCGCCACCCCCCTGTCCGAGGCCCTGCGCCGCGCCAACGAGGCCGGCGCCCGCGCCCTCGTCGTCGTCGACGGCCACGGCGTCCCCACCGGCATCGTCCGCGAGACCGCCATCGCCCACGTCCCCCAGCACCGCCGCCCCTGGGTCGCGGTCAGCGCCCTCAGCCAGGACCTGGTCGACGGCATGAAGGTCCCCGCCGACCTCACCGGCCAGCCCCTCCTCGACCACCTCAGGGCCAGCCCCGCCACCGAGTACCTGGTCGTCGAGGACACCGGCGAGATCTACGGCGTGCTGTCCACCGCCGACGTGGAGAAGGCCTTCGTGAAGGCCATGGCGCGACCCTCCTCGTAACACCGGTACCCTGTTCACATGTCCGAACCGACCGGTGCCGCCCGCCGTCGCGGGCCCTTCAAGGTCGGGGACCAGGTCCAGCTCACCGACCCCAAGGGACGCCACTACACGTTCACGCTCGAGGCCGGGAAGAACTTCCACACCCACAAGGGTTCCTTCCCCCACGACGAGCTGATCGGTGCTCCCGAGGGCAGTGTTGTCCGTACCACGGGAAACGTCGCCTACCTCGCGCTGCGCCCCCTGCTCCCCGACTACGTCCTGTCCATGCCCCGCGGTGCCGCCGTGGTCTACCCCAAGGACGCGGGGCAGATCCTGGCCTTCGCCGACATCTTCCCCGGCGCCCGCGTCGTCGAGGCCGGCGTCGGCTCCGGCTCGCTCAGCGCCTTCCTGCTGCGCGCCATCGGCGACAACGGCATGCTGCACTCCTACGAGCGCCGCGAGGACTTCGCCGAGATCGCCAAGGGCAACGTCGAGCGCTACTTCGGCGGCCCGCACCCCGCGTGGCAGCTGACCGTCGGCGACCTCCAGGACAATCTGTCCGACACCGACGTCGACCGTGTCATCCTCGACATGCTCGCGCCCTGGGAGTGCCTGGAGGCCGTCTCCAAGGCGCTCGTCCCCGGCGGCATCCTGTGCTGCTACGTGGCCACCACCACGCAGCTCGCGCGGACCGTGGAGTCCATCCGCGAGTTCGGCTGCTACGCCGAGCCGCAGCCGTGGGAGTCCATGATCCGCAACTGGCACGTCGAGGGCCTGGCCGTGCGCCCGGACCACCGGATGATCGGCCACACCGGCTTCCTCGTCACCGCCCGTCGCCTCGCCGACGGCGTGGAGCCCCCGATGCGCCGCCGCCGCCCCGCCAAGGGCGCCTACGGCGAGGACTACGAGGGTCCCAACAAGGGCTGAGCCGCCCTCAGGGCCGGCCCTCGTGGCCTCCGCCTCTGGGCCTCCGCCTCAGGGGCTGACGCTCCGACAACGCAACGGTGCCGCCGTCGAGTTCCCGCCCATGGCGCGGAAGTCGACGGCGGCACCCTCATGTTCAACAGACCCCGGGGAGAACCCCACCCCCGCCTGTTCCGCCGTCCTGTGACGTGTGGCACGATGCCCGCAACTCCTTCCGCACCACCCCACAGGAGACTTCTCGCGTGCAGACCTCCGCCGTCACGGACCTGGCGCACACCCGCGCCCGGCCGGTGCACTGGCTGGCCACCGCCACCGCGATGGCCGGAGTCGTCGCCCTCGCGGGCCTGCTGCAGCCGGGCCCCGCCGGCGCCACCGCCGCCCCCGCCCCGCTGCCCGCGCCCGACGCCGCCACCGTCCGCTATCCGCTGGAGTGCGGGGGAGGGCCCAGCACGATCGCCCAGCGCGCCACAGGGGACCTGGACGGCGACGGGAACCCCGAGACCGTCGCAGTCGTACACTGCGAAGCCGGCTCGGGAACACCGCCCAGCGGCATCTACGTCCTCACCCACGGCAAGGGCGGCGTCACCCCCGCCGCACGGGTCGTGGCCACCCTCGTGGAGCCCTCCCAGCTGATGACCGTCAGCGGCTTCGCCGTACGTGACGGAGCCGTGCGCGCCACGCTGCTCGGCTACTCCTCCCCGGACGTCCCCAGCTGCTGCCCCGACCGGAAAGAGCAGGTCATGTGGCAGTGGAAGGGCGGAACCTTCGTCCGCAGCGCCCAGGCCGAGGCCCGCGCGGCCTGACCCGCCGGGCCCCGGGCGCCCGTCACCGGGCCGTCACTCGGCGTCGGGACCGTACACCTCGACGCCGTCACCGACCCGGCGTACGTGGATGCAGTCGCCCGGGCACTCCTTCGCGGAATCCACCACGTCACGCAGCAGCGGCAGCGGCACCGGCGTCGTCGCCCCCGGCTCCTGGAGCAGCTCGTCGTCCGCGCTCTTCACATAAGCGAGCCCGTCGATGTCGAGCTCGAAGACCTCCGGCGCGTACTGCACGCAGATGCCGTCCCCGGTGCACAGGTCCTGGTCGATCCAGACCTCCAGCGCCTCCTCGGCGCCCGCTGCCGGGGCCTCGTTCTGCACGGTCATATCTCCTGCCGTTTCTGCGTCGCGCGGACAAGTCGGGCCAAGCCTGACGGGTGTTGACCACTCATGACGATACAGCCGGCCGCTTTTGCAATGACCGCCGGTGGGTATTTCCCTGGCGTGAGGGGAAGCGCAAGGGTGAAGATCGGACACACCTCGGAGTCTTTTTGATCTAGGGGTTTCAATCACCACCCACCCAGGTAGGGTCAGGAAGCGTCCAGCTCCCCTTGGAGGAGGTGAGGACCGTGGCAGCCCACGACGACGACATCAACCGCGGCATCCGGCCGGGGCGGGGGTCTGAGGACCCCGCCGGCCAGGTTGCCTATCTCGAGCAGGAAATCGCCGTCCTGCGCCGCAAGCTCGCCGACTCTCCGCGTCACACGAGGATTCTCGAGGAGCGGATCGTCGAGCTGCAGACGAACCTGGCCGGTGTGTCCGCACAGAACGAGCGGCTCGCCAATACCCTCCGTGAGGCCCGCGACCAGATCGTGGCCCTCAAGGAGGAGGTCGACCGGCTCGCCCAGCCGCCGGCCGGCTTCGGTGTCTTTCTGCAGGCCAACGAGGACGGCACGTGCGACATCTTCACCGGGGGCCGCAAGCTCCGGGTGAACGTCAGCCCCAGCGTCGAGCTCGACGAGCTCAAGCGGGGCCAGGAAGTCATGCTCAACGAGGCGCTCAACGTGGTCGAGGCCATGGAGTTCGAGCGCGCCGGGGACATCGTCACCCTCAAGGAGATCCTCGAGGACGGCGAGCGCGCCCTGGTGATCGGGCACACCGACGAGGAACGGGTGGTGCGGCTCGCCGAGCCCCTGCTGGACATCACCATCCGTCCCGGCGACGCCCTGCTCCTCGAGCCCAGGTCCGGCTACGTCTACGAAGTGGTCCCCAAGAGCGAGGTCGAAGAGCTCGTCCTCGAAGAGGTCCCGGACGTCGACTACGACAAGATCGGCGGTCTGGGCAACCAGATCGAGCTGATCCGCGACGCGGTCGAGCTCCCCTACCTCTACCCGGACCTCTTCAAGGAGCACGAACTGCGACCGCCGAAGGGCATCCTGCTCTACGGCCCGCCCGGCTGCGGCAAGACGCTGATCGCGAAGGCCGTCGCCAACTCCCTTGCCAAGAAGGTCGCCGAGGTGACCGGCCAGCCCGCCGGGAAGTCCTACTTCCTGAACATCAAGGGCCCCGAGCTCCTCAACAAGTACGTCGGCGAGACCGAGCGGCACATCCGCCTGGTCTTCCAGCGTGCCCGGGAGAAGGCGAGCGAGGGCACCCCCGTCATCGTCTTCTTCGACGAGATGGAATCCCTCTTCCGCACCCGCGGATCCGGAGTCAGCTCGGACGTGGAGAACACCATCGTCCCGCAGCTGCTCGCCGAGATCGACGGCGTGGAGGGCCTGGAGAACGTCATCGTCATCGGCGCCTCCAACCGCGAGGACATGATCGACCCCGCGATCCTGCGGCCCGGCCGGCTCGACGTCAAGATCAAGATCGAGCGTCCGGACGCCGAGGCGGCCAAGGACATCTTCGCCAAGTACCTGACACCCTCGCTCCCGCTGCACGCCGACGACCTCGCCGAGCACAGCGGATCGAAGGAAGCCGCCGCCCACGCGATGATCCAGTCCGTGGTCGAGCAGATGTACGCCGAATCCGAGGAGAACCGCTTCCTCGAGGTCACGTACGCCAACGGCGACAAGGAAGTCCTCTACTTCAAGGACTTCAACTCCGGCGCCATGATCCAGAACATCGTGGACCGGGCGAAGAAAATGGCCATCAAGGCATTCCTCGACCACGACCAGAAGGGCATTCGCGTCTCCCACCTCCTCCAGGCCTGCGTGGACGAGTTCAAGGAGAACGAGGACCTGCCCAACACCACCAACCCCGACGACTGGGCCCGCATCTCCGGAAAGAAGGGCGAGCGGATCGTCTTCATCCGCACCCTCGTCACCGGAAAGCAGGGCGCGGACACCGGTCGCTCCATCGACACGGTGGCCAACACCGGTCAGTACCTGTAGGGACGCGGACCGGCTGCGGATGTCCGGAGAACGGGCATCCGCAGCCGTCGCTTTCCACTCAAAGATCCGCTTCTGATCTCCCCGTACGCCCCGCGACCGCTCTAGGCTCGTGGGTACCGCCGCACCACGCACTGTGCGGGGAGCGGCGCCGGGCAAGGAGGGCCGCATGACCGTACGGCGAGTAATGGGCATCGAGACGGAGTACGGGATCTCCGTCCCGGGGCACCCCAACGCCAATGCCATGCTCACCTCGTCCCAGATCGTCAACGCCTACGCGGCGGCGATGCACCGGGCGCGCCGCGCCCGCTGGGACTTCGAGGAGGAGAATCCGCTGCGGGACGCCCGCGGCTTCGACCTCGCCCGCGAGGCCGCCGACTCCAGCCAGCTCACCGACGAGGACATCGGCCTCGCCAACGTCATCCTCACCAACGGCGCGCGGCTCTACGTGGACCACGCCCACCCCGAATACAGCGCGCCCGAGGTCACCAACCCCCGCGACGCCGTCCTGTGGGACAAGGCCGGCGAGCGGATCATGGCCGAGGCCGCCGAGCGGGCCGCCCAGCTCCCCGGCGCCCAGCCCATCCATCTGTACAAGAACAACACCGACAACAAGGGCGCGTCCTACGGCACCCACGAGAACTACCTGATGAAGCGGGAGACCCCCTTCTCGGACATCGTGCGCCACCTCACGCCCTTCTTCGTCTCCCGCCAGGTGGTCACGGGTGCGGGCCGCGTCGGCATCGGCCAGGACGGCCGGGAGCACGGCTTCCAGATCAGCCAGCGCGCCGACTACTTCGAGGTCGAGGTAGGCCTGGAGACCACCCTCAAGCGCCCCATCATCAACACCCGCGACGAGCCGCACGCCGACGCCGAGAAGTACCGCCGGCTGCACGTGATCATCGGGGACGCCAACCTCTCCGAGATCTCCACCTACCTCAAGCTGGGCACCACCGCGCTCGTCCTGTCGATGATCGAGGACGCCTTCATCACCGTCGACCTCGCCGTCGACCAGCCCGTACGCACTCTGCACCAGGTCTCCCACGACCCGGATCTCCAGTACCTGATCACGCTCCGCAGCGGCCGGACACTGACCGCGGTGCAGCTCCAGATGGAGTACTTCGAGCTGGCCAGGAAGTACGTGGACGAGCGCTACGGCACGGACGCCGACGAGCAGACCAAGGACGTCCTCAGCCGCTGGGAGGACACCCTGAACCGGCTGGAGAACGATCCGATGAGCCTGGCCGGCGAGCTCGACTGGATCGCCAAGCGGGAGCTCATGGAGGGCTACCGCCGCCGCGACGACCTGGACTGGGACGCCGCCCGGCTGCACCTGGTGGACCTCCAGTACGCGGACGTGCGGCCCGACAAGGGCCTGTACAACCGTCTGGCGGCCCGCGGGCGCATGAAGCGGCTCCTGGACGAGAGCGCGGTGGAACGGGCCGAGACGAGCCCTCCTGAGGACACCAGGGCCTATTTCCGCGGCCGCTGCCTGGAGCAGTACGCGGACGACGTGGCCGCCGCCTCCTGGGACTCGGTCATCTTCGACCTGCCCGGCCGGGACTCGCTCCAGCGGGTGCCGACCCTGGAACCCCTGCGGGGTACTCGGAACCACGTCAAGGAGCTCCTCGACCGGTGCAGGACCGCGGAAGAACTGGTCCGTGTCCTTTCCGGCGGCGGAAGCGGCTGAAATGGCCGGGCACTGGGAATCATGGAAGCAGTGCCCGGACGTTATCGAAACTACGGGGCCGATGTCAGTCCCGGCTTGTAGGGTCTGATCTTGTACAGACCCAACCGAGCGGGCCGATTCGAGCGGGGTGAGGATATGGCGACCAAGGACACCGGCGGCGGACAGCAGAAGGCGACGCGTTCCACGGAGGAGGTCGAGGAGACCACCACGGAGGCGAGCTCCGACCTCAAGGAACGCCAGGAGAAGCTGAGCGACGACGTCGACTCCGTCCTGGACGAGATCGACGACGTGCTCGAGGAGAACGCCGAGGACTTCGTGCGGTCCTTCGTGCAGAAGGGCGGCGAGTAGCCGCCCCGGCGAGCCTGTCGCCCTCCGTCCCCGGAGCCCCGGAAAAGCCGTGGGCCCGGGGACGGATGACAGGCGGTGGCACGGGTAAGGTCCGTGCACAGTACGCAAGATCGGCCCGTGCGTCCCACGGCGGGCCGTCGTTCCCATCGGAAGGAATCGCGTGGAAGCGAACCCTCGTAGCATCGGGCGTCTGCCGGCGGCCTTCCTGACGCCGGGCTCGTCCTCGTTCATGGACTTCCTTGCCGACCACTCGCCCGAGATGCTCCCGGGGAACCGGAAGCTCCCCGAGGGGATCGTGGAGGCACCGCACGGGACGACCATCGTCGCCGCGACCTTCCCCGGCGGCGTCGTGCTCGCCGGCGACCGGCGGGCCACCATGGGGAACATGATCGCGCAGCGGGACATCGAGAAGGTGTTCCCGGCCGACGAGTACTCCGCGGTGGGCATCGCCGGTACGGCCGGCCTGGCCGTGGAGATGGTCAAGCTGTTCCAGCTGGAGCTGGAGCACTTCGAGAAGGTGGAGGGCACGACGCTCTCCCTGGAGGGCAAGGCCAACCGCCTGTCCACGATGATCCGCAGCAACCTCGGCATGGCCATGCAGGGCCTGGCCGTCGTCCCGCTCTTCGCGGGCTGGGACGAGGGCAAGGAGAAGGGCCGGATCTTCTCGTACGACGTGACCGGCGGCCGCTCCGAGGAGCACGGTTACGCGGCCACGGGCTCGGGTTCGATCTTCGCCCGCGGGTCGATGAAGAAGCTCTACCGGGACGACCTGACCGAGCAGCAGGCCACCACGCTCGTCGTCCAGGCGCTGTACGACGCGGCGGACGACGACTCGGCGACCGGCGGGCCCGACCTGGCCCGCAGGATCTTCCCGATCGTCACCGTCATCACCGAGGAGGGCTTCCGCCGGCTCAGCGAGCCGGAGTCCTCCGAGCTGGCGAGGTCCGTCACCGAGCGGCGGCTCGAACAGCCCGACGGCCCGCGCGCCGCGCTGCTCTGACCGCTCGTCGCCCGTAGAAGCCCTTCAGACCGGAAGAAAGGGACGGATAGCCGGTGTCTACGCCGTTCTATGTCTCACCGCAGCAGGCCATGGCCGACCGGGCGGAGTACGCCCGCAAGGGCATCGCCCGCGGCCGCAGCCTGGTGGTCCTCCAGTACGCCGACGGCATCGTCTTCGTCGGCGAGAACCCGTCCCGCGCACTGCACAAGTTCAGCGAGATCTACGACCGGATCGGCTTCGCGGCCGCCGGCAAGTACAACGAGTACGAGAACCTGCGGATCGGCGGCGTGCGCTACGCCGACCTGCGCGGCTACACCTACGACCGTGACGACGTCACGGCCCGTGGCCTGGCCAACGTGTACGCGCAGACCCTCGGCACGATCTTCTCCAGCGCGGGGGAGAAGCCCTACGAGGTGGAGCTGGTCGTCGCCGAGGTCGGCGACGAGCCGGAGGGCGACCAGATCTACCGGCTGCCGCACGACGGGTCGATCGTGGACGAGCACGGCTCGGTCGCGGTCGGCGGCAACGCGGAGCAGATCAGCTCCTTCCTGGACCAGCGGCACCGTGACGGGATGTCGCTGGCGGAGGCGCTGAAGCTGGCGGTGCAGGCGCTGTCGCGGGACACCAACGGCAGCGAGCGGGAGATCCCCGCGGAGCGCCTGGAGGTCGCGGTCCTGGACCGCACCCGCCCGCAGCAGCGGAAGTTCAAGCGGATCGTCGGCCGGCAGCTGAAGCGGCTCCTGGAAGCGGACGACGCGGCGGTCGCGAAGACGGACGACCCGTCCGACGAGGTCGCGGACGAGTAGTCCGTAGGGGACGGAAGTCCGTCCCCGACGTCCGACGCACGCTACGAGCAGGGCCCCGGAGCCGCAGGCGCGGTTCCGGGGCCCTTCCGCGTGCCCGGAGGAGGGGACGGGTCAGGCCGGGGCGGGGCCGGAGGAGCCCCGGATGACCAGCTCGACGGGCAGCTCGGCCGGGGCGGGCCGTTCGCCGGCGAGGACGGCGAGCAGCGCCTCCATGCCGCGTCGGCCGAAGTCCTCGGCGGGCAGCCGGACGGTGGTGAGTTCGGGCTCGACGGCGGTGGCGAGGGCCATGTCGTCGAAGCCGGTGACGGACAGGTCCTCCGGGACGCGCAGTCCGAGGCGCCGGGCGGCCTTGCAGACGCCGGCCGCGATGATGTCGTCGTCGCAGATCACGGCCGTGGGGCGGGGACCGGGCGCGGCGAGCGCCCGCGCGGCGGCCTCGGTGGCGCCGGCGACGTCCAGAGGGGCCCGTTCGGTGCGCAGCTCCGCGCCCCCGAGGGCGTCGGCGAGCGCGGCGGCGCGGACGTCGAAGGTCCAGGAGGGGACGGCGGAGGCCAGGTGGAGGAAGCGGCGGTGGCCGAGGCCGAGCAGGTGGCCGGTGACGTGCCGCATGCCGTCGGCGACGTCCAGGTTGACGTGCGCGGCGGCGCCGGGGCCGTCGGGGGCGCTGTCGAGCATGACGAGCGGCAGGTCGGTGCCCTGGAAGGCCTTCAGGGCGTCCGTGGCCATGGAGGAGGCGAGGACGCCGTCGAGGGCGGCCGAGGCGGAGGCGAAGGGATCCCTGGCCGGGCCGATGCCGTCGGGTGAGGGGTAGAGCACGACGCCGAAGCCGTGGCGGGCGGCCACGGCGGCGGCGCCGGTGTAGACGTGCGCGAAGAACTCGTTGGTGAGGGCCGGGACGATCAGCAGGGCCGTGCGGGTGCGGCCGAGGCGCAGGTTGCGGGCGGCGAGGTTGGGCCGGTAGCCGAGCTCGCCGGCGGCGGCGCGTACGGCGGCGGCGGTGCGCTCGGAGACGCGTCCGCGCCACTTGTCGCCGAGCACCAGGGAGACGGTGGCCTGGGAGACCCCGGCGGCGCGGGCGACGTCCCGGCTGGTGGGGCGGCCCGCGCCGGTGGGTTCCGGACTGTGCACTCGTACCTCCGCGGCGGCTCTCCGCCGGTCCCGTCCCGTGCGCGGGGTGGACCGGCGCCTTGCGGCCATGGTACGTATGACTCCGTCACGTTATACGTAAAACCTCGGGCGGATGCCCCGGGAGGGAGACGACATGGCCACCGAGGCCACGGCGAACGGCGGCTATCTCGACATCCTGCGCGCGCCCCACGCGGCACGCCTGCTGACCGGCACCCTCGTCGGCCGGCTCCCCCACGGCACCGGGCCCATCGCCATCACCGTCTTCACCCGCGCCGAGGGCGGCAGCTACAGCCTGGCCGGCGGCCTCATCGCCGCGTACGGCCTCGCCACCGCCGTCGGCCAGCCGCTCCTCGGCCGCGCCGTCGACCTCAAGGGCCAGCCGCGCGTCCAGCTGCCCGCCGCCGTGATCTCGGCCCTCGGCATGACCGCCCTGGCCGTCGCCGGCATCGGCAACCTGTTCCTCGCCTACGCCGCCGTCCTCGTCGCGGGCCTCTTCACGCCGCCCCTCGAAGGCGGCCTGCGGGCCCTGTGGCCGAGCGTCCTCGGCCGCGAGGACCGGGTCCACCGCGCCTATGCCCTGGACGCCGTCGCCCAGGAGGTCATGTTCACCGTCGGACCCCTGCTGCTGACCCTCCTGGTGGCCCTCTGGTCACCCGCCTCCGCGCTCCTGGTCATCAACCTCCTCGGCGTCCTCGGCGCCCTGTCCGTGGTGCTCTCCAAGCCCTCGCGCGCCTGGCGGTCCGCGCCCCGCGAGGCCCACTGGCTGGGCGCCCTCCGCTCGCCCGGGCTGCTCGCCCTGCTGGCCTGCTTCTTCTTCGTCGGGCTCGCCCTCGGCTCGATCACCGTCGCCGCGGTCGCCTACGCGGACGACCGTGGCGACGAGGCCGTGTACGGCTGGCTGATGGCCGCCCTGGGGCTCGGCGCCCTCGTCGGCGGCGTCGCCTACGGGGCCCGCCAGTGGGCCGGGGCACCCGAGCGGCGCCTGAGGGCCCTGGTCCTGCTGCTCGCCGTCTTCTACCTGCCGCTGGTGCTCGTCCCCGGCCCGGTCGCCATGACCGTGCTCGCCGCCCTCTCCGGCGTGTTCCTGGCCCCCGCCATCGCCTGCGCCTTCATCGTCGTCGACCGCCACGCCCCCCGCGGCACCGTGACCGAGGCGTTCTCCTGGCTCGTCACCACCTTCGGCGTGGGCGCGGCCCTCGGCTCGGCCGTCTCCGGACCCGCCGTCGAACTCGCCGGGACCCCGGCCGGTTTCGCCGTGGCCGGCGCCGGGGGCTTCGTCGCCTTCCTCGTGCTCCTTGCCACCGGCCGGGTGCTCGGGCCGCCCGTGGCCCCGCGACACGCCGTCAGCGGGGGCACGGGAAGCGGCGGCGCCGCCACCGGGCGGACCGAAAAGAACACGCACTCATCGGAAAATGATCGAAACGGGGCCGTCGAACCCGGTTTCAGCGCAGGCTCTCAGGCGTAATGTTCAGACATGGACCGCCGCATTTTCGGGCTGGAGAACGAGTACGGCGTCACGTGCACGTTCAGGGGACAGCGCCGACTGTCTCCTGACGAAGTGGCGCGCTACCTCTTCCGCCGTGTCGTGTCATGGGGCCGCAGCAGCAATGTCTTCCTGCGGAACGGCGCCCGCCTGTACCTGGACGTGGGTTCGCATCCGGAATACGCAACTCCCGAATGCGACAACGTGGTCGAACTGGTCACCCACGACAAGGCGGGCGAGCGCATTCTCGAAGGGCTGCTCGTCGACGCGGAACGCCGCCTGCACGAGGAGGGAATCGCGGGCGACGTCTATCTCTTCAAGAACAACACCGACTCCGCCGGAAACTCCTACGGCTGCCACGAGAACTATCTGGTGGCCCGGCACGGGGAGTTCTCCCGGCTCGCGGACATCCTCATTCCGTTCCTCGTCACCCGCCAGCTGATCTGCGGGGCGGGAAAGGTGCTGCAGACCCCGCGCGGCGCCGTCTACTGCGTCTCCCAGCGCGCCGAGCACATCTGGGAGGGCGTCAGCTCCGCCACCACCCGCTCGCGCCCCATCATCAACACCCGCGACGAGCCGCACGCCGACGCCGAGCGCTACCGCCGGCTCCACGTCATCGTCGGCGACTCGAACATGTCCGAGACGACCATGCTCCTCAAGGTCGGCGCCACCGACCTCGTGCTGCGCATGATCGAGGCCGGCACCGTGATGCGCGACCTGACCCTGGAGAACCCGATCCGGGCCATCCGCGAGGTCAGCCACGACATCACCGGCCAGCGCAAGGTACGGCTCGCCAGCGGCCGCGAGGCCTCCGCCCTGGAGGTCCAGCGGGAGTACTACGAGAAGGCGGCCGACTTCGTCGACCGCCGCGGCATCCGCAGCGGCACCGTCGCCCAGGTCCTGGAGCTGTGGGGCCGTACGCTCGACGCCATCGAGCAGGAGCAGCTCGACCGCATCGAGACCGAGATCGACTGGGTCATGAAGTACAAGCTCATCGAGCGGTACCGGGCCAAGCACAACATGACCATGTCGCACCCCCGGGTCGCCCAGATAGACCTCGCGTACCACGACATCCACCGCCGCCGCGGCCTCTACTACCTGCTCCAGAAGAACGGCCAGGCGGCGCGGGTGTGCAACGACCTGAAGATCTTCGAGGGCAAGTCGGTGCCCCCGCAGACCACCCGCGCCCGGCTCCGCGGCGACTTCATCCGCCGCGCCCAGGAGCAGCGCCGGGACTTCACCGTCGACTGGGTGCACCTCAAGCTCAACGACCAGGCACAGCGCACGGTCCTGTGCAAGGACCCGTTCCGTTCGGTCGACGACCGGGTGGAAAAGCTGATCGCCGGAATGTAGGCGCGGTAAAGGAACGGTTCGGATCCAGCGGCACGGACCCTCGGCCCCGCACGTCTCACGTGCGGGGCCGACGGCATCACAGGGCGGTCCCCTAGAGTGTCCGGACAACTACTGTGCCGTCTGAGATCTGAGGAACTAGTGCGCCGACTTGCCGGCCTGCTCGTCGTCCCCCTGCTGCTGCTCACCACAGCGGCCTGCGGCAGCGACGACAAGGGCTCCGATTCCGGTTCGATGAAGAACGGGCTTCCCGCCATCACCGCGGGCGAGAAGTTCGGGGAGAAGCCCACCCTGGCCAAGGGCGTGGGCGACCCCGTGAAATCCCTCAAGGTCAACGTCATCAGCGAGGGCAAGGGCGCGGTCACCAAGAAGGGCGACGCCCTCCAGGTGAACTACCTGGGGCAGGCCTGGGACTCCACCACCCCCTTCGACAACAGCTTCGACCGGAAGCAGCCCTTCGAGCTGACCCTGGGCGCCGGCCAGGTCATCAAGGGCTGGGACCAGGGCCTCGAAGGCCAGAAGGTCGGCAGCCGCGTCGAGATCGGCATCCCGCCGGAGCTCGGTTACGGCGCGAGCGGCCAGGG
Organism: Streptomyces sp. NPDC126499; assembly: GCF_040302485.1. Classification (NCBI taxonomy): domain Bacteria; kingdom Bacillati; phylum Actinomycetota; class Actinomycetes; order Kitasatosporales; family Streptomycetaceae; genus Streptomyces; species Streptomyces sp. NPDC126499. Next base: position 261,103 of record NZ_JBEOUO010000008.1, on the reverse strand, counting down.
CGACATCAAGCCCAACGCGACCCTGGTGTTCGTGGTCGACATCCTCAAGGCGGTGACCATCCCGAAGGCCGCCTCCGGCACCGAGGTCGCCCAGGAGAACAAGGACCTGCCCAAGGTCGGCACCAACACCGACGGCAAGCAGCCCTCGCTGACCGTCCCGAAGTCGGCCGCGCCCACCAAGCTGGTCTCCAACTACGTGATCGAGTCCAAGGGCGAGGTCGTCAAGGCCACCGACACGGTCGTCGTGAACTACGTCGCCGCCCTGTGGAAGGACGGCAAGGTCTTCGACTCGACCTACACCACCGGCAAGCCGGCCAACTTCCCGCTGGACCAGCTGACCCTGAAGGGTCTGAAGGACGGCATCGCCGGCAAGAAGGTCGGCAGCCGGGTCCTCATCGTCGCCCCGCCGTCCGAGGCCTTCGGCGACCAGGAGAAGCAGGGCATCCCGAAGAACTCCACGCTGGTGTTCGCCGTCGACATCCTGGCGAAGATGTAAGACTGTCCCGGTCGCGCAGATCGTCGTCTGCGCGGTTCACAGGTTTTTGAAGGAGCACACTGCAGTGAGCATCGACAAGCCCGAGGTCGACTTCCCGGGCGGCGAGCCGCCGGCCGATCTGGAGATCAAGGACATCTGGGAGGGCGACGGAGAGGTCGCCGAGGCCGGCGACCTCGTCAAGGTCCACTACGTGGGTGTGTCCTTCGACTCCGGCGAGGAGTTCGACGCCTCCTGGAACCGCGGCACCCCGCTGGACTTCCCGCTCGGCGCCGGCATGGTCATCGCCGGCTGGGACCAGGGCGTCCAGGGCATGAAGGTCGGCGGCCGCCGCCAGCTGGTCATCCCGCCGCACCTGGCGTACGGCGACCGCGGCGCCGGCGGCAAGATCGGCCCCGGCGAGACGCTGATCTTCGTCTGCGACCTCGTGGGCGTCACCAAGCGCTGACCCGACCACCGGGTCTCCGGCGAGGGCCCCCGCCTGAACGGCGGGGGCCCTCGGCGTGTGTCCGCGCTCCCGTCCGCACGTCCGCCCGCGCTCCCGTCCCGGCTTTTGTCTGGACACCCCGGGGCGGTACCGTCGGACGTCTCACCAAGTCAATCCGGCAGAAGAGGGTGCGGGGCGTCGATGGCGATTGCCAAGGCCGAGCGGCTGATGAATCTTGCGCTGTGCCTGCTGGGGACCCGCCGGCCGCTGAGCAAGAGGGAGCTCCGCGCCTCCATCGAGGCCTACATGGAGGCGACCGGCGAGGACGCCTTCAACCGGATGTTCGAGCGGGACAAGGACGACCTGCGCGAGCTCGGCCTGGTCATCGAGACCGTCGAGAACCTGGACGGCGAGACCGGCTATCTCGCCCGCCGCGACTCCAACCGCCTGCCGCCCATCACCCTGGACGCCGAGGAGGCCGCCGCCCTGGGCCTGGCCGCCAAGGTCTGGCAGCAGGCCCGGCTCGCCGGCGCCGCGAGCGGCGCCCTGCAGAAGCTGCGGGCCGCCGGGATGCCGGAGGCGGAGGACGCGTACGACGCCCAGGCCAGTGCCCTGGAGCCGCGCATCCCGGTCCACGAGGCCGCCTTCGAGCCGCTGATGCTGGCCTGCCGCGACCGCCGCCCGGTCGTCTTCGACTACCGCAAGGCCAACGCCGCCCGCCCCGAGACCCGGCACGTCGAGCCGTGGACCCTGGAGTGCTGGCGCGGCCACTGGTACCTCGCGGGCTGGGACCGCGACCGCGGCGCCGAGCGGGTCTTCCGGCTGTCCCGTATCACCGGCAAGGTGCGCTCCCGGTCCGGTGCCTTCACCGCCCCGGTGCCCGACGTCGTCACCGTCCGCGAGACCGTCGAGAGCTGGGCGGGCGAGACCGCCACCCGCTCGGCCCGGATCCGGCTGCGGGCCGGCTGCGGCTATCCGCTGCGCGCCCGCGCCCAGTCCGTGACCGAGGGCACGGACGGCTGGGACGAGCTGGAGATCCCCTACGGGCACGGCCTGGACGCCTGGCTCGTGGAGTTCGGCCCGGACGTGGTCGTGCTGGAGCCCGCGGACCTGCGGGCCGACGTCGTGGACCGGCTGCGCGCCGTGGCCAAGGGCTGAGGGAGAGGAACGACCATGGCCACGAACGCCATCGACCAGACGAGGCGGATGCTGTCCCTCGTCACCTACCTCCGCGAGCGCCCCGGAGCGCACGTCGCCGACGTCGCCCGCGCCTTCGGGATCACCGAGGACGAGCTGATCTCGGACCTCGACGTCCTGCCGATGTGCGGCACCAGCTTCCGCGGCGGCGACCTCCTCGACATCGACACCGACGGCGACCGGATCTGGTGGCACAACCCCGACGACGTCGCTGCCCCGCTGCGGCTGGCCGCCGACGAGGCGACCGCCCTGCTGGTGGCGGCGCGCGCGGTCGCGACCCTGCCCGGCCTGCGCGAGGGCGACCGCGAGGCGCTGCTGCGCGCCACCGCCAAGCTGGAGGCGGCGGCCGGCGAGGCGGCCGGTGCCAGCTCCCGGCTCTCCGTGACCTTCGAGTCCGAGGGCGGGGTGTTCGCCGAGGTGGACCGGGCGATCTCCGAGCGGCGGCGGCTGTGGCTGCGCTACTACTCGCCGGCCCGCGACGAGCTCACCGAGCGCGAGGTGGACCCGATCCGGCTCTTCGCCGTGGGCCACACGTACATGGAGGCGTGGTGCCGCCTGTCGGAGGCGCGCCGCACCTTCCGCCTGGACCGGGTCGCCGAGATCCGGATCCTTGACGCGCCCGCCGCGCCGCCCGAGCTCGAACTGAGGGACCTGTCGGAGGGGCTCGTGCAGCCGTCCGCCGAGGACCCGGAGGTCGTGGTGGAGGTCGGGCCCGGGGGCCGCTGGGTCGCCGAGTACTACCCGCACGACCGCGCCGAGGAGCTGCCCGACGGAGGGCTGCGGATCACCCTGCGGACCCCGGCGCCGGCCTCGCTGCGGCGGCTCGCGCTGCGGCTCGGCAGCGACGGCCGGATCGTCGCCCCGCAGGAGCTGGCGGACAGCGCGCGCGAGGCCGCCGCGGCGGCGCTGGCCGCGTACGAGGGCTGAGGCCGCCGACGACGGCTGAGGCCGGCGACGAGGGCGGAGGCCGGCCCGGGGCGGTGAGCGCCGGGGCAGCAGGGGGGAACGTGACGTTCCGGGGGGACCGGACGCTGTTCCCAGTGAGACGCGTAGCCGTAGCACAGTGGGGAGAGTTGAGGGAAATGTCCGCAACGTCAACAATGTCCGGCATGTCGGTGCCGACCGCCCCGGTCCACTTCAAGGCCGCCTGCCCCGACTGCCGCTCCCGCTTCGAACTCTCCGCCGGCGCCCTGCGGCTCGCCATCGGCGCCAGCCGCCGCACCACCTTCTACTCCTTCACCTGCCCCGAATGCGGCAGCGCCGTCCGCAAACCCGCGGGGGAGCGGATCGTGGAACTGCTCACCGGCGGCGGCGTACGCACCCTGCGCCTGCACACCACCGGCTGAGCCCGCCCCCGCCCGAAGCGTCTAGGCTCGCCCCATGTTCTGGCCCATGCTCGCCATCGCCCTCGGCTTCCTCGGCATCGCCGTCCTCGGCGTCCTCGGCATCAAGGTCTTCCTGGAGGCCCAGCGCCTCGGCCGTCAAGTGGCCCGCACCACACAGCGCATCAACCAGGCCGCGGAAGACCTCGAACAAGCCGCCGTCGACCTGGCGCGAACGGGCGAGACACTGCGCTGAATTCGTGCAGTACAGCGGGCGGTTTTCGCCCCGCACGCGCGCGGGGGACGCAATCGCACGTATGCACAGGCATTGCCGCCCGTTTACTCCTGCGGGTTACGATCGCTTGCAGCGCGGGTGGCCGGACGCATGTCCGACCGGCCGGGCACGCACTCCAATGTCGCCTCGGTGAAGAAGGTAAACAGCTATGGGTAGGCTCGGCCCCACCGAGATCATTCTGATCCTCGTCGTGATCATCCTGCTGTTCGGTGCCAAGAAGCTGCCGGACATGGCCCGTTCGCTGGGCAAGTCCGCCCGCATCCTGAAGAGCGAGGCCAAGGCGATGAAGTCCGACGACCAGCAGAGCGCCCCCGCCGACCCGCCCCACGCCGGCTCCCCGGACCAGCCCGCGCCGCGCACCATCCAGGCCGCCCCCGGAGACGTGACCAGCTCGCGTCCCGTGAGCGAGCCCACCGACACCACCAAGCGCTGACCCGGTCCGCCGCGGCCGCCGCTCAGGGCGGCGGCTGCCGCACGAGATGAGGACGTGGGTTGCTCAAGTCTGCCCGCAAGCAGGAGAAGGATCCCGAGGGCCGCATGCCCCTCGTGGAACACCTGCGTGAACTTCGCAACCGCCTCGCGAAGGGCCTGCTGGCCATCGCCGCGGTGACCGTCGTGGCCCTCGTGTACAGCGAGGACCTGATGCAGTTCCTGACGAAGTCGGTGCCCAAGTGCGGACCCGGCGTCACCAGCGACGGCGGCAACTGCGCGATCGTCTCCTTCAACACGCTGATGGCCCCCTTCAGCACGACGATCCAGCTGTCCCTGACGACGGGCCTCGTCGTCGCGAGCCCCGTCTGGCTGTACCAGCTCTGGGCCTTCGTCGCGCCCGGACTGCACAAGCACGAGAAGAAGTACACGTACGCCTTCGTCGGCGCCGCCGTCCCGCTCTTCACCGCCGGCGCCTACCTCGCGTACCTCATCCTCCCCATCAGCGTGAAGGTGCTCATCAGCCTCACGCCCGGCGGCTCCGCCAACATCCTGTCCCTCGGCGACGTCCTCGACTTCACCCTGCGCATGGTGCTCGTCTTCGGCCTCGCCTTCGAGCTCCCGCTCGTCCTGGTGATGCTGAACCTCACCGGCGTCCTCACCGGCAAGCGCATGGCCGGCTGGTGGCGCGGCGTGATCATGGGCGTCTTCGTCTTCGGCGCCATCATCACCCCCACCACCGACCCCGTCGGCATGCTCGCCCTGGCCGGACCCATCACCGTCCTGTACGGGGCGGCCGTCGGCTTCTCGCTCCTCAACGACAGGCGCCGCCGCCGCAACAACCCCGACGCCGAGCTCGACGACGACGAGGCGTCCGTGCTCGACCTGACCCCCGAGGCGGTCGGCGCGATCGAGCCCGTGTCCGCCGCCCGGGCGGCCCTTCCCGAGCAGGCCACCGGGGAGCCGGACGGCAGTCGGCAGCACCGGCTGAACGGTTACGACGACATCACCTGATCTTGTAGGGTCCCCCCAGACTCCACCCGGGGGGACCCCCAATGACCAGCGAGATCACCCTCTTCGTCAATCCCACCGCCGGCCGCGGCCGCGGCGCGCACGCCGCGCAGCCGGCCGCTCGCGCGCTCCGGGACGCCGGATTCTCCGTCCGCACCGTCCTCGGCCACGACGCCGACGACGCGCTGCGGCGCGCCCGCGAGGCCGTCGAGAGCGGCACCGGAGCCCTCGTCGCGGTCGGCGGCGACGGCATCGTCTCGCTCGCCCTCCAGGCCGTCGCAGGCACGAGCACCCCCCTCGGCGTGATCGCCGTCGGCACCGGAAACGACTTCGCCCGCTGCCTCGGACTGCCCCTGCGCGACCCCGCCGCGGCCGGCCGCGCCGCCGCCGAGGCCCTCAAGGGCGGCGGCGGACGCACCGTCGACCTCGGCCGGATCCAGCGGGGTGCCGGCAGGGAGGAAGAGCTGAGCGCCACCGGCACCGGGGAGCGCGGCGGGCGCTGGTTCGGCACCGGCACCGGCACCGGCACCGGGGAGCGCGGCGGGCGCTGGTTCGGCACCGTCCTCGCCTCCGGCTTCGACTCCCGCGTCAACGACCGCGGCAACCGGATGCGGCTGCGCGCCGGACGCTTCACCTACGACCTCGCGATCCTCGCCGAACTCGCCGCCTTCCGCCCCGTCCCGTACCGGCTCGTCCTCGACGACACCACCGAGATCGAGATCGAGGCCACCCTCGTCGCCGTCGGCAACGGCACCTCCTACGGAGGCGGCATGCGCATCTGCGCCGGGGCCGCCCTGGACGACGGACTGCTCGACGTCACCGTCGTCGGGGACTGCGGGCGCGCCGAACTGATCAAGGTCTTCCCGCGCGTCTACCGGGGAACCCACCTCGACCACCCCAAGGTCACCGTCCACCGGGTCCGCTCGATCGCCCTCGACGCCCCCGGCACCACCGGCTACGCCGACGGCGAGCCGGCCGGCCCACTGCCCCTCACCGCCCGTTGCGTCCCCGGCGCCCTGCGTGTCCTCACCCCGCCGACCGCCCGGGACGAAGCCGCACGATAAAGATCGCGTCACTGTCAGAGGGGGCGGGTAGGCTCGACAACAAGATGACAGAGGACCTCACACCAGCCGAGGCGTACGCGGCTGCCCGCGCCCGCAACGCGGAGCAGGCCACCGCGCTGGCCCCCTTCCGCGAGATGTACGACTTCGGTCTGGACCCCTTCCAGATCGAGGCATGCCAGGCCCTCGAAGCGGGCAAGGGCGTGCTCGTCGCCGCCCCCACGGGCTCCGGCAAGACCATCGTCGGCGAGTTCGCCGTCCACCTCGCCCTGCGCCAGGGCCGCAAGTGCTTCTACACCACGCCCATCAAGGCGCTCTCCAACCAGAAGTACGCCGACCTCGTCAAGCGGTACGGCCACGCCAAGGTCGGCCTGCTCACCGGCGACAACAGCGTCAACGGCGACGCGCCGATCATCGTGATGACCACCGAGGTCCTCCGCAACATGCTCTACGCGGGGTCCCAGGCGCTCTCCGGCCTCGGCTACGTCGTCATGGACGAGGTGCACTACCTCTCCGACCGCTTCCGCGGCGCCGTCTGGGAGGAAGTGATCATCCACCTCCCCGAGTCCGTGACCCTGGTGTCGCTCTCCGCGACCGTCTCCAACGCCGAGGAGTTCGGCGACTGGCTCGACACCGTCCGCGGCGACACCGAGGTCATCGTCTCCGAGAGCCGCCCCGTGCCGCTGTGGCAGCACGTCCTGGCCGGCCGCCGGATGTACGACCTCTTCGAGGAGGAGACCGACCACGGCGGCCGCGGCGCCTCGCGCCGCGAGGTCAACCCCGACCTGCTGCGCCTGGCCCGCACCGAGAACTCCCGCACGTACAACCCGCGCGACCGGCGCCGCGGCAAGATGGTCCGCGAGGCCGACCGCGAGCGCGAACGGCGCGCCCGTTCCCGCATCTGGACCCCCGGACGGCCCGAGGTCATCGAACGGCTCGACGCCGAGGGGCTGCTGCCCGCCATCACCTTCATCTTCAGCCGCGCGGGCTGCGAGTCCGCCGTCCAGCAGTGCCTCTACGCCGGCCTCCGGCTCAACGACGACGAGGCGCGCCGCCGCGTCCGCGAGATCGTCGAGGAGCGCACCGCCTCCATCCCCCGCGAGGACCTCCACGTCCTCGGCTACTACGAGTGGCTCGAAGGACTGGAGCGCGGCATCGCCGCCCACCACGCCGGTATGCTCCCCACCTTCAAGGAGGTCGTCGAGGAGCTCTTCGTCCGCGGCTTCGTCAAGGCCGTCTTCGCCACCGAGACCCTGGCGCTCGGCATCAACATGCCCGCCCGCACGGTCATCCTCGAAAAGCTCGTCAAGTGGAACGGGGAACAGCACGCCGACATCACCCCCGGCGAGTACACCCAGCTCACCGGCCGGGCCGGCCGCCGCGGCATCGACGTCGAGGGCCACGCCGTGGTCCTCTGGCAGCGCGGCATGGACCCCGGCCACCTCGCCGGCCTCGCCGGCACCCGCACCTACCCGCTGCGCTCCAGCTTCAAGCCGTCCTACAACATGGCGGTCAACCTGGTCGACCAGTTCGGCCGGCACCGCTCCCGCGAACTGCTCGAGACCTCCTTCGCCCAGTTCCAGGCCGACCGCTCCGTCGTCGGGATCTCCCGGCAGGTCCAGAAGAACGAGGAGGGCCTCCAGGGCTACCGGGAGGGCATGACCTGCCACCTCGGCGACTTCGAGGAATACGCGCGGCTCCGCCGCGAGCTCAAGGACCGCGAGACCGAACTGGCCAAGCAGGGCGCCGCCCAGCGCCGCGCCCAGGCCGCCGCCTCCCTGGAGCGGCTCAAGCCCGGCGACGTCATCCACGTCCCCACCGGCAAGTTCGCCGGCCTCGCCCTGGTCCTCGACCCGGGCGTCCCCGCCGGCCGCACCAACGGGCACCGCGGCTTCGAGCACCACGACGGACCCCGCCCGCTCGTCCTCACCGCCGAGCGGCAGGTCAAGCGACTCGCCTCGATCGACTTCCCGGTCCCCGTCGAGCCGCTGGAGCGCATGCGCATCCCCCGGTCCTTCAACCCGCGGTCGCCCCAGTCCCGCCGCGACCTCGCCTCCGCGCTGCGCAGCAAGGCCGGACACATCAACCCCGAACGGCACCGCAAGCAGCGCGCGGCCGCCGCCGACGACCGCGAGATCGCCCGGCTGCGCACCGAGATCCGCGCACACCCCTGCCACGGCTGCGACGAACGCGAGGACCACGCCCGCTGGGCCGAGCGCTACTACCGGCTGCAGCGCGACACCCGGCAGCTGGAGCGGCGCATCGAGGGCCGCACCAACACCATCGCCCGCACCTTCGACCGCATCGTCGCGCTCCTCACCGAGCTCGACTACCTGCGCGACGACCAGGTCACCGACGACGGCAAGCGGCTCGCCCGGCTCTACGGCGAACTCGACCTGCTCGCCAGCGAATGCCTGCGCGAGGGCGTCTGGGAGGGCCTGAACCCGGCCGAGCTGGCCGCCTGCGTCTCCGCCCTCGTCTTCGAGGCCCGGCAGGCCGACGACGCCGTCGCACCCAAGCTGCCGACCGGCAGGGCCAAGGCGGCACTCGCCGAGATGGTGCGGATCTGGGGCCGCCTCGACGCCCTGGAGGAGGAGTTCAAGCTCCACCAGGCGGAGGGAGTCGGACAGCGCGAGCCCGACCTCGGCTTCGCCTGGGCCGCCTACCAGTGGGCCTCCGACAAGGGGCTCGACGAAGTGCTCCGCGAGGCCGAGATGCCCGCCGGCGACTTCGTCCGCTGGTGCAAGCAGGTCATCGACGTCCTCGGCCAGATCGCGGCCGCCGCGCCCCGCGAGAACAGCACGGTGGCGAAGAACGCGCGCAAGGCCGTGGACAGCCTGCTCAGGGGCGTCGTCGCCTACAGCTCCGTCGGCTGACGGTGAACTGACAGGAGTTATCCACAAGGGTGGCGCGGTGCTGCTTCCTTCCGCTTCCATGAACTCGTACGCAGGAACGAGAGTTGGGGCAACTTCTCCGGAAGGACACGCACGTGACCACGCAAGCCGGTCCGTCCGCCGTCGTCACCACGACGGCGGACGGGCGGAAGACCGTACGAGGACCCCGAGGCGTCCCCGTACTGGGAAACCTGCCGGAGTTCGGCAAGGACCCGCTCGCCTTCTTCGAACGGCTGCGTGAGCGCGGCGACTTCGTCCACTGGCGCTTCGGCCGCACCCCCGCGCTGTTCATCGCCCACCCCGAAACCGTCGGCGAGCTCCTCACCGAGGTGGAGCGGACCTTCGACCAGCCCGACCTCGGCATCGCCTTCCGCACCCTGCTCGGCGACGGAGTCGTCGTCTCCAAAGGCGCCGACTGGCGGCGCAAACGCTCCCTCGTCCAGCCCTCCGTCCGGCCCCGCCAGGTCAAGTCCTACGCCGCCACCATGGCCGAGTGCGCCGTCGACCTCGCCGAACGGTGGACCGACGGACAGCGGATCGACATCAAGCGGGAGATGGCCGCCCTCACCCAACTCATCGCCGTCCGCACCATCTTCGGCGTCGACACCGCCGCCGACGCCGAATCCATCGGCCGCGCCATGGACATCGCCCAGCAGGAGATCGGCGCCGAGTTCAGCGGCATCGGGGCGCTCCTGCCCGACTGGGTCCCCACCCCCGGCCGCGCCCGGGTCCGACGGGCCACGGCCGTCATCGACGCCGAGGTGTCCCGGGTCGTCGCCCGCCACCGCGACGGCGACGGCGAACGGCCCGACTTGCTCAGCCGGCTCCTCGCCGCCCAGGACGAGACCGGCGCCCACCTCTCCGACCGGGAGATCCGCGACGAGACCGTCACCCTCTACATCGGCGGGCACGAGACCACCAGCTCCACCCTCGTCTGGGCCTGGTATCTCCTCTCCCGCAACCCACGCGTCCAGGAGGCGCTCGGCGCCGAGCTCGACCGGGTGCTCGGCGACCGCGACCCCGGCTTCGACGACTACGCGCAACTCACCTACACCCAGGCCGTGGTGAAGGAGACCCTGCGGCTCTACCCCACGATCTGGCTGATCACCGGCCTCGCCAAGGAGGGCGCCACCCTGGGCGGCACCCCGGTCCCGCCCGGCACCCGGGTCTGGAGCAGCCAGTGGGCCACCCACCGGGACGGGCGGTGGTACCGGGACCCGCTGGAGTTCCGGCCCGAGCGGTGGGTGAGCGCCGCCGACGGTGGGGACGGGGAGGCGGAGGAGATACCGGAGTACGCCTGGTTCCCGTTCGGCGGCGGACCCCGGGTCTGCCTCGGCACCCGCTTCGCCATGGTGGAGGCCGTCCTCGTCCTGGCCGTACTGGGCCGCCGCTTCCGCCTCGATGTCGACGGCGGGGAGATACGCCCGGTGCCGTCGCTGACGCTGCAGCCGGACCGGGAGGTGAGGGCGACGGTGCGGGCGCGGTAGCGGGTACCTGCCGGACGTGGACGCGGACCCGCCGGTCGGGCAGCGGTGAGGCGGCGGCGCGCCCCGCTCGGGGGTGGCGGGTCTCGGCGGGCGGCCAGGTCACCGGCGGGCGGCGGGCGGCGGGCCCGGCCCGTCAGGTCAGGGCCAGGGCGAGTGCCAGCTCGCGGAGGTCACCGGCGCGCAGGACCCGCTCGCCGAACCCCGGAAGGGGGACGTGCAGAGCATTCGTCCAGCGGGCCGGGATGCCCTCCGGGCCGTGAACGGCACCGGCGAGCATGCCGGTCACGGCGGCGACGGTGTCGGTGTCGCCGCCCAGGTCGATCGCCGCGGCGACGGCGGACGCGTACGAGGCGGTGGTGCGCAGCGCCCAGAGCGCGGAGCCGAGGCAGGGCCAGACGGCTCCGTTGAACTCCGTGGCGTCCTCGGGCCGCCAGCCGGGTCCGAGAACGACCGCCCACCGCGCCCGGTGGCGTTCGTCCACCTCGTCGAGGACGTCGGACACCACCGCCAGGGGGTCCTCGCCGAGCAGGGCCACGCGCACCAGCTCGTGGAGCACGGCGGTGCCCTCCCAGGCGGAGGTATCCCCGTGGGTGAGGGCCGCGATCCGCCGGGCCGCGGCCATGGTGGCGGCGCGGCCGGCGGAGGCGAAGTACACGGCGGAGGTGGCGGCCCGCATCAGCGAACCGTTGCCCGCGCCCCGGCCGTTCAGCTGGAAGTGCAGGGCGGCGGCGGTGTCCCAGGGGTCGCCGCCGAGCAGCACGGCCTCGGTCTGCAGCCCGATGTCCTTCGGCTCGGAAAGGGCCCAGCGGCGGAACCGGTCGAAGACGTCCGCCGGATCCAGCCCGCCCCGTTCGAGGAGCGACTCCCCGACGAGCACGGCCATCTGCGTGTCGTCGGTGGCCTCCCCGGGCTCCCAGCCGCCGCCCCCGCACATCTCACCGGCCCCGCCCGCGAACCGCTCCCGGAACACCCCGGGGAGCCCGAACTCGAAAGGAGCGCCCAGGGCGTCCCCCACGGCGGAGCCCAGCATGGCCCCCACGGCCCGGTCCTCGTATCGCATGGCGTCAGGGTAGGGGCCGGACCGGCCGGTCGGGCACGGGTTTTCCGGTGCGGCGCAGGGCCCGGATCAGGAGGAAGAGGGGGAGCGCGAACGGCGAGAGCAGGATGGTGAGGAGAAGTAGCGGGCCCATCAGAAAGGGGGAGAGGCCGAGGCGGCGGCCCTCGCGGTACATCCACTGGCCGAGGAGGAGGTCCCAGGCGATGACCTGCGCCCAGATCGCGCCGGCGCCGTTCGCGAGGGCGGTCAGCTCCCGGAAGGTGTCGATGTCGGGGCTGCTGACCGCTGCCCAGAGCTCGGGGAGTACGGGCAGGGCGAGGACCAGGTAGACGGCCAGGACCGGCAGGACGGTGAGCGGCGAGGCCGCGATCCGGTCCGTGAGCCGGCGGCCCGGCGCGAGGATCATCAGCAGCCAAACCGGCGCCGCCAGCAGGAAGGAGAGCTCGAAGAGAAGGCCGGTCATGCCCCGAGCTCCTGACGAACGGCGGCGGTGGGGGAGGCGGGGGCGAGGGAAGGCGGGGAGGGAGGGGTGGGGGAGGGGGAGGGGCCCCAGCGGAGGGCCAGGGCGGCGGCCGCGGCGGTGAGGAGGGCGACCGCGACGGCCGCGGCGAGGGTGAGGCCGTCGGGGGAGAGGAGCGGCAGGCCGCGCAGCGCCTGCCAGGTGAGCAGCACGAATGTCGCGGCGTACGAGGCGGACGCGATCAGGGCCATGCGCAGCCGGATCCGGTCGTCGGCGAGCCGGATGAAGCGCGGGGCGAGGGCGGAGAGCACCAGCAGGACCAGCGGAACCAGCTGGAGCGCGTGCATGCCGAAGAAGTGGGCTATGCGCAGGTCGCCGCCGGTGGTGGACCAGCCGGTGAGGGGCATGCCGGGCCCGCCGTCCGGGACGCCGACGCTGTGTGCGCCGACGATCGCCGGGTCGTCCTGCGCGAGCTGCTCCGGCGTCGGCTGGACCATGAGGAAGCCGACGGCGGCGCCGGCCAGGGCGATGAACGAGGAGAGCCGCACGGCCCAGGCGGTGGCGCGGTCCAGGATGCGGGCGCGCAGCAGCAGGACCGCGATGACGAGGGCGGCCAGCCACAAAAGGACGACGGTGATGCCCATGGCCTGGAAGAGGGCGGCGTCGAAGGGCGTCGCGTTGTTGAAGTGGCTCTGCTTGCCGCGGACGACCTGAGTGGTGATCAGCACCATCTCCCCGAGGCTGGTGGCGCTGACGACCGTCCCCGCCCACCAGCCGACGCGCCGGGCGCGGGCGCCGGGGAGAAGGGAGAGCATCCAGGCCAGGGTGAGCGCGTAGGCGAGGAACGAGACCGAGAACTTGAAGGGCTTGGCCCAGATCGGCGCGCCGACCAGGACACGGTCGTCGAGGACGAGTCCGCCGACGGACACGACCGCGAGGACGGCCATCGAGGCGGCGAACCAGACCAGGGGCCGGTGGAGTGTGCGGAGCTGTGGTGCTGAGGACATGGCTATCCCCCCGTGGAAGGCGCATGAGCGCAGAATGGATAGCGGCGCTTACCGCTATCTGATAGCGCCACTATCTATGATGGGGGTGCCGGTCGGCAAGGCCGGAGCACGACCGGGAAGGTGAACGCGCGGTGCGCATCGGAGAGTTGAGTCGCAGGACCGGAGTGTCCGTGCCGACGATCAAGTACTACGTACGGGAAGGACTGCTGCCGGCCGGCCGCCTGACGAGCCCGAACCAGGCCTCGTACGAGGAGGCGCACGTACGACGGCTCCGCCTGATCCGCGCCCTTCTCGACGTGGGCGGCCTGTCCGTCGCCGGCGTCCGCGAGGTCATCGCGGCGGTCGACGACCCGGAACGCCCCGTGCACAAGATGCTCGGTACGGCGGCGAACCTCGTGACGCCGCGCTTGGGGGAGCGCGGGGACGACTCGGAGGACTCCCTCACCGCCGCCCGCGCGGCGGTCGCCGACCTGATCGCCCGCCGCGGCTGGCGCGCCCACCCCGGGGCTCCGGCGGCCGAGGCCCTCGCGGTCGCCCTTGCCGCCCTCGACGACGCCGGTCACGGCGGCTTCGCCGAGGTCCTGGACGACTACGCCGACGCCGCCGAGCGCGTGGCCCGCGCGGACCTCGACTACGTGGCCCGCAACGTCGACCGCGGCGAGCTCGTCGAGAGCGTCGTCATCGGCACGGTCCTCGGCGATGCGATGCTCGCCGCCCTCCGCCGCCTCGCCCACATCGACGCCTCGGACCGCGTCTTCGGCGCGGACCGCTGAGGGGATGAGCCGGGAGTGGCGGCCCGCGTGGACGGTCGGCGAACCGGCGACCGACGGCCCCCGCCTCTCCCCGGGCCGAACCAGGCCCTTCCCGGGCGCTTCCCAGGCCCTTCGCTGCGAGGCCGGGCTCGGCTCTGCTGCGCATGCGGCCGCCGCGGTGGTCTCGTGCGGGCGGTGTTCGACCTGGGCCAGGGGTGGTCCTCATTCCCCCCGGGCGATACCCCAGAGCGATCCCCCGGCGATGGTCGCCCGATGCCGCGGGCGACGTGTCCGCGCGATCGGCAGTACGGCTGTACGTGGGCCCTGCTACTGGTCTGCGGGGTCCTACGAGGGCCCACCGCCTTGCTCTGAGGGGCCCTCCCTACGAGGGCCCGCCCTGGTCTGCCGGGCCCTCCCTTCGAGGACCCGCCCTGCCTGCGGCGGCCCGGACGCCCCGCGTAACCCTTGCAAGGGCGGAGGTACGGCAGGCCACCGTCTGGACTGTTTCGCTCAGGGCATCTGGGTGACTGGTTCGGCCTCCGGGCCAGTGGCACCAGGGCCCCCGGCGCCGAGCCCCCGTAGTCCCGCCCCTGCGCCCCCGCCCCGGGAGCCAGGCCCCCTGTCGGCCCACCCCAACGCCCGAGGGGGCGGGAGCTGTTGGCTCCCGCCCCCTCGGGCGTCACGCGTGCGGGTGTGCGGTGCGGGTCAGTGTTCCTGCTCGCGTTCCACCTGCTCGTTCCATTCGCGCTTGATCGCGCGCCACGCCTCGTCGGTCTTGCCGAGGCGCCAGTAGCCCGAGATGGAGAGCCGCTCGCGGGGGATCTGGCGGTCGAGGCGGAGGTGGCGGCGGAGGTCCTTCACGAAGCCGGCCTCGCCGTGGACGAAGGCGTGGACGTCGCCGGCCGGGAAGTCCAGGGAGCGGACGGCCTCGATCAGGGCCTCGCCCGTGGGGCGGGAGCCGCGGTGCAGCCAGGTGACCTCGACGCCCGCCGCGGTCGCGAACTTCTGCTCCTCGGAGGCGTCGGCGACCTCCACGAAGGCGTGCACGGTCGCACCCTCCGGCAGTCGCTCCAGCGCGACCGCGATGGCCGGAAGCGCGCTCTCGTCGCCGACCAGGAGGTGCCAGTCGGCGGCCTCGTCCGGGGCGTAGCCGCCGCCCGGGCCGAGGAGGCGCACCGTGTCGCCCGGCTGGGCCCGCGCCGCCCACGGGCCGGCCAGGCCCTCGTCGCCGTGGACCACGAAGTCCACCGTCAGCTCGCGGTGGACCGGGTCCCAGGCCCGTACCGTGTACGTCCGGGTCGTTGGCCACTGCTCGCGCGGGAACTCGGCACGGATCCGCTCCATGTCGAACGGTTCCGGATAGCTCACGCCCTCCGGCGCGAACAGCAGCTTCACATAGTGGTCGGTGAACTCGCCGACCTCGAAGGCGTGCAGCCCCGGGCCGCCGAGCACGAGGCGCACCATGTGCGGGGTGATCCGCTCCGTGCGCACCACCTGGGCCTCATGGGCCCTGGGTGCCTTGCGTGCGGGCGCTTCTGCCACGACGGTCTCCCGTTCCGGGTGAGTACTTAGGTGAGCCTAAGTTAGCATCCCGGGGCAGGAGCGCCCAGCGCGGCGCCGGTCCCTGGCTTCTCAGCGCTCCAGGACCGGCAGCAGTCGGCCGACCGCCCCGCCGAGCCCCCACCGCTCCACCAGGCCCGCCAGAGCGGCCGGATCCCGGGGCGCCTTGGGCAGGGCGGCCGAGAACTCCGGCAGAGGCACGTCGCGCGCCACCCGGACCACCGCCGGCGCCACGTCCAGATAGGCCGCCGCCTCCACGATGCCCCGCCGCTTCGCCGGGGTCAGGCGCGACGTCCGGTCGAGCGCCGCCGCCCGGACCCCCGCCAGATCCCCGTACTCCGTGATGAGCTGCGCCGCCGTCTTCTCGCCGATGCCCTTGACCCCCGGCAGCCCGTCGCTGGTGTCCCCGCGCAGCGCCGCCATGTCCGCGTACTGGTCCGGCCGCACCCCGTACTTCGTACGGATCAGCTCGTCGTCCACCAGATCGCAGTCGCCCACGCCCTTGCGCGGGTACAGCACCCGCACCCCGCGCTCGTCGTCCACGAGCTGGAAGAGGTCCCGGTCGCCGGTGACGATGTCCACCGGCCCCTCCGCCCGCTCCGTCAGCGTGCCGATCACGTCGTCCGCTTCAAAACCGGGCGCCCCGACCCGGGCGATCCCGAGCGCGTCGAGCACCTCCACGATCACCGGCACCTGCGGCGCCAGCGTGTCCGGCACCTCCTCCATGTCCGGGCCGGTCGGCGTCTCCTCGGCCACGCGGTGCGCCTTGTACGAGGGGATGAGGTCCACCCGCCACTGCGGGCGCCAGTCGTCGTCCCAGCACGCCACCAGATCGTCCGGACGGTGGTCCTGGACCAGCCGGGCGATGAAGTCGAGGAGGCCGCGCACGGCGTTCACCGGTGTCCCGTCAGGCGCCCGGACCGTGTCCGGCACGCCGAAATACGCGCGGAAGTAGAGGCTGGCGGTGTCGAGGAGCATCAGGCGTCGCGTCACACCCCGATCATGCCGCACCCCACCGACAACGCCTGCCCACCGACAGCGCCCGCCCACCGACAAGGCGCCGACAACGCCCACCCACCGCGGACGCCCGCCCATCTCCAACGCCTGCCCATCGACCGCACCCGTCACCTCCGGCGCCGCGGGTGACACCGGTCACCTTTGCGTTTCCCCCAGGAGACCGGGGGCAGGCGCGCGCCCGGAGTGGGCCCGGTACGGGATTCAACGATTCGAGCCGAACGAGAATCGCCGTACGCGACGGGTTGCGCGGGCAGATCCCGCCCCGCTCCACGGCCCGGCTGTGTGGGGGACGGGGGTCCCGCCAGGACGAAGTCCTCGAGCAGGACGAACTCCTCAAGGGGAAGGGCCGTTCTCGTTGCTACCCGTGAGGTGTATGTGTCCAGGCTCCAGGCCGACCACCTGTACAAGGTGTTCGGCAGACGACCCGACGAAGCCGTCCGTAAGCTCGCCGCCACCGACGCGACCGCGGCCGACCGCGACGCCCTGCGCGCCGACGGCACCACGGCGGCCGTGATCGACGCCTCCTTCGTCGTCGAACCCGGCCAGATCTTCGTCGTCATGGGTCTGTCCGGCTCGGGCAAGTCCACCCTGCTGC
The DNA here is from genome assembly GCF_040302485.1 of Streptomyces sp. NPDC126499. Classification (NCBI taxonomy): domain Bacteria; kingdom Bacillati; phylum Actinomycetota; class Actinomycetes; order Kitasatosporales; family Streptomycetaceae; genus Streptomyces; species Streptomyces sp. NPDC126499. The sequence continues at coordinate 244,039 of NZ_JBEOUO010000008.1, read as the reverse complement.
GCATGCTCAACGGCCTGCTCGCCCCCACCGCGGGCCGCGTCCTCCACGACGGCCGCGACCTCACCGCGCTCTCCCCCCGCGAGCTGCGCGAGGTCCGGTCGAAGAAGATCAGCATGGTCTTCCAGCACTTCGCGCTCTTCCCGCACCGCAGCGTCCTCGAGAACGCCGCCTACGGCCTGGAGGTCCAGGGCGTCCCGCGCGCCGAGCGCCGGCGGCGCGCCACCGAGGCCCTGGAGCTGTGCGGACTCGCCGGCTGGGAGAAGTCCTGGCCCGACGAGCTGTCCGGCGGCATGCAGCAGCGCGTGGGCCTCGCCCGCGCCCTCGCCACCGACGCCGACCTGCTCCTCATGGACGAGTCCTTCAGCGCCCTCGACCCGCTGATCCGCCGCGACATGCAGGACCAGCTGCTCGTGCTGCAGCGGAAGCTGAAGAAGACCATCGTCTTCATCACCCACGACCTCAACGAGGCCATGCGCCTCGGCGACCGCGTCGCCGTCATGCGCGACGGCCGGATCGTCCAGCTCGGCACCGCCGAGGACATCCTGGTCCGCCCCGCCGACGACTACGTCGCCTCCTTCATCCAGGACGTGGACCGCACCCGGGTGCTCACCGCGGCCTCCGTCATGACCGACGGCACCGTCGCCCCGGAGGACTGCCCGCCCGGCTGCGGCTGCCGGCCGGTCGCCCCGGAGACGCCCCTCGCCGAGCTGTGCACCGTCTCCGCGCGCTCCCTGCACCCCGTGCCCGTCGAGAACGCCGACGGCGTGCTCCTCGGCGTCGTCGCCCAGGACCGTCTCCTCGGCGTCATGGGCGGCCTCGACACCGACGTCCACCCGGGGCGCGACACGAGCGCGCCCCGGGGCACAAGCGCCGCCCGGGACACGAGCGCCGCCGGGGACACCCGCGCCGCCGAGGACGCGCGCGCCGCCCGCCCCGACGGCTCACACATCCCCGCCCAGGCCACAGCCCGCACCACGCGGGCCACGGCCCCCGCCCCCACCGATACCCATGGCCGTGACACCGACGGCGGCGATACCGACCCCGATACGAAGGAGGTGACCGCCGATGCCTAGGCTCCCCCTCGGCCAGTGGGTCGACAGCACCGTCGACTGGCTCCAGGCGCAGCTGTCCTGGCTCTTCGACGCCGTCACCACCGTCGTCACCGGCCTCTACGACGGCATCGACGCCGTCCTGTCCGCACCCCACCCGCTGCTCTTCGCCGGCATCCTCGCGATCGTCGCCTGGTGGCTGCGCGGCCTCACCGCCGGTGTCCTCGCCTTCGCTGGCTTCGCCCTCGTGGACTCCATCGAGTTGTGGGACGACGCCATGTCGACCCTCTCGCTCGTCCTCGTCGCCACCCTCGTCACCCTGGTGATCGCCGTACCGCTCGGCATCTGGGCGGCCCGCTCCAAGACCGTCAGCGCCGTGCTGCGCCCGGTCCTGGACTTCATGCAGACCATGCCGGCGATGGTCTACCTCATCCCCGGCATCATCTTCTTCGGCGTCGGCGTGGTCCCCGGCATCATCGCCACCATCGTCTTCGCCCTGCCGCCCGGCGTGCGCATGACCGAACTCGGCATCCGCCAGGTCGACGGCGAACTCGTCGAGGCCGCCGAGGCCTTCGGCACCACCCCGCGCAACACCCTGCTGCGCGTCCAGCTGCCGCTCGCCCTGCCCACGATCATGGCCGGCGTCAACCAGGTGATCATGCTCGGCCTGTCCATGGTCGTCATCGCCGGCATGGTCGGCGGCGGCGGACTCGGCGGCGCCGTCTACCGCGCCATCGGCAACGTCGACATCGGCCTCGGTTTCGAGGCCGGCATCTCCATCGTCATCCTCGCCATGTACCTCGACCGGATGACCGGAGCCCTCGGCCGCCAGGTCTCCCCGCTCGGCCGCCGCGCCGCCGCCAAGGCCCGCGCCGCGACCGCCGCCCGCGCCGGCGCGAAGATCTGGAGCCACCGCCCGCAGCCCGTCACCGCCCTCGTCGGCGTCGTCGTCCTCGCGCTCGTCGCCGGAGGCATGGGTTTCCTCGGCGGCGGCGCCTCCACCACCGCCTCGGGCGGCGGCACCGGCCAGGGCAAGAAGATCAGCCTCGGCTACATCCCGTGGGACGAGGGCATCGCCTCCACCTTCCTCTGGAAGGAACTCCTCGAACGCCGTGGCTACGAGGTCGACACCAGGCAGCTGGAGGCAGGCGCCCTCTACACCGGCCTCGCCGGCGGCCAGATCGACTTCCAGACCGACGCCTGGCTGCCCGTCACCCACGCCCAGTACTGGGAGAAGTACCGCAACAAGCTCGAAGACCTCGGCTCCTGGTACGGCCCCACCTCCCTGGAGCTCACCGTCCCCTCGTACATGAAGGACGTGAACACGCTCGCCGACCTCAAGGGCAAGGCCGGGACGTTCAAGGGCCGCATCGTCGGCATCGAGCCGAGCGCCGGAATGATGGGCATCCTCAAGGACAAGGTCCTGAAGGACTACGGCCTCGAGGGCGAGTACAAGGTCGTCGACGGCTCCACCCCCGGCATGCTGGCCGAGCTCAAGCGCGCGTACGACAAGAAGGAACCGGTCGTCGTCACCCTCTGGTCGCCGCATTGGGCCTACTCCACCTACGACCTCAAGAAGCTCCGGGACCCCCGCGGCAGCTGGGGCAAGGGCGACGGCGTCCACACCCTCGCCCGCAAGGGCTTCACCGAGGACAACCCCGAGGTCGGCGCCTGGCTGAAGAACTTCAAGCTGAGCGAGAAGGAACTCACCGGCCTCGAAGCGGTCATCCAGGAGACCGGCAAGGGCAAGGAGCAGGAAGGCGTCCGCACCTGGCTCGACCGGAATCCGGGCGTCGCGGAGCGGCTCGCCCCGCAGTAGATCCGGACGCGCTGCGGAAAGGGGTGGTCGCCGAACGTGTTCGGCGACCACCCCTTTTCGCCACGACGCGAAACCCCGCCCCAAAGCTGCGTAAGGTGCAGGTAACCGACCGGTACACCGACGCACGAGGGAGGGGGCCGACATGGACGACAAGGAGTCGCTGCGCGTGGGCGCGGCCGTCAAGAGGCGCCGCCGGGCGCTCCAGCTCACCCTGGCCGTCGTCGCCCAGCGCAGCGGGCTGTCCGTGCCCTTCCTCAGCCAGGTCGAGAACGAGCGGGCCCGCCCCAGCGACCGCTCCCTCCAGCTCGTCGCCCAAGCCCTGGAGACCACCGCCGCCGAACTGCTCGCCGCCGCCGAGGCCGCCCGCACCGTCGACGTCGTGCGGTCCGACGAGGAGCTGTGGGACATGCCTCCCGGCGTACGGCCCCTGGTCCGCGGCCGGCACCAGCTGCAGGCCCTGGAGTGCACCGGCGAACAGGACGCCGGCCGGGAATTCCTCCACCGCAACGACGAGTTGCTGTACGTCGCCGACGGCTCCGCCGAGGTCGAGGCCGAGGGCCGCGCCTACCGCCTGGAACGCGGCGACACCCTCTACCTCTCCGGTGGGGTGCGCCACCGCTGGCGGGCCACCGCGCCCGGCACCCGGCTCGTCTTCGTCTCCGTCGCCGACCACATCGAGGCAGCGGAGGCGTGAGCCGTCGGAGCCACGAGCGCGGTCGGACCAGCCCCCCAAGCCGGCCGGGCCCCAGGGTCGTGTCCCTCGTCCCGTCCCTCACCGAGGCCGTCGCCGTCTCCGCGCCCGGAGTCCTCGTCGGCGTCACCGACTGGTGCACCCACCCCGCGGACCTGGGCGGCGCGGCACGTGTCGGCGGCACCAAGAACCCCGACCTCGCCGCCGTCACCGCCCTCCGGCCCGACCTGGTGATCGCCAACGAGGAGGAGAACCGGCAGCCGGACCTGGACGCCCTGCGGGCCGCCGGGCTGAACGTCCTCGTCACCGAGATCCGCACCCTCGACCAGGCCTTCGCCGAGCTCGCCCGGGTCCTCGACGCCTGTGGGGTGCACGCCCGGCCGCGCTGGCTGGACGAGGCGGAGGCCGCCTGGGCCTCGGTGGGCGCCGCCGTGGAGCCGTACGACCCGCCCCGCACCGCCGTCGTACCGATCTGGCGGCGGCCCTGGATGGTCCTCGGGCGCGACACCTTCGCCGGCGACCTGCTCGCCCGGCTCGGCGTCCGCAACCTCTACGGCGACCACCCGGAACGCTATCCGCGCGTGCCGCTCGAGGAACTCAACGCCGCCGCGCCGGATCTGGTCGTGCTGCCCGACGAGCCCTACCGCTTCACCGCCGACGACGGCCCCGAGGCGTTCCCCGGGGCCGCCGCCGCGCTCGTCGACGGACGCCATCTCACCTGGTACGGGCCCTCGCTGGTCACCGCCCCGCGGTCACTGGCCGCGGCCCTGCGAGCAGCGCACCGCTGAACAGCCCGCGTACGGTGTGGGTGCCCGCCATCAGCCAGGCCGCGACGAGGCACACGTAAAGCCCGATCGCCAGCCACCGGAACGCGACGAGCCCGGTGTGCTCGGCCAGGCCCTCCGCGCCCGTCACACAGGTGCCCACCGGGAAGGTGAACGCCCAGAACGTCATCGCGAACCCCATGCCCCGGCGGCGGGCCCGCAGCACCAGCGCCCCGGCCAGAACCAGCCACAGCAGCGCGAAGCCCGTCACCGGGACGCCGTAGAGCACGGCGAAGGCGGAGAAGGCGTGCGCGTACGGGGCCGGGAGCACCCCGGTGGCCGCGGCGTCGGCGAACTTGTTCGCCGCGGTCGTCGACTGGCCCAGCGGACCGAGCACCAGGAACAGGGTGGGGGTCAGGGCGAGCGGCAGGGGCCCGGCGGTCACCAGCCGCCCGAACACCAGGGGCAGCATCACCAGGGTCGCCAGCAGACTGATGCCGAACATCGCGTGACAGGCGAGGAGAAACGTCTGCTGCGCCTGGCCGGCCGGCAGATGGGGGAGCAGCAGCGGGCCGAGGGCCGCCGACACCATCGGGGCGACCACCGGCAGCAGCCACACCGGAGAGGCCCCCTCGATCCGGTGGCGCGTCACCATCAGATACGGGACGGCCACCGCGGCCGCCAGGCCGATCACCGTGCCCGTCGTGAAGAGGACGGCGTCGACGGCGACGGCGGCGGGCAGGCCGATCCAGTTCCTGCCGACGATCACCGTGCCGCCGCCCACCGCGAGCAGCGCCATGGCCAGACACCCGTAGAACGGAGCCATCGCCGGGTCGAGGAGATGGGCGCGGGCCTGGTCGCGGTGATGCGTCCAGTGCAGGGCGCGGGCGGTGAGCAGCGTCAGCAGCATGGCCAGCGACAGCGCCCAGACCGCCGTACAGACGGTCCGCAGGCCGGGCACGTCGACCGGCAGTGTCGCCCCCGCGTTGGCGACGATGGCGGTGCCCATCACGGAGGCGTACCAGTTGGGGCCGAGGTGACGGACCGCGGCCCACCGCACGCCGGGGGTGGTGGCGACGGGGACCGGACGGGAAGGAACGAGGGTTGCCATGGCTCGATCTTTTCGGCCGGGCACCGCCCCGACCAGGGACTTCCCGGCTATGAGGGCATAAGCTGATCTTATGAGCAGGGAGCGTAGTGCCGGGAGCGATCGCAGGGACCCCAGTGATCGCAATGGCCCCAGTGACCCCAGTGACCGCAGTGATCGCAGTGGCCGCAGTGACCTCAGTGAGCCCAGGGACGTCGTCCACCTTCTGTCCCACCGCGTCCCCGACCTCGGCGCGCTCGAACTGCTCCTCGCCGTCGCCCGGCACGGCAGCCTCGGCCGTGCCGCCCGCGAGGTCGGCATCACCCAGCCCGCCGCCAGCAGCCGCATCCGCTCCATGGAGCGGCAGCTCGGCGTCGCCCTCGTCGACCGCTCGCCGCGCGGCTCCCGGCTCACCGACGCCGGCGCGCTCGTCACCGACTGGGCGCGGCGGATCGTGGAGGCCGCCGAGGCCTTCGACGCCGGGGTGCAGGCGCTGCGCGGGCGGCGGGACTCGCGGCTGCGGGTCGCGGCCTCCATGACCATCGCCGAGTACCTGCTGCCCGGCTGGCTCATCGCGCTGCGCAACGAGCGGCCCGACACGGCCGTCTCCCTCATGGCCGGCAACTCCGCGGCCGTCGCCGAACGGCTGCTCGGCGGGGAGGCCGATCTGGGATTCGTCGAGGGGCTCGCCGTGCCGGAGGGGCTCGACGGCGCGGTCGTCGCCCACGACCGGCTCGCCGTCGTCACCGCGCCCTCGCACCCGTGGGCGCGGCGCCGCGCCGCGCTCGATCCGGCGGAGCTGGCCGCCACACCGCTCGTCCTGCGCGAACGGGGATCGGGGACGCGCCAGGTGCTCGACGCGGCCCTCGCCGGGTACGGCGGGCTGGCGCAGCCGCTCCTCGAACTCGCCTCCACGACGGCCGTGAAGGCGGCGGCGGTCAGCGGGGCCGGCCCCGCCGTCCTGAGCGAACTCGCCGTCGCCGAGGAACTCGGCTCACGGCGGCTGGTCGCCGTCCCCGTGGCCGGCGTGCTGCTGCGGCGGGACCTGCGGGCGGTGTGGCCCGTGGGGCACCGGCCGACCGGGCCGGCGCGGGATCTGCTGTCGCTGACGCGGCGGGTGGACTGACCCGGCGGTGGGCTGACCCGGCGGGTGGGGTGACCCGGTCGGTGGGCTGACCCGGCGTGTGGCTGACCAGGCGGGGGGGGGTGACCGGACGGGTGGGTCGGTGGGGTGGTGGGTGTGCACGACCCCCGCTCCCGTCCGTGGTCCGCCCGCTCAGCCGGTGGTCGGGCTGCGGAAGGTCACCTGGCCGTCGACGGTGGTCAGGACGACGTTGAGGTGGGGGAGGTCGGCTGCCGGGGTCGTCAGCGGGTCGTCCGCCAGGACCGTCAGGTCGGCGCGGTGGCCCGGGGCGATGCGGCCCGCCTCGTGCTCCTCGTGGGCGGCGAAGGCGGCGTTCACCGTCATGCCGCGCAGGGCCTCCAGCGCCGTCAGCGCCTGCTCCGGACCGTGCGGGGGCAGGCTCAGGTCACGGGTCGGGCGGCGGTGGCGGGCGCCCGCCATGACGGTGAGCGGCGGGAACGGAGCGATCGGCCAGTCGGAGCCCAGCACGACCGTCGCCCCCGAGTCCCACAGGTCGCGGCAGCGCCAGGCCCGGGACGCGCGCTCCTCGCCCAGCCGCCGGGACCAGTTGTCGGTGTGGTCGGCCCGGGTGAAGTCGCAGCAGTGGGTGGGCTGCATCGAGGCGACGACGCCCAGCTCGGCGAAGCGGTGGAGGGTGTCGTCCGGGACGGTCTCGATGTGTTCGACGCGATGGCGGACAGCGCTGCCCTTGCCGTCGGCCTGCGCCTTCTGTACGGCGTCGAGGGCGTGGCGTACGGCGGCGTCGCCGATGGCGTGGGTGGCGGTGGGGATCCCGGCGCGGTGCAGCTCGCCGATGATGGCGGTGTAGGCGGCCGGATCGGGCCAGAAGGCGTGTGTCGACTCGCCGTGGCAGTCGGGGCGTTCCAGCCACGCGGTGCCGTTGTCGATCGTGCCGTCCATGAAGAGCTTCACGCCGTCCACGCGCCAGAGCGCGCCGCCCGAGCCCTGCAGGGCGATCAGTTCGCGTACGCCGTCGGCATCGGTGCCGGGCTGGCACCAGGGGGCGACCCGCAGGCGGAGGGGGAGTTCACCGGCCGCGTCGAGTTCGGCGAGGAGGGCCAGGCTGTCGCCGTTGGCGTCCATGACGTGGCCGCCGGTCAGGCCCGCCGCCGCCATCGAGCGGAGGGCGGCCGCGAGGCGGTCGCGGCGCTCGGCGTGGGTGGGCCGGGGAGCGACCCGTTCGACCAGTTCGCAGGCCGCGTCCTCCTGGAGCAGTCCGGTCGGCCGGCCGTGCTCGTCGCAGACGACCTCCGCGGACGCCTGGTCGAAGGTGCGCGGCCCGTCGACGCCGGCGAGTTCGAGGGCGCGGCGGCTGGCGAGGGCGGAGTGGGCGTCGAAGAGGAGGAGGAAGGCGGGCACGCCGGCGAGGACGGTGTCGAAGGGGGCGATGCCGACGGGTGCGTCGCCGAAGACGTTCGGGTCGAGACCCCAGGCGAAGAGCCAGTCCCCACGGCGGAGTCGGCCGACTTCGCGGGACAGCGCGTCCCGTACGTCCGCCAGGTCGGCGCACTGCGACAGGTCGAGTCCGTGGGTGAGGTCGGCGCCCGTCACGGGGTGGAGGTGGCCGTCGACCAGGCCCGCGGTGACCACCGCTCCCTTCAGGTCGACGACCTCCGTGGCCGGGTCCGCGAGGGCACGCATCTCCCGGTCGTCGCCGAGCGCGGCGATCCGTCCGCTCTCGGACACGGCGAGCGCGGTCTGCGGCAGGAAGGAGCCGGTGCCGGGGTCGAGCAGCCGGGCGGAGGACAGGACGAGACGGGTGCGCACAAGGGCTCCAGGACGAGGGAGAGGCGGGGACCAGTGGAGAGGGCGGGCAGCAGGGTGACGGGCGGCGGGCGGCGGGGGCAACGCGGAGGCGGGCAGCAGGGTGACGGGCGGCGAGGCACGCGGAGGCGGGCAGCAGGGCGGCGGGCGGCGAGGCACGCGGAGGCGGGCAGCAGGGTGACGGGCGGCGGGGGCAACGCGGAGGCGGGCGGCGGGGTCGGTGAGGTGGTGGCCGACGGGCGGTCGGCGGCGGAGGCGGGCGGCTGAGGACAGCGGCGGCAGGCGACGCGGCCGGTGGCGGAGGCCGGCGGCTGGGCTCAGCCGGGAAGCTCCGCGGGCAGCGCGTCCGCCTCGCGGGTCAGCGTGCCCGGCGCCAGGCCGAGTTCGCGTTCCGTGGTGGTGACGGCCATCCGCAGCACCGCCTCCGGGCGGTAGCTCCGGTCGGTGTTGGCGTGGGCGGCGAGGCCGTCCAGGACGACCAGGATCATGATCGCCGTCGCATGGGGGTCCTCCGTGCGGAACTCCCCGCGGGCGACGCCGTCGCGGATGACGCCTTCGAGGCGGTCGTCCGAGGCGAGCTCCATCGCGCGGACCCGGTCGCGCAGGACCGGCCGGTAGCGGCTGAGGTGGCGGGCGTTGATCCAGAGGCGGCTGATGGCGTCGTAGGCCTCGCCGGAGGAGAGGGCGAAGTAGCGGGCGAGGTACTGCGTGGGCGTGCCGTCCGGCCGGTCGGCGGGGAGCAGTGAGTCGAGCTCACTCGTGGCGGCGACGGCGAAGGCCTCGGCCACCAGCTCCTCCGCGGAGGGGAAGTAGTGGCTGATCAGGCCGGGGCGCACATCGAGCTCCTCGGCGATCCGGCGCAGGGTCACGCACTCCAGGCCCTCGGCGAGGGCGACGGCCGCGGCCGCGTCGACGATCTCCGCGCGCCGGGCCTCGGGGGACTTGCGAACTCGTTTGCGCTGGACGCTTGACGACATACCGGCGATGCTATTGAGTGTGCGACCAATAAGCAACCAGGTGCGCACGACACGCTCCCCGGAGGGCCGTATGGCTGCCACGTTTCCCGATCCGAGCCCCCGGTCCACCGAGGCTCCCGCCACCGATCGCGCCACTCGGATCGAGTCCCACGGCATCGATCACATCCCCGACGGCGAGCGGCACGGACGGCCCGGCGAGCTCTTCGCCGTCTGGGCCGCAGCCAACGTCAACTACCTGAGCCTCGTGGTCGGCGGCGCCCTCGTCCTGATGGGCCTCAGCCTGGCCCAGGCGCTCGTGGTGATCGTCGTCGGCAACCTGTTCTGGCTGCTCACCGGCGTGCTCGCGATCTCGGGACCCGCCGCCGGAGCGCCCAGCGAGGTCATCACCCGGGCCGTGTACGGCGTGCGCGGCAACCGCGTGAACAACGCCGTGACCGGCTGGGCCATCTCCGTCTGCTACTTCGCGCTCAACCTGGCCGCGGCCGCCGGTGCCGCGTTCGCCCTGGTGGGCAAGGCCGGGATCGGTGCCTCCACGGGCGTCAAGATCGTGGTGGTCCTCCTGATCGCCGGGGTCACGCTGACCATCGGCGTGTACGGGCACGGGCTGATCGTCCGGCTCTACCTGCCGATCACCCTCGCCCTCGCGACCGTCTTCGGGATCGTCGCCTACGTGGTCCTGCTGCACGCCGACTTCGGCTACGTGCCGGACGCCCCGCTGAGCGGCGCCGACCTGTGGGCCACGCTGATCGCCGGGGTCACCCTCATCGCCGCCGGCCCGCTCTCGTACACCACCAGCGCGGACTTCTCCCGCTATCTGCCGAGGAACTCCTCGGCGAAGGCGGTCATGGGGTGGACCGCGCTCGGAGGTTTCCTGCCGAGTGTCGCGGTGTGCGCGCTCGGCGCCCTCGCCGCCACCGTCGTCGACATGACCGACCCTCAGGCCGCCCTGGAATCCCTGCTGCCCGGCTGGTTCGCTCCCGTCTTCCTGCTCGCCCTCGTGCTCGGCACCATCGCCATCAACGCCATGACCGCCTACAGCGCCGGGCTCGCCCTCCAGGCCGTGGGCCTGCGCATCCGCCGCTCCCGCAGCGTCCTGGTCGACGGCGCGGTGGCGGTCGCCCTCACCCTGTACGCGCTGCTCGTCTCCAACTTCCTGGACACCGTCAGCAACGTGCTGCAGCTGACCGTCGTCCTGCTGGGCCCGGCCATGACCGTGTACGCGGTCGACATCCTGCTGCGCCGCAACCGGTACGACGGGCCCGCCCTGATGGACGAGAGCCGGGCCGGTGCCTTCTGGTACGCGGGCGGTGTCAACCCGGCGGGTGCGGCCGGGGTGCTCGGTGGGGCCGCGGTCGCGGCGTTGTGCGTGAACACCGCGTACACCGGGCCGATCGCCCGCGTCCTCGGCGGCGTCGACCTCGCCCTGCCGGTCGGGATGGGAGTCGCCGGACTGCTGTACGCGCTCCTCATGCGCGGGCGGATCAGCCGCTAGCCGCCGCCACGAGCCCCCGCATCACCCGCAGGTCCTCGCCCATCTCCGGATGCCACTGGACGCCGAGCGCCCAGGCGGGCCAGGGCAGCTCGATCGCCTCGACCGTGCCGTCCTCGGCGTGGGCCGAGGCGATCAGGTTCTTCCCCAGGACGTCCACGCACTGGTGGTGGTAGGTCGGGACGGTGGTCCGTTCCGGCACCAGGGCGGCGTAGCGGGTGCCCGGGACCGGCGCGACCGGGTGGCGGCCGATCACGCCGACCGCCTCCGTGTGGCCGTCCAGGTGCTGCACCAGGGTGCCGCCGAGGGCCACGTTGAGCAGCTGCATGCCCCGGCAGATGCCGAGCAGCGGGGTGCCGGCGGCCAGGGCCGCGTCGATCAGGGCCAGTTCCCAGCCGTCCCGGGCCCGCGCGGGCGGACCCGTACGGGGGTCGGGCTCGGCACCGTACCGCACCGGTTCCACGTCCGCGCCGCCCGCGACCACCAGCGCGTCCAGGCGGGCCACCGTCTGCGCCGCCGCGGACGGATCGTCCGGCGGAAGCATCGCCGCGAGCCCGCCGCTCCGCTGGATCAGGCCGGGATACGCGGCCGGGAGCAGCGCCGCCGGCAGGTCCCACACGCCCCAGCGGGCCTGGTCGAGATAGGTGGTCACGCCGATGAGCGGCTTGGACACGAAAGGACTCCTTCGAAGGATCGTGCGTCGGTCAGCGTTCGAGTTCGGCCTCGGCCGCGGCGAGCGCCGCGAACTCCTCCTCGGGCGCCTTCGCCACCAGGTGGTGGCGACTGTAGAACGCGAAGTAGGCGAGGGCGATCACGTACACGGCGAGCGCGATGAACGCCGCGTCCTTGTCGACCAGGAAGGTCGCCACCAGGGCGGACAGCGCGAGCACGAAGGCCACCGAGGAGGTCAGCACACCCCCGGGGGTGCGGTACGGGCGGTGCAGGCCGGGCTCGCGACGGCGCAGCACGATGTGGGAGAGCGCCATCAGGGCGTACGAGATGGTGGCGCCGAACACCGCGATGTTCAGCATCCGCGCGCCGTCCCCGGTCCCCGCGGCGAGCGCGAAGCCCAGCGCACCGGGGATCAGCAGCCCCAGATAGGGCGCCTTGCGGCGGCTGGTGAGGGAGAGGAAGCGGGGCAGATAGCCGGCCCGGGACAGGGCGAACAGCTGGCGGGAGCCCGCGTAGATGAGGGAGAAGAAGGACGCGACCAGGCCCGCGAGCCCCGCGTAGTTGACGAAACGGCTGAGCGCGGTCGGCTCGCCGTCGCCCTGGAGCGCCACCACCAGCGGATTGCCCGCCTCCTGAATGGCGGCCGAGCCCCGGGCCCCGGTCGCCGCGAGGAAGGTGACCAGCGCGAGGACCACCAGGACGCCCATCGACAGGGCGAGCGCCCTCGGCATCGAACGCACCGGGTCCTTGGCCTCCTCGGCGGCCAGCGGCACGCCCTCGACCCCCAGGAAGAACCACATGCCGAACGGGAACGCGGCCCAGATGCCGAGCAGACCGAACGGCAGCCAGGAGCTGGAGCCGGTCGCCTCCGGGTCCGCCGGGATGTCGTTCAGGCCGGACACGTGGAAGTCGCTCAGCGCGCCGAGCGCGAAGACGAGGAGTGCGGCCACCGCGACGGCGGTGACGATCAGGCTGAAACGCAGCGCCTCGCCCACGCCCCACAGGTGGATGCCGATGAAGAGGGCGAAGCAGACCAGGTAGACCGGCCAGCCGGACTCCAGACCGAACAGCCCGAGGGACTCGACGTAGTCGCCGATGAAGATCGAGATGGCGGCGGGCGCGAGGACGTACTCGATGAGGATCGCCGTTCCGGTGAGGAAGCCGCCCCAGGTGCCGAGCGCCCGCCGGGCGAAGCCGTAGCCGCCGCCCGCCGTCGGCAGGATCGCGGACAGCTCGGCGAGCGAGAACACGAGACACGCGTACATCACGCCCATGAGGACGGTCGCGACGGCGAGACCGCCGAAGCCGCCCTTGGACAGTCCGATGTTCCACCCGGAGAAGTCGCCCGAGACGACGTACGCCACCCCGAGACCGGTCAGCAGCAGCCAGCCCGCGCTGCCGCGGCGCAGCGTGCGGCGCTGCAGGTAGTCGTCCGGCGCGGCCTTGTTTCCTGTGGTGCCTGAGGTGTCTTCCAGCGTCATGGCGGCGGTCAGCTCCCCGGAACGGGCCCAATGGATTGGTGCCATACCTTTGCGTCGTCAGGGTGGGCGGCGCAAGACCCGTGCGTTACGTTCCGGTTACGCGGACGGGGCACCCCTCACGTCAGGAAGCCGCGCAGCAGCGCCGCCGTCCCCGCGCAGTGCTCCCGCATCACCTCGCGCGCCGCGTCCGCGTCCCCGTCGAGCACCGCCTCCACCAGCGCCGTGTGCTGGTGCTGCGAGTGCTCCAGGTTGCGCACGAGCAGCGGGATGCAGTCGAGCAGGTCGTTGACGGTCGCCCGGACCGCCGCGTACTGCGCGGTCAGCGTCGGCGAACCGGACAGCTCGGCGAGGGTGAGGTGCAGCAGCGTGTCCTGCCGTCGGTAGTCGCCGAGCGGCGCGTCATGGGTCGCCGCGAGGGCCCGGCGCAGCCGCTCGGCGCCCTCCTCGTCCAGGCCGTGCGCCGCGCACAGGCCGGCCGCGCCCACCTCCAGGACCTCCCGGAAGCGCAGCGTGTCCTCCATGTCGACGGCGGCGATCCGGCGGCGCAGCTCCGCCTCGTCGGCGGTCCGCTCCCGCCGCAGCACGAACGTTCCGCCGTACCGGCCGCGCCGGCTCTCCACCAGGCCCTGCTCCTGGAGCACTTTCAGGACCTCGCGCAGGGTGACCCGGCTGATTCCCATCCGGTCCGCGAGCTCCCGCTCGGCCGGCAGCCGCTCCCCGCCCGGCACCAGCCCCAGGCGCACGACCTGCAGGATCTGCTCCAGGGCCTCCTCGAAACCGTTCCCCGCCCGCACCGGCCGCAGCACGGGCGTCAGCCGGTCCGCCGGTTCACTCGTACTGGCCACCTCGCCGTTTCCCCTTCCCAAGCAATGGTTCTGAGCAATACCTTATGGCTCCCGGCAGGCCGAAGGAGGAGTCATCCCGTGGCAGACCGCACACCCCCGCTCGCCGTCGACGAGCTCCGCTCGCTCGTCGCGAGCGGCGAGATCGACACCGTCGTCCTGGCCTTCCCCGACATGCAGGGGCGGCTCCAGGGCAAGCGGTTCGCCGCACCGTTCTTCCTGAGCGACGTACTCGACCACGGCACCGAGGGCTGCAACTATCTTCTGGCCGTCGACGCCGAGATGAACACCGTCGACGGCTACGAGATGTCCTCCTGGGACCGCGGCTACGGCGACTTCGCCATGCGCCCCGACCTCTCCACCCTGCGCCGCGTCCCGTGGAACGAGGCCACCGCCATGGTCATGGCCGACCTCGCCTGGAGCGACGGCAGCCCCGTCGTCGCCGCCCCCCGCCAGATCCTCCGCCACCAGCTCGACCGGCTCGCCGCCCACGGCTTCACCGCCCACGTCGGCACCGAGCTCGAGTTCATCGTCTTCAAGGACACCTACGAGGCGGCCTGGGACGCCAACTACCGCGGCCTGACCCCCGCCAACCAGTACAACATCGACTACTCCGTCCTCGGAACCGGCCGCGTCGAGCCGCTGCTGCGCCGCATCCGCAACGAGATGACCGGCGCCGGACTCACCGTCGAGTCCGCCAAGGGCGAGTGCAACCCGGGCCAGCACGAGATCGCCTTCAAATACGACGAGGCCCTCGTCACCTGCGACCAGCACGCCGTCTACAAGACCGGAGCCAAGGAGATCGCCGCCCAGGAGGGCTGCTCGCTCACCTTCATGGCCAAGTACAACGAGCGCGAGGGCAACTCCTGCCACATCCACCTGTCGCTGCAGGACGCCGACGGCAGGAACGTGATGGCCGGCGACGGACCCGACGGCATGTCCGACGTCATGCGGCACTTCCTCGCCGGACAGCTCGCCGCCCTGCGCGACTTCTCCCTGCTCTACGCCCCCAACATCAACTCCTACAAGCGGTTCCAGCCCGGCTCCTTCGCCCCGACCGCCGTCGCCTGGGGCCACGACAACCGGACCTGCGCCCTGCGGATCGTCGGCCACGGCCGCTCCACCCGCTTCGAGAACCGCCTCCCCGGCGGCGACGTCAACCCCTACCTCGCCGTCGCCGCCCTCGTCGCCGCCGGCCTCCACGGCATCGAACAGGGCCTCGAACTCCCGCCCCCCTGCACCGGCAACGCGTACACCGGCGAATACGAGCACGTGCCCACCACCCTGCGCGACGCCGCCGAACTCTGGGAGAACAGCGAGATCGCCAAGGCCGCCTTCGGCCCCGAGGTCGTCGCCCACTACCGCAACATGGCCCGCGTCGAACTCGACGCGTACGACGCCGCCGTCACCGACTGGGAACTGCGCCGCTCCTTCGAACGCATGTGAGGAACGACCCTTGCCGCACGAACTGCACGAACTGCACGTCCTGAACCCGGCGACCGAGGAGCTCGTCGCCACCGTCCCCGCCGCCACCCCCGCCGACGTCGACGCCGCCGTCGCCCGGGCCACCGAGGCCCAGCGCGCCTGGGCCGCCGCCGCACCCGCCGACCGCGCCCGCGCACTGCGCCGCTTCGCCGCCGTCGTCGACGCCCACGTCGAGGAGCTCGCCCTCCTGGAGGTCCGCGAGGCCGGCCACACCCTCGGCAACGCCCGCTGGGAAGCCGGCAACGTCCGCGACCTGCTCGACTACGCGGCCGGGGGAGTGGAGCGCCTCAACGGCCGCCAGATCCCGGTCCCCGGCGGCCTCGACATCACCCTCCTCGAACCCCTCGGCGTCGTCGGCGTCATCGCCCCCTGGAACTTCCCCATGCCGATCGCCGCATGGGCCACCGCCCCCGCCCTCGCCGCCGGCAACGCCGTCCTCCTCAAGCCCGCCGAGACCACCCCGCTCACCGCGCTCCGCCTCGCCGAACTCGCCCTGGAAGCGGGCCTGCCCGAGCACCTCTTCCAGGTCCTCCCCGGCGAGGGCCCGATCGCCGGGAACGCCCTCGTCGAACACCCCGGCATCGCCAAGATCGTCTTCACCGGCTCCACCGAAGTCGGCAAGCAGATCATGGCCAAGGCCGCCGGGCAGGTGAAGCGCGTCACCCTCGAACTCGGCGGCAAGAGCCCCAACATCGTCTTCGCCGACGCCGACCTGGCCGCCGCCGCGGCCGCCGCCCCCATGGCCTTCCTCGACAACAGCGGCCAGGACTGCTGCGCCCGCACCCGCATCCTCGTCCAGCGCGAGGTCTACGACCGCTTCCTGGAACTCCTCGTCCCCGCCATCGAGGAGATCGTCGTCGGCGACCCCCTCGACGAGCGCACCCAGATGGGCCCCCTCATCTCCCGCGCCCAGCTCGACCGCGTCCGCTCCTACGTCACGGGCGCCACCGACACCCCGGGCGCCGAGGCCGTCCGCGGCAAGGCACCCGAAGGCCCCGGCTTCTGGTTCCCGCCCACCCTCCTCACCGGCCTCCCCGAGGACGCGCCCTGCGCCGTCGAGGAGGTCTTCGGCCCCGTCGCCGTCGTCCTGACCTTCGAGGACGAGGCCGACGCCGTCCGCCTCGCCAACGCCACCCCGTACGGCCTGTCCGGCTCCCTCTGGACCCGGGACGTCGGCCGCGCCCTGCGCGCCTCCCGCGCCGTCCGGGCCGGCAACCTCTCCGTCAACTCCCACTCCAGCGTCCGCTACTGGACCCCCTTCGGCGGCTTCGGCCAGTCCGGCCTCGGCCGCGAGCTGGGCCCCGACGCCCTGACCGCCTTCACCGAAACCAAGAACGTCTTCATCAGCACGGAGGCCTGAGCAACCATGACCGACACCCAGATCGTCTGCCGCCGGCTGGTCGGCCGCACCGCCGTCATCACCGGCGCCGGCAGCGGCATCGGCCTCGCCGCCGCCCGCCGCCTCGCCTCCGAAGGCGCGAACGTCGTCTGCGGCGACATCGACGAGCAGGCCGGCAAGGCCGCCGCCGAAGAGGTCGGCGGCACCTTCGTCAAGGTCGACGTCACCGACCCCGAGGAGGTCGAGAACCTCTTCAAGGTCGCCTTCGACACCTACGGCTCCGTCGACATCGCCTTCAACAACGCCGGCATCTCGCCCCCCGACGACGACTCCATCCTGGAGACCGGCCTGGAGGCCTGGAAGCGCGTCCAGGACGTCAACCTGACCTCCGTCTACCTGTGCTGCAAGGCCGCCCTGCCGTACATGCGCCGCCAGGGCAGGGGCTCCATCATCAACACCGCCTCCTTCGTCGCCGTCATGGGCGCCGCCACCAGCCAGATCTCCTACACCGCCTCCAAGGGCGGCGTGCTCGCCATGTCCCGCGAGCTCGGCGTCCAGTTCGCCCGCGAGGGCATCCGCGTCAACGCCCTCTGCCCGGGCCCGGTCAACACCCCGCTGCTCCAGGAGCTGTTCGCCAAGGACCCCGAGCGGGCCGCGCGCCGCCTGGTGCACATCCCGGTCGGCCGGTTCGCCGAGGCCGAGGAGATCGCCGCCGCGGTCGCCTTCCTCGCCAGCGACGACTCCTCGTTCGTCAACGCCACCGACTTCCTCGTCGACGGCGGCATCTCCGGCGCGTACGTGACCCCCCTCTAGACCTCCTCCAGGCCCTCCCTCCGGACCCCGGTCCGGGCCTCGCCACCGCCGCCACCCATCCCCATCCCCGTCCCCCCCCCTTCCCACCCCCACCCGCGCAGCCGGGCGTCGCAAGGCGCCCGGCTGCGCCGCGTACGGAACAGGAGAACGCCCGTGCACGACACCTTCCGGGCCGGGGCCGCCGTGGCCGCCCTCGCCCTCGCCGCGACCGCACTCCTGCCCACGGCGAGCACACAGGCCGCACCCCACCGGCCCGCCGCCTGCCCCACCCTCACCGTCGCCCAGGGCTGGTACGGCGACAACAAGGCCCGCCTCGACCGCCTGATCGCCGACCACTGCCGAAAGAAGACGGTGAAGGGCGCCAAGCCCCTCGCCGTCTTCGACTGGGACAACACCGTCATCAAGAACGACGTCGGCGACGCCACCTTCTCCTGGCTGCTGCGCAACGACCGCGTCCGACCGCCGAAGGACGGCGACTGGACCACCACCAGCCGCCACCTCACCCCCGAGGCGGCCACGGCGCTGCGGGGCGCCTGCCCCACGGGCGTCCGCACACTGCCCACCGCCACCGACACGCGCTGCGCCGACGAACTCCTCGCCGTGTACGGGACGGGCGCCACCACCGGCGGCGCGGCGGCCTTCGCCGGCTACGACCACCGCCGCATGGAACCCCAGTACGCGTGGCTCGCCCAGCTCCTGCACGGCTGGACCCCCGGCCAGGTCCGGGCCTTCGCCGCCGCCGCCCGCGCCGAGAACCTCGCTGCCCCGCAGGGCGCCACCCAGCAGGCCGGCAGCTCCCGGGTCACCGGCTGGATCCGCCACTACGACCAGCAGCGCGACCTGATCCGGGCCCTGAAGGACGCCGGTTTCGACGTGTGGATCGTCTCCGCCTCACCCGAGCCCGTCGTCGACGTGTGGGCCGAGGGCATCGGCATCCCCGCCTCCCGCGCGATCGGCATCCGCAACACCACCGAACACGGCCGCCTCACCTCCCACCTCAAGGGCTGCGGCACGGTGGCGGACGGCGAGGACCGGATGATCACCTACATCGACGGCAAACGCTGCTGGATCAACCAGGAGATCCTCGGCGTCCACGGCCCCGCCGCCGAACGCGTCCAGCCCGCCCACCGCCGCCAGGTGTTCGCCGCCGGCGACTCCGACACGGACGTCTCCTTCCTCCGCGACGCCACCGGCCTGCGGCTCGTCGTCAACCGCAACAAGAACGAGCTCATGTGCCGGGCGTACGACGACGCCGACGGCCGCTGGATCGTCAACCCCATGTTCATCGAGCCGAAGAAGCGCAAGCCGGACCCGTACCCCTGCGCCACCACCGGCTACACCGCCGCCGACGGCACCCCGGGGCCGGTCCGGCGCGACGACGGCAGCGTCGTACCGGACCGGACGGACACCGTGTACGGAGCCCCCTGACCCCTAGAGGAACGTCCGGCCCTCGCCCCGGTACGTCGGCACGGCGGCCGTGACCCGGTCGCCCTCCACCAGGTGCAGGGTGTCGAAGCGCTCGCACAGCTCCCCGGCCTTCGCGTGCCGGAACCACACCTTGTCGCCGATGCGCAGGTCGTCGGCCGGGGAGCCGAGCAGCGGCGTCTGGACCTCGCCCGGGCCCTCCCGCGGGTCGTAGCGCAGACCCTCCGGCAGATACGGGACCGGGAGCCGGTCCCGGCCGGCGACGCCCGAGGCGGGGTAGCCGCCGCCCAGCACCGTCACCACGCCCACGCCCGGGCGGCGCACCACCGGCTGCGCGAACAGCGCCGCCGGGCGGCCCGTGAAGGACGTGTAGTGGTCGAACAGCCGCGGCACGAACAGCCCCGAACCCGCCGCGATCTCCGTCACCGCGTCCTCGGCCGCCGTGTGCTGCACGCTGCCGGTCCCGCCGCCGTTGACGAACTCCAGGTCCGGCGCCACCGCCCGCACCGCCCTGACCACCGCCGCCCGGCGCGCCGCCAGCTCCCTGCGCGCCGCCGACTGCATCAGCCGGACCGCGCGCGAGCGCAGCGGCCGGCCCGCGACCGCGTCCCCGACGCCCGCCACATGACCCTCGTACGCCATCAGCCCCACCAGCCGGAAACCGGGCCGGCGCGCGACCGACCGGGCCAGCTCGGCCAGCTGCGCGGGCTCCCGCAGCGGCGAGCGCCGGGCCCCGATCCGCACCCGGCCGCCGAGCAGGTGCAGCGAGGTGTCCAGCTCCAGACAGACCCGGACCTCCTCCGCGCCGCCCGCCCGCGACGCCTCGATCAGATCGAGCTGCGCCACGTCGTCGACCATCACGGTCACGGCCGAGGCCAGCTTCGCGTCCCCCGCGAGCTCCGCGAACGCGGCCCGGTCCGCGGACGGATACGCCAGCAGCACGTCCTCGAACCCGGCCCTGGCCAGCCACAGCGACTCGGCCAGCGTGAACGACATCACACCCGCGAACCCGTCCCGCCCCAGCACCCGCTCCAACAACGCCCGGCACCGCACCGACTTGCTCGCGACCCGCACCGGCTTCCCGCCGGCCCTGCGGACCAGATCCTCGGCGTTGGCGTCGAAGGCCTCCAGATCGACGACGGCGAGGGGCGCGTCGAGATGAGCGGTGGCCCGGTCGTACCGGGCGCGGTCGGCGGCACGGGGAGTCATGGCCCGAGCTTGCCAGACAGGTTTACGCGTGGGTAGCCCCTTGATCCGCCCGCCCCCCTCGGTTCCCGCCCCACCGGGAACAGCCCGTAGAGTGGCGGCCATTGCTTTCGCAGATCGACCAAGGGGACGGGGATGAGCACCGAGCCACAGCGCCCCACGTCCCGCATCACCGAGGCCCTGCTGCCGCCCGACCCCCACCCCTCGCCGGCCTCCGGCCCCCGCGCCCCCCAGCCGACCCAGCCGACCTCGACGGACCGCGCGTCCGCGCCGGGGGATGGCAGTGCCCGCCAGGCTGGGCCGGCCCCGGCGGATCGCCCGTCCGCGCCGGGGGCCGGCGGTCCCCACCAAGCTCCGTCGATCTCGACGGATCGCCCGTCCGCGGCTCCGGGTGCCGGCGGTCCCCGCCAGGCTCAGCCGACCTCGACGGATCGCCCGTCCGCGGCTCCGGGTGCCGGCCAGGCTCCGTCCACTCCTGCGGTTGCGACGGCGTCCGCGACCTCGACGGTTCAGCCGACGTCGATTGCGGCTCCCGGAGCCCGCCAGGCTCGGTCCACCCCGGCGTCCGTGGGCTCCGCGACTCCCGGGGACCGTCATGCCGAGCCGGCCACGGCGTTCACGGGCTCCGCGACCCCTGGGGTCCGCCAGGCCCAGCCGACCCCTGCGGCCCCGGCGGACCGCTCCGCCGCTTCGCCGGCCGGGCCCGACGGCCCGACGGCCGCCGCGTCCCAGCTGCCGCCGGGCAGCGCCGCGCCCCGCGTTCCCGCCCCGGCGCCGGCTGCGCCCGCGCCCCGGGCGGAACAGCCCCCGTCGCCGTCCGCCGGACCGGCACCCGCGACTCCTCCCGCCACGCGCCCCGGACCGCCGATGCCGCCCGGCGACGCCGCGCCCCGCGTCCCTGCCCCGGCACCGGCTGCGCCCGCGCCCCGGGCGGAGCACCGCACCTCCCGGATCACGGAGGCCCTGCTGCCCCAGGAGCGCCCCGCGCCGCCGGCTTCCGCCTCCGCCCACTCCGCGCCGGCAGCCCCCGCGCGTCCCGCCCCGACGGCCTCCGCCGCCCCCGCGCGCCCCGCCCCCACGGCTCCCGCCGTCCCCGCCGCGCCGGCGCCCGCCCCGTCCTCTCGCCCCGCCCCGTCCTCTCGCCCCGCGCAGCCGCTGCCGCCCGAGCAGCCGCCGAGGGGAGCCGTGGGGCACGTCCAGACGGCCGCCGAGACCACCACCCGGCTCCGGCCCGTACGGGACAGCCGTCCCGTGCCCCGGCCCGCGCAGCCTCCGGTCGCCGCGCCCGCAGCCGCGTACCCCTACGACGCGTGGGCGCTCGGCGCCGAGGCGCCCGCCGAGACGACCACCCGGCTGCGCCCCGTACGCGACCGCAAGCCCGGCAGGGTCGTGGCCGCCGCGGTGTGCGGGGTGCTCGCCCTGGGGCTCGTCGGTTTCGCCGTGACCGGGGCGGTCCTCGCCGGCAGCGGGGCCGGGGAGCCGGACGAGCCGGCCGGCTACACCCCGGCCCGCGCGCTCTGGCACAACGCCCCCGTCGACACCCTCTTCCCGCGCACCCTCCCCGGCCCCTCCGCCGGACCCGGCGGTTCCGCCCGTACGTGGACGCGGATCGTCGTCGCGCCCGACGCGCCCTGCACGCCGGCCACCCTCCCCCAGGGTCTCCACACCGCCCTGAAGAGCGTCGGCTGCGAGCGCGTCCTGCGCGCCACCTACACCGACGCCACCTCCTCCCACGTGACCACCGTCGCCCTGGTCTTCACCCACGCCGACCCCGCCACCATGCGCACCCTCGGCTCCCGCGCCGCCGACGAACCCGCGCCCGCACTCTCCGGCCCCGGCACCGTCGCCGCCCGGTTCGGCGACCGGCAGCGGGCCAGCTGGTGGCGGCACGTCCTGCCCGACCTGCCCGTCGTCGTCACCGCCGTCTCCGGCTTCGCCGACGGCCGCGCCGTCACCGAACCCGAACCCGCCGACCGCGCCATGACCCCCAAGCGGACCACCCCCGTCGCCCAGGCCGGCCTCGGCCACGAGGCCAAGGGCGTCGGCGAAGCCGTCGAACGCGCCCTGCGCAAGACCGTCGCCGCCACCCTGAAGGAGGACCAGGAGTGAAGCTCCGCCGCCACCGTGGCCGCGCCGCGGCCGCCGCGCTGCTCGCCGCCGCCTTCACCGTCCTCCCCGCGGCCACCACCCCCGCGTACGCCGACACCATCCGCGCCCGCCAGTGGGGCCTCGACGCCCTGCACACCACCCAGGCCTGGCGGACCACCCGCGGCGAGGGCATCACGGTCGCCGTCCTCGACACCGGCGTCGACGCCACCCACCCCGACCTCGCGGGCTCCGTGCTGCCCGGGACCGACCTCGTCGGCTTCGGCGCCGCCCGCGGCGACCGCGCCTGGGCCCGCCACGGCACCGCGATGGCCGGCATCATCGCCGGACACGGCCACGGGCCCGGCGGCCAGGACGGCGTCCTCGGCGTCGCCCCGAAGGCGAGGATCCTCCCCGTGCGGGTCATCCTCGAAGGCACCGACAAGGCCCGCGACAAGGCCCGCAAGACCCGCGGCACGGCCCTCGCCGAAGGCATCCGCTGGGCCACCGACCACGGCGCCGACGTCATCAACCTCTCCCTGGGCGACGACTCCGAGTCCGCCCACCCCGACGCCGGCGAGGACGCCGCCGTGCAGTACGCCCTCGCCAAGGGCGTCTCCGTCGTCGCCTCCGCCGGCAACGGCGGCGAGAAGGGCGACCACATCTCCTTCCCCGCCGCCTACCCCGGCGTGATCGCCGTCACCGCCGTCGACCGCTGGGGCACCCGCGCGTCCTTCTCCACCAGCCGCTGGTACGCGACGGTCAGCGCCCCCGGCGTCGACATCGTCATCGCCGACCCGGACCGCCGCTACTACGAGGGCTGGGGCACCAGCGCCGCCGCCGCGTTCGTCTCCGGCGCCGTCGCCCTGGTCCGCGCCGCCCACCCCGACCTGACGCCGGCCCAGATCAAACGGCTCCTCATCGACACCGCCCGCAGCCGCCCCCAGGGCGGCCGCAGCGACGAGAAGGGGTACGGGACGGTCGACCCGGCCGCCGCCATCGAGGAGGGCGCCCGGCTGAAGGGCACCGACCTCAAGACCGTCGCGGCCGGCCACACCGCCCGCTACTTCGGCCCCGGCCCCCAGCCCGCCCCCGAGGAGACCCACCCCATCGGCCTGCTCGCCCCTCTCGCGGGCGGTGTCGGCATCCTCTTCCTCGCCGCCGCCGTCGCCCTCTGGCGCGGCAGCCACCCGCGCTGACCCAGGTCGGGGACCCCGGAGCCCGGCGGTTAGGCTCGGTGCGTGGCGCTCAAGAACATCCCCGACCCCGGTTTCTCCGACGACGACGGCACCGCCGACCCGCGGCTCGCCGCGGCGCTCGCCGCGTGGGCGGAGGACCGCACCGCGCACGGGCCCGTGCTCGAAGCCCTCCGGGACGCGCGGCTGCTCGTGCCCGTCGTCGCGGTCCTCGGCGAGGTCGAGGTCGACCCCGTGACGGGGCTGCGCCAGGAGAAGACCAGCGACATGGCCGTGCCGACGCTGACGGCGGGGGACCGGCGGGCGCTGCCGGCCTTCACCTCGATCGCGTCGCTCGCCCTGTGGGACCCGGCCGCCCGGCCCGTCGCCGTCCCGCTGCGGCAGGCGCTCGCGGCCCTCGTCCACGAGAAGGCCGACACCCTGGTCCTCGACCTGGCCGGCCCCGTGCCGTACCAGATCACCGGTTCCGCGCTGCTCGCGCTCGCCGAGGGCCGCAGCAGTGCGGACCCGCTGGACGACCCCGCCGTCCGGGACGCGGTCCGCGACGCGGTCGCCGCCGAGCCGGCCGTCCTGCGCGCCCACCTGGGCCCCGGCGCCGCCGACGGCACCCTCGCCCTGGTCCTCGCCGAGGACGCCGCTCCCGCCGAGGCCGCCCAGCGGGTGGCCCGGCGGATCGCCGCCGACGAAACACTGAGGGCCCGCCTGGTGCGCGGCCTCGACCTGGCACTGCTGCCGGCCTCGGCCACGCCTCCCGGCGAGCCCTTCTACGTAAAAACGGACTGACCCTCGTCGTCCTAGCCGTACACCGGCCCCGTGGCCGCGGTCCTCCGGGGGGCGACCCCCGTACCCCCGCCTGGCCGGCCGGTCCTACCCGTACACCGGCCCGGTGTACTTCTCGCCCGGCCCCTGGCCCGGCTCGTCCGGGACGATGGAGGCCTCGCGGAAGGCCAGCTGCAGGGACTTCAGGCCGTCCCGCAGCGGTGCCGCGTGGAAGGAGGAGATCTCCGTCGCGCCGCCGTCGAGCAGGCCCGCCAGGGCGTGGATCAGCTTGCGGGCCTCGTCGAGGTCCTTGTGCTCGTCGCCCTCCTCGGTGAGTCCGAGCTTCACCGCGGCGGCGCTCATCAGGTTGACGGCGACCGTCACGATCACCTCGACCGCCGGGACCTCGGCGATGTCGCGGGTCATGGCGGCGAAGTCGGGAGCTTCCGGGGAAGCGGAGGAGTCCGTGGACTCGTGCTGGGGCGTCTCGCTCATGCCCCACACGATAAGCGGACGTACGGTTCGCGCCGACCGGCGGGTCCTGCTAACCTTGTGTAACGACCGGCCGGACACCTGTGTGCCCGGCCCACAAGTGGAGGCTCCGACTTCCCACCTTGCCGCCCTCGCGGGCGGCGGGTCACCGGTCAGGTGGTCACCATCGTTCCGTACGGACGATGGAGCCGCCCGATGTGCGCCCCGCGGTTGACCGCGGCGGTGCTCCGGTTTTCCGTGGAGCCCCGCCTGTGTCCCGTCGGGGCATTTTTTCGTGCGCCGCTCGGTTGGTCTCGACAGTTCTACCGTGTACGTGTCCGTCCGCCAGGCGGTCGCGTGGTGCTACCGAGGAGGATCCATCAGCGCCGAGCCCCGCATCAACGAGCGGATTCGCGTTCCCGAGGTGCGTCTTGTCGGCCCCAGTGGCGAGCAGGTGGGCATCGTCCCGCTTGCCAAGGCCCTGGAGCTCGCGCAGGAGTACGACCTCGATCTGGTTGAGGTCGCGGCGAACGCCCGTCCGCCCGTGTGCAAGCTCATGGACTACGGGAAGTTCAAGTACGAGTCGGCCATGAAGGCCCGTGAGGCGCGCAAGAACCAGGCGCACACGGTCATCAAGGAGATGAAGCTCCGGCCGAAGATCGACCCGCACGACTATGACACCAAGAAGGGTCACGTCGTCCGGTTCCTCAAGCAGGGTGACAAGGTCAAGATCACGATCATGTTCCGTGGTCGTGAGCAGTCCCGGCCGGAGCTCGGCTACCGACTGCTGCAGCGCCTCGCGGAGGACGTTCAGGAGCTTGGCTTCATCGAGTCCAACCCGAAGCAGGACGGCCGGAACATGATCATGGTTCTCGGTCCGCACAAGAAGAAGACCGAGGCCATGGCCGAGGCCCGCGAGGCCCAGGCCGCGCGCAAGGCCGAGCGCCAGGGCGGTTCGATCGAGGCGCCCGCCGCGGAGGCCCCGGCCGAGCAGGCTCCGGCCGACACGTCGGCCGAGAACCCCGAGGCGTGATCCCGCGGGGCTGCCCTCGTGGCAGCCCCAGGGTTCCGCCCCGGAACACCAAACGAAGATCTGACGCTCCCAGTCGTCCGGTGCCCGCACCGGGGGAGCGCCACTGACGAGGAGATAACGGCGCTATGCCGAAGAACAAGACGCACTCCGGTGCCAAGAAGCGCTTCAAGGTCACCGGCTCCGGCAAGATCCTGCGCGAGCGCGCCGGCAAGCGCCACCTGCTCGAGCACAAGTCGTCCAAGCTCACGCGTCGCCTCACCGGCAACGCCGAGATGGCCCCGGGTGACTCCGCCAAGATCAAGAAGATGCTGGGCATCTGATCTGATCTCCCGCCCTCGGCGACGAGGGCATCCGGCACCGTCCGGGACCCATCCGATTTCCGGGTCGTGTGAGGACCACCACGACCCCGCTACAAGGAGTTAAGAAGTGGCACGCGTCAAGCGGGCAGTCAACGCCCACAAGAAGCGCCGGGCGATCCTCGAGCAGGCCTCCGGCTACCGCGGTCAGCGTTCGCGCCTGTACCGCAAGGCCAAGGAGCAGGTCACCCACTCGCTGGTCTACAACTACAACGACCGCAAGAAGCGCAAGGGCGACTTCCGTCAGCTGTGGATCCAGCGCATCAACGCCGCTGCCCGCCTGAACGGCATGACGTACAACCGCCTCATCCAGGGTCTGAAGGCCGCCAACATCGAGGTGGACCGCAAGATCCTCGCCGAGCTGGCCGTCAACGACGCCGGCGCGTTCGCCGCGCTGGTCGAGGTCGCGCAGAAGGCCCTCCCGGCCGACGTCAACGCCCCGAAGGCCGCCGCCTGATCTTCCAGGTCGCAGTGCTTCTGCCCGGACCCGCAGGCCCCGCGCCTGCGGGTCCGGCGCGTTGACCGCCGTTTCCGCTTCCGTTTCCGCTTCCGCTTCGGCCGCCGTCTCGCGGCCGTACCCGAGTCGGGCCGAGCCGAGTCAGAGAGCCGCAGGCACATGTCCACCCCCGAGCTGATCTCCCCGCGTTCGCCGCGCGTCGTCGCCGCCCGGCGGCTCGCCAAGCGCAATTTCCGGGGCAAGGACCGCCTCTTCATCGCCGAGGGCCCGCAGGCCGTCCGCGAGGCCGTCGAGCACCGCGGCAGCACCGGTGAGCCGACCCTCGTCGAGCTCTTCGCCACCGTCGAGGCGGCCGAGCGGTACGCCGGCATCGTCGACGCCGCCCGCGCCTCCGGCGCCCGCGTCCACCTCGCCTCCGACGCCGTCCTCGCCGAGGTCTCCCAGACCGTCACCCCGCAGGGGCTCGTCGGCGTCTGCCGCTTCCTCGACTCGCCCTTCGAGGACATCCTCGCCGCCCGGCCCAAGCTGGTCGCCGTGCTCGCCCACGTCCGGGACCCCGGGAACGCCGGCACCGTGCTGCGCTGCGCCGACGCGGCCGGCGCCGACGCCGTGATCCTCACCGACGCCTCCGTGGACCTGTACAACCCCAAGTCGGTACGCGCCTCCGTCGGCTCCCTCTTCCACCTCCCGGTCGCCGTCGGCGTCCCGGTCGAACAGGCCGTCGCCGGCCTCAAGGGCGTCGGCGTACGGATCCTCGCCGCCGACGGCGCGGGCGAGGACGACCTCGACGACGAGCTGGACGCCGGCACCATGGGCGGCCCCACCGCCTGGGTCTTCGGCAACGAGGCATGGGGGCTGCCCGAGGAGACCCGCGCCCTCGCCGACGCCGTCGTCCGCGTGCCCATCCACGGCAAGGCCGAGAGCCTCAACCTGGCGACCGCGGCCGCCGTCTGCCTCTACGCCTCCGCGCGCGCCCAGCGCCCCCGCACCACCTCCTGAGCGCTCCCCGAGCCCCCGCCGGACCCCCTCGCCTAGTAGGGTGACGGACTCGGGGCCCACTGCGATACACGGAGGGGTGGGATGACGGGGATGACGGTCGGCACGGGCAGTCCCGCACAGGCACAACGCGCCCCGGCGCACGCGCCGGAGCCGCCCCCCGCCCACCAGGACCCCCCTCACGGCCCGGAGGCGGCCCCGCCCGCGCAGGACCGCGCCCCGACGCCGGCCCAGGCCATGGCCCCCATGCCCGACCCCGACGCCGCCGCGTCCCCGTGGCCCGGCATCGATCCCGACGACCTGCCCGACGGGCTCGTCGTCGCCGACGAACGCGGCCTGGTCATCTGCTTCAACGCTGCCGCCAGCCGCATCACCGCCGTACCCGGTGACGAGGCCGTCGGCCGGCCGCTCGACCAGGCGCTGCCGCTGGAAGACCTCAAGGGCCACCGCTGGTGGGCGCTCACCGACCCGTACGGCGGCCTCGCCACCCGGCGCGGCCAGCCCGAGCGGAACCTGCTGCTGCCCGGCGGGCGCGAGGTGCTCGTCTCCGCCCGCTACGTCCGCGCCCACCCCACCGGACCGGTCCGGCGGGTCGTCGTCACCCTGCGCGGCACCGAGGCCCGCCGCCGCACCGAACGCAGCCACGCCGAGCTCATCGCCACCGTCGCGCACGAGCTCCGCTCGCCGCTCACCTCCGTCAAGGGCTTCACCGCCACCCTCCTCGACAAGTGGGAGCGGTTCACCGACGACCAGAAGCGGCTGATGCTGGAGACCGTCGACGCCGACGCGGGCCGCATCAAGCGGCTCATCGCCGAGCTCCTCGACATCTCCCGGATCGACTCCGGCCGCCTGGAGGTGCGCCGGCAGCCCGTCGACATCGCCGCCGCCGTCGGTCGCCACGTGCACGCCCACACCACCGGCGGCCAGTCGCCGGACCGCTTCTTCGTCCGGGTCCACCCCGACCTGCCGGAACTGTGGGCCGACCCCGACAAGATCGACCAGATCCTCGGCAACCTGCTCGAAAATGCGGTGCGCCACGGCGAGGGAACCGTCACCATCGAGGTGGCACCCACCACGGCCACCACCGACGGAGAGAAGGGGACGGAGGTCACCGTGAGCGACGAAGGCCCCGGCATCCCCGAGGAGTCGATGGGCCGCGTGTTCACCCGCTTCTGGCGGGGCAGCAAGCGCGGCGGCACCGGACTCGGCCTCTACATCGTCAAGGGCGTCGTCGAGGCCCACGGCGGCACGATCACCGTCGGACGCGGCCCCCGTGGCGGAGCCGAGTTCCGATTTATCCTGCCCGTCGGCACCCCGGCCCACCTCCTCTGAGCCTCCTCCGCGCCTTCGCCGAGACCCCGCCGAGACCCGGCGAAGTCCCCGCCGAGTCCCCTCGGACGTCTCACCAGGCGAGAACATACGAGCTCAGGAGCCCCCCGGACCGCCCACGGGCCCAATCGCGTCCCCTCACCCCGTTAGACTCGTCCTTTGGCACGTTTGCGCCCTTGACGTCGAGCGGGGCCGCCCAGCCAGCCAACGGAAGCACGGGAAGAGATGTCGGCACCCAATAAGTCGTACGACCCGGTCGAGGTCGAGGCCTTGAAACCGGAAGAGATCGAGCGCATGCGGGACGAGGCGCTCGCCGCCTTCGCCGCCGCAGGCGACCTCGACGCGCTCGCCCACGCGAAGACCGCGCACACCGGCGGCACCTCGCCGCTGGCGCTCGCCAACCGCGAGATCGGCGCCCTGCCCCCGCAGGCCAAGGCCGCGGCCGGCAAGCTCGTGGGCCAGGCCCGCGGGGTCGTCTCCAAGGCGCTGGCCGCCCGCCAGGCCGAACTCGAGGCCGAGCGCGACGCCCGCGTCCTCGTCGAGGAGGCCGTCGACGTCACCCTGCCGTACGACCGCGTCCCGGCCGGTGCCCGCCACCCGCTGACCACCCTCATGGAGCGCGTCTCCGACGTCTTCGTCTCCATGGGCTACGAGGTCGCCGAGGGCCCCGAGGTCGAGGCCGAGTGGTTCAACTTCGACGCCCTCAACTTTGTGCCGGACCACCCGGCGCGGCAGATGCAGGACACCTTCTTCGTCCAGGGCCCCGAGGGCACCAGCGGCGACGAGTCCGGCGTCGTGCTGCGCACCCACACCTCGCCGGTGCAGGCCCGCACCCTCATCGACCGGGAACCCCCGGTCTACGTGGTGTGCCCCGGCCGCGTCTACCGCACCGACGAGCTCGACGCCACGCACACCCCGGTCTTCCACCAGATCGAGCTGCTGGCCGTCGACGAGGGCCTCACCATGGCCGACCTCAAGGGCACCCTGGACCACATGGTCCAGGCGCTCTTCGGCCCGGACATGAAGACCCGGCTCCGCCCGAACTTCTTCCCCTTCACCGAGCCGTCCGCCGAGATGGACATGCTCTGCTACGTCTGCCGCGGCGAGTCCGTCGGCAACCCGGAGCGTCCCTGCCGCACCTGCGGCAGCGAGGGCTGGATCGAGCTCGGCGGCTGCGGCATGGTCAACCCGAAGGTGCTCGTCGCCTGCGGTGTGGACCCCGAGAAGTACAGCGGATTCGCCTTCGGGTTCGGCATCGAGCGGATGCTGATGTTCCGCCACAACGTCGAAGACATGCGAGACATGGTCGAGGGTGACGTCCGGTTCACCCGGCCGTTCGGGATGGAGATCTGATGCGGGTCCCGCTTTCCTGGCTGCGGGAGTACGTCGACCTGCCGGCGACGGAGACCGGCCGTGACGTACAGGCCAAGCTCGTCTCGGCGGGACTCGAGGTCGAGACCGTCGAGCAGCTCGGCGCGGGCCTCACCGGCCCGCTGGTGGTCGGCAAGGTCCTCACCATCGAGGAGCTGACCGAGTTCAAGAAGCCCATCCGCTTCTGCACCGTCGACGTCGGACAGGCCAACGGCACCGGCGAGCCGCAGGAGATCATCTGCGGCGCCCGGAACTTCGCCGAGGGCGACAAGGTCGTCGTGGCCCTGCCCGGCGCCGTGCTGCCCGGCGACTTCCGGATCGCCGAGCGCAAGACGTACGGCCGGGTCTCCCGCGGCATGATCTGCTCGGGCGACGAGCTCGGCATGGGCGACGACGGCTCGCACGGCATCATCGTGCTGCCGCCGGAGCACGAGGTCGGCACCGACGCCACCGTCCTGCTGGAGCTGTACGACGAGGTCCTCGACATCGCCGTCACCCCGGACCGCGGCTACTGCCTGTCGATGCGCGGTGTCGCCCGCGAGACCGCCATCGCCTACGGCCTGCCGCTGCGCGACCCGGCGCTCCTGGACGTGCCCGCGCCCAACGCGTACGGCTACCCGGTCCAGATCGCCGACCCGATCGGCTGCGACCGCTTCACCGCGCGCACCGTCGTCGGCCTCGACCCGGAGGCCCGCAGCCCGATCTGGCTCCAGCGCCGCCTGCAGAAGGCCGGCATGCGCCCGATCTCGCTTGCCGTCGACGTCACCAACTACGTGATGCTCGAACTCGGTCAGCCGCTGCACGCCTACGACCGCACCCGGCTCGACGGCCCCATCGGGGTCCGCCGCGCCGAGGCCGGCGAGAAGATCACCACCCTTGACGGCACGGTCCGCGTCCTGGACGCCGAGGACCTGGTCATCACCGACAACCGTGGGCCGATCGGCATCGCGGGCGTCATGGGCGGCGCCAACACCGAGATCGCCGACCCGACGACCGACCCCGAGACCGGCATCGTCTCCGGCACCACCGAGGTCGTCGTCGAGGCCGCGCACTTCGACGCGATCTCGATCGCCCGCACCGCGCGCCGCCACAAGCTGTCCTCCGAGGCGTCCAAGCGCTTCGAGCGCGGCGTCGACCCGCAGGCCGCGGCCGCGGCCGCGCAGCGCACGGTCGACCTGCTCGTGCTCCTCGCGGGCGGCACCGCCGAGGCCGGCGTCACCGAGGTCATCGCCCCGTCCGCGCCGCGCACCATCGCCATGCCGGCGAACCACCCCGACAAGGTGGCCGGGGTGGACTACGGCCGCGAGACCGTCGTGCGCCGCCTCCAGGAGGTCGGCTGCGACGTCTACGGCCAGGACGAGCTCGTGGTCACCGTGCCCTCGTGGCGCCCCGACCTGAACGAGCCGAACGACCTCGCCGAGGAGGTCATCCGGCTCGAGGGCTACGAGAACCTGCCCTCCACGCTGCCCAAGCCCCCCGCGGGCCGCGGCCTCACCGAGCGCCAGCGCACCCACCGCCGGGTGGGCCGCGCGCTGGCCGGCGCCGGCTACGTCGAGGCGCTGAACTACCCCTTCATCGGCGAGCAGGTCTTCGACCAGCTCGGCCTGGACGCGGACGACGCCCGCCGCCGGGTCGTGAAGCTGGTCAACCCGCTCTCCGACGAGGAGCCCGCCCTCCGTACGACGCTGCTCCCGGGCCTGCTCGGCGCGCTGCGCCGCAACGACGGGCGCGGCAGCCACGACCTGGCCCTCTTCGAGACGGGTCTGGTCTTCCGGCCGACCGACGGACAGCCGGGCGTCGCCGTCCGTCTGCCCGTCGACCGCCGCCCCGGCGACGAGGAGATCGCCCGCGTCAACGCCGCGCTGCCCGCGCAGCCGCGCCGCGCGGCCGTCGTCCTCTCCGGGGCCCGCGAGCAGGCCGGCTGGTGGGGCAAGGGCCGCCCGTCCGACTGGGCCGACGCGATCCAGGCGGCGCGGATCGTGGCCGCCGAGTTCGGTGCGGAGCTGGTGGTCGACGCCGACCAGCACGCCCCGTGGCACCCGGGCCGCTGCGCCTCCTTCCAGGTCGTGATCGACGGGGAGCTGACCCTCGCCGGCCACGGCGGCGAGCTCCACCCGCGCGTGGTGAAGGCCCTCGGCCTGCCGGCCCGCACCTGCGCCATGGAGCTGGACCTGGACGTCCTGGAGCGCGCGAGCGAGGGCCCGGTCAAGGCCCCGCGCATCTCCGCCTTCCCGGTCGCCACCCAGGACGTCGCCCTGGTCGTCGACCAGGACGTGCCCTCGGCGGCGGTGGAGTACTACCTGGCCGGCGGCGCGGGTGAACTCCTCGAGTCCATCCGGCTGTTCGACGTCTACACCGGCGACCAGATCGGCGAGGGCAAGAAGTCCCTGGCCTACGCCCTCCGCTTCCGCGCCCCCGACCGCACCCTCACCGTCGACGAGGCCACCGCGGCCCGCGACGCCGCGGTCGCCCTGGCCGCGGAACACACGGGCGCGGTCCTCCGCGGCGCCTGACGGCCACGACGAGAAGGGGTCCCGGCCCGGGTGAACAACCCGGGCCGGGGCCCTTCGCGTTGCGTGGCCGCTGCCGACATCCGCTTGGTACGAGCAGCGCTCCAGGTCGGAGCCGTGCCCCACGCACTCCCGTGCCGCACGTACCCCCCCGTACTCCCGTACGAGCCCGCTCACTCCTTCGGGTGGGATCCTCGGTGGGCGTTCCCCCGTGCCCTCCCGCACCGTAAGAATCGACGCGGCCACAGGGGCGGGCCTGTGTGCCGCAGGGTCTTCGGGCGCTGGCGGGCCTCGGGAAGGGCGCCGTGGATGTTCCGTGACAGGTCGGTGGTTGCCGAAGGCTCCCGGTTGCGGCGGATGGCGCCGCTGGCGGCTCCCGCGGTGTGGGGGGCCGGGGCCGTCGCGTGGCGGTGGTGGTCTCCGCTGGCCAGGGAGCCCGGGATGCCCCTGCGGATCGCCACCAGCGCCGTGTTCCTCACCGTCGGAGCGGTCCTCGTCCTCGGGGCGCGGCGCGGGCTCGCGCGGGAGCTGGCGCGGGTGCGAGCCGTGGCCGAGGCCGCGCAGCAGGTGCTGCTGCGGCCGCCGCCCGCGCGGCTCGACGGCCTGGCCGTCGCCGCGGGGCAGCTGTCCGCGTCGCGCGGGGCCGTGGTCGGCGGCGACCTGTACGAGGCGGCGGCCACGCCGTACGGGGTGCGGATCGTCATCGGGGACGTGCGGGGCCACGGGCTCGCCGCGCTCGGCGCCGTGGTCGCGATCCTCGGCAGCTTCCGCGAGGCGGCCCACGACGAACCCGAACTCGCGGGCGTCCTGCGGCGTCTTGACCGGGCGCTCGGCCGGCATCTGCGCGAGCGGGCCCGCGAGGAGCACCCGGCAAGCACCGGGCACCCGCCCGAGCACCCGGCGGCGGAGGAGTTCGTGACCCTGCTGCTCCTGGAGATCCGCCCCGACGGCCAGGTCGACGCCCTCGACTGCGGCCACCCCGGCCCGTACCGCCTCGGCCGTCGCGTCGAAGCCGTCCCCGTCGGCGACCCGCTGCCGCCGCTCGGCGCCTTCCCGCTCCCCGCCGACCTCGTCCCGCACCGCGCGACCCGGCTGCTGCCCGGCGAGACGCTGGTGCTCCACACCGACGGTGCCGAGGAGGCCCGGGACCACCGGGGCCGCTACTTCCCGCTGGAGAAGGTCCTCGCCGACGCGGCACGCGAGTCACCGGCGGCGCTCGTCGACCGCGTCCACACCGCGCTGCTGCGCCACACCGGCGGCCGGCTCGCCGACGACGTGGCCCTGCTCGTCGTCCGCAACGACCGGGTGCGGGTACCGGCGCAGCCCGCCGAACCCGGGCTGCGCCGTACCCGGCCCGCGCCCTCCCCGTACTAGCGGTCGGACGGAGAGGACGGGTGGCCGGCGCCGCCCGCGCTGCCACGGAGTGTCGGGCAGATCAACAGCGCGGGCGGCGCGCACCGGGCGGCCGCACTGTCAGAGGGGGAGCCGGCGGCCCGGCCCTCGCCTTTCGGCGAGGGGGCCAAGTCAACCGGCGGCGGGGCGACTTCGGCACCGCGCACGGAAGGCAGGAAAGAGCACTTCGTTCACACCCCGTGCGAAAGCGTCCTTCACTACTCTGAGCGCACCGAATCACCGGAGCGGTCCCATGCAACCCCACTCCTCACCCCACACCCCGCGATCCGCCCCCAACGCCCTGCTCGACGCCCTGCTCGACGAGGCGGGCATCTCGCACGCCGGACTCGCCTCCCGCGTGAACCAGGCGGGCCGGGCCCGTGGCCTCGCCCTGCGCTACGAACACACCGCCGTCGCCCGCTGGTTGAAGGGCCAGCGGCCGCGCGGCCAGGTGCCCGACCTGATCTGTGAGGTGCTCGCCGCCCGGCTGCGGCGCCCCGTCACCCTCGACGACATCGGCCTCGGCGTGCCCGACGGTACGGGTACGGGGCTGCCCGCCCCCGGCACACCGCTCGCCGGGTTCGTCGAGCGGGCCACCGCCCTGTGGCGCTCCGACGAGCAGCGGCGCCCGCACCTCCGTGCCGCGCAGGCGGTGACCGGGACGCCGGCGGTGATGCCGGTGTGGGAGTGGGAGAACCCGCCGGAGGACACCGACGTCTCCCGTGACGGCCGCACCCGTGTCTCGGCCGCCGACGTCACCATGCTGAGCGCCGCCCGGGCCCACTACGAGCAGATGTACCGCAGGGCCGGCGGCATGGCGACGCGGGCCAGGATCGTCGGCTTCCTCAACGCCGAGACGGCGCCGCTGCTGCGCGGCGCGTACGGCGACGCCCTCGGCCGGCGGCTGCACCGGGCCACCGGCGGCCTGGTGGCGGTGGCCGGGATCTGCGCGTACGACTCCGACGCCCAGGGCCTCGCCCAGCGCTACTTCCACCAGGCGCTGCGCCTGGCGAAGGCGAGCGGCGACCGTGGGCTCGGCGCCTACGTGGTGGCGCTGCTCGTCAACCAGTCGCTGTTCATGGGGGAGTACCGGCAGGCGGTGGCCTTCGCCGAGGCGGCGCTGCGCTCCGCGGGGCAGCGGATCACGCCGGCCCTCGCCGCCGACCTGACCGCGATGCAGGCGAAGGCGTACGCGCGTCTCGGCGACCGGGCGGCGGCGCTCGCCTGCGTCCGGCGGGCGGAGAGCGAGGCCGAGCGGATCAGCCCCGGCCACGAGCCCGCCGAGACGGGCTATGTGCAGCCGGGCCTCGTCAATGTGCAGGTCGCCGAGGCCCTCCTCCGTCTGGGTGAACTTGCGGCGGCCCACGAGCACGCGACGGCGGCCGTCGGGACGCCGGCCCACGACCGGGGGCGGGTGCACCGGCTGGCCGTGCTCTGCCAGATCGAGCTGCGGCAGGGGGAGCCGGAACGGGCCGCGCGGACGGCGGTGGAGATGACCGAGCGGGCCCGTGGGATGGAGTCGCAGCGGCTGCGCGACCGGCTCCGGCTGGTGCGGGAGCATCTGCTCGCCAGCGGGGGAGGGGACGCCCGCCAGGCGGCGGAGCTCATCGACGGCGCGCTCCGCGTACCCCTGTGAGCACCGTGGCCGGTGCCCCGGTGAGCGCCCCCTCGGGTGACCCGGTGAGCTTTTCCTTGCGCCCCCGTCACTGCTGCGATATTGCCACCAAGTAATCACCGACCAGTCGGAAGGTGGCAAAACCGTGCAGTGGACGAAATTAAGTGAACAGCTCGTCTATGAGAACCGGTGGTTCCGGGTCAACCTCGCGGACGTCGAACTCCCCGACGGCCGACGCCTCGACCACTATCTGATCCGGCTCCGCCCGGTCGCCGCCGCGACCGCCGTCAACGACGCCGACGAGGTCCTGCTGCTCTGGCGCCACCGCTTCATCACCGACAGCTGGGGCTGGGAGCTGGCCGCCGGCGTCGTCGAGGACGGCGAGGACATCGAGGCCGCCGCCGCCCGCGAGATGGAGGAGGAGACCGGCTGGCGTCCCGGCCCCCTGCGCCCCCTGCTCACCGTGGAGCCCTCCAACGGCCTCACCGACGCCCGGCACCACCTCTACTGGGCCGAGCAGGCCACCCGCACCGGCCCGCCCCAGGACGCCTTCGAGTCCTCCCGCCTCGCATGGGTCCCCCTCAAGCTCGTCCCCGAGCTGATCGCCCGCGGCGAGGTCCCGGCCGCCAACACGGCCGCGGGCCTGCTGATGCTCCATCACCTGCGGCTCGGCTGACCACGGGCGGGCCCGGAACGCGCCGGACGGCCCGGACCTGTGCGGTGTACGGGCCGTCCGGGAGACACTCATGTCTCAGAAGACACTCATGTCTCAGAGTGCAGCATCTCAGGAGTGCAGCGCCTCAGGAGCACGGCGCCTCAGGAGTACGGGTAGAAGCCCGACCCCGTCTTGCGGCCGAGCCGGCCCGCGTCCACCATCCGCTGGAGCAGCGGGGGAGCGGCGTACAGGGGCTCCTTGTACTCGGCGTACATCGAGTCGGCGATCGAGGCGATCGTGTCCAGGCCGATCAGGTCGGAGAGCTTCAGCGGCCCCATCGGGTGGGCGCAGCCGAACTCCATGCCGTTGTCGATGTCCTCACGGCTCGCGATGCCCGACTCGAACATCCGGATCGCGGACAGCAGGTACGGCACGAGCAGCGCGTTCACCACGAAGCCCGAGCGGTCCTGGGCGCGGATCGCGTGCTTGCCGAGGGTCTTCT
Source organism: Streptomyces sp. NPDC126499 (assembly GCF_040302485.1). Classification (NCBI taxonomy): domain Bacteria; kingdom Bacillati; phylum Actinomycetota; class Actinomycetes; order Kitasatosporales; family Streptomycetaceae; genus Streptomyces; species Streptomyces sp. NPDC126499. The sequence goes on along the minus strand of NZ_JBEOUO010000008.1, from coordinate 207,265 downwards.
CGGCGAACAGCTGCGCCCGGCTGATCGTGCCCTCGGAGGTGGTGAGGGCGGGGATCAGCTCGACCAGCTTCTGCACCGGTGCCGGGTTGAAGAAGTGGATGCCGATGACGTGGTCGGGGCGCGAGGTCGCCACCGCCAGCTTCACCAGCGGGATCGAGGAGGTGTTGGAGGCCAGGATGGCGTCCGGCCGGGTCACCACCTGGTCGAGCACCTGGAAGATCTCGGTCTTGACCTGCTCGTTCTCCACGACCGCCTCGATCACGAGGTCGCGGTCGGCGAACTCGCCCAGGTCGGTGGTGAAGCTGAGCCGCGCGAGCGTCTCGTCGCGCTCCGCCTCGCTGATCTTGCCGCGTTCGGCGGCCTTGGCCAGCGAGTTGTAGAGCCGCGTGCGGCCGATCTCCAGCGCCTCGCCGGTGGTCTCGGCGACCTTCACCTCGAGACCGCTGCGGGCACACACCTCCGCGATGCCCGCGCCCATCTGGCCGCAGCCCACCACTCCGACGCGCTCAATGTCGGCCATGGAGTCCGTCACCTCGTGCCTTTCGCTCATTGCTGGCGGCGGGCCCGTGTGATTCCGGTGCGTCCGCCTCGACCCCACGACGTTACTCCCGACGGAGCAAATGATCGATCGTCTGGGGTGGGCATGCTGTCCGATGGGCTGTGACGTATCCGATAGCGAGGAAGGGCCAGGGGTGACATATGACGCCAATCGGTAGAAGAGGGTTCGTCACCGGAGTCGCGTTGACGGCACTCGCGGTCGGGGCGGGACGAGCGGACGCCGCGGCGGGCCGAGAGCCGCGCCGCTCCGCTCGTGAGCGCGACGACGGGGACGGGGACGGGCGGGCCCCCGGTGACTTCCGGGGCATGTGGATCGCCACGATCAGCAACCGGGACTTCCCCTCCCGGCCCGGACTGACCGCCGGCGAGCAGCGCGCCGAGCTGGAAGCCCTGCTCGACCTCGCCGTGCGCCGCCGCATGACCGCCGTCGTCCTCCAGGTCCGTCCCTCGGCCGACGCCCTGTGGCCCTCGCCGTACGAGCCGTGGGCGCAGTGCCTCACCGGCGTCCAGGGCACCGACCCCGGCTGGGACCCGCTCGGCACGGCCGTGACCGAGGCGCACGCCCGCGGCCTGGAGCTGCACGCCTGGTGCAATCCGTACCGCGTCGCCGCCCACGCCGACCCGAACCGGCTGGCCCCCGGCCACCCCGTGCGGCGCAATCCCGGCTGGGCCCTCACCTACGACGGCAAGCTGCTCTACGACCCGGGCCTGCCCGAGGTCCGGCGCCACGTCCAGGACGCGATGCTGGACGCCGTCCGCCGCTACGACATCGACGCCCTCCACTGGGACGACTACTTCTATCCGTATCCCGTGGCCGGGCAGCGGCTCGACGACGACGAGACCTTCCGCAGGTACGGGGAGGGGTTCTCGGACCGGGCGGCGTGGCGGCGGCACAACGTCGACCTGCTCGTCTCGGAGATGGCGGCGCGGATCAAGGAGGTCAGGCCCGGCGTCGCCTTCGGTATCAGCCCCTTCGGCGTGTGGCGCCACGCCTCCACGGACCCGGCCGGCTCCGACACGGGGCCGACCGTGCAGACCTACGACGACCTGTACGCGGACACCCGCCGCTGGGTCAAGGAGCGCTGGATCGACTACGTCGCCCCGCAGCTCTACTGGCACATCGGCTTCCGCACGGCCGACTACGCCAAGCTCGTGCCCTGGTGGGACGCGGTGGTCCGGGGCACCGGCGTGCGCCTCTACGTGGGGGAGGCGCTCTACAAGGTCGGCGATCCCGCGCAGCCCGCCGCCTGGCAGGATCCGCGGGAGCTGGCGCGGCACGTCGAACTCGCCCGCCGCCACCCGACCGTGGCGGGCCACTTGTATTTCGCGGCCCGCGAGGTCGCCGAGGACCCGCTGGGCGCGCTCACCGCCGCCGTCGAGGCCTGACGGCGGGGGCGGCGGGGACGGCGGGAACGGACGGGGCCGGGGCCGGGGGGACCCGGGGGCTCACTGGCCCCCGGCCTCCGGCTTGTGGCGTACGACGGTGTCGGGACCCGGCGACATCAGGGCCTCGTGGCCGTCGTCGTCGAACTTGACCTGGTACGGGGGGCCGCCGTTCTCGCCCAGTACCTTCAGGACCTTGGCCGTGCGGTCGTGCTGACCGACCGTACGGCCGTGCACCACCAGCTTGTCGCCCTCGGACGCACGCATCGGTGACCTCCTCGCGGCCGGGCTCGCCCTGCTCCGCACTGCGGCTTTCTCCTGCCATTGTGACCCGTGTCTCAGCTCTTCGCCCGCTGGGTCACCGCGATGCAGACGAGCACCGCCACGGCCGCGAGCGGGGCCGCGGGGGCGAGCTCCTCGCCGAGCACGGTCACCGACCAGAACAGGGTGAGCAGCGGCTGGGCGAGCTGGAGCTGGCTCGCGCGCGGGATGCCGATCGCGGCCATGCCCCGGTACCAGACGTACAGGCCGAAGAAGGTGGAGCCGGCCGCCACCCAGAGGAGACCGGCGATGCCGTGCGCCGTCAGGTGCACCGGCTCGTACGCGAGGGCGACCGCCGAGCCCACCGTCATCAGCGGCAGGCAGAACACCAGCGCCCAGCCGATCACGTGCCAGCCCGGCATCAGCCGCGCGAGCCGGCCGCCCTCGGTGTATCCGGCGGCGCACACCAGCAGCGCGCCGAAGAGGTAGAGGTCGCCGGTCGACAGGGCCCCGCCGCTCTGCTGGAGGGTGAAGGCGAGCACGACGACGGCCCCGGAGACCGCCGCGATCCAGAACGTACGGGACGGGCGCCGGCCCGTACGGATCGCGGCGAAGGTCGCCGTGGTGAGCGGCAGCAGGCCCACCACGACGGCGGCGTGCGAGGTGGTCGAGGTCTGCAGCGCCAGGGTCGTGAGCAGCGGGAAGCCGACCACCACACCGCCCGCGACGACCGCGAGCCCGGCCCAGTGGCGCTGCTCCGGCAGCGGCACCCGGCCGGCCAGCAGGAAGGCGCCCGCGATCAGCGCGGCGAGCACCGAGCGGACGGCCACCAGGGACCAGGGCCCGAAGCTCTCCAGGCCCCAGGCCGTGGAGGGGAAGGTCAGCGAGAAGGAGACCACGCCGAGCGCGGCGAGCAGGGTGCCCCGGCGGGCGGCCGCGGGGCCGGTGGCGTCGGCGCCGGCCGGATCCGTCGGCGCTGTGGCGCCGGCTCCGGTCGGACCCGCCGGGCCGGTGGCGACGGCTTCACCGTCGGCGGATGCGGCGTCTCCAAGGGGTGCAACCGCTATCGTGCTCGGAGTAGTAGCGCTATTCTGTGCTCTCATGCATGAGCGTAGCAGCGTCGCGGACCTGGCGAAATCCCTGAAGGCGGAGCTCAACCGCTACTCCCCTGGGGAGAAGCTGCCGTCCAGTCGGACCCTCGTCGAGCGCTACCGCGTCTCCCCGGTCACCGTCACCCGCGCCCTCGCCCAGCTCGCCGCCGAAGGCCTCGTCGTCACCCGCCCCGGCGCCGGCGCCTACCGCGCCGAGACCCGCACCACGGCCCCCGCCGCCGGTGACACCTCCTGGCAGGAGCTCGCGCTCAGCGCCGACACCGCCACCGAACTCGTCCCCCGGGCCGTCGACGCCTCCGGCGTCCTCGTCACCCTGTCCGCACCCCCGCCCGGCGTCGTCGAGTTCAACGGCGGCTACCTCCATCCGAGCCTCCAGCCCGAACGCGCCCTCGCCGCCGCCCTGGCCCGGGCCGGCCGCCGGCCCGGCGCCTGGGGCCGCCCGCCCGCCGACGGCCTCACCGAGCTGCGCGCCTGGTTCGCCCGCGAGATCGGCGGCAGCGTCACCGCCGCCGAGATCCTCATCACCGCCGGCGGCCAGTCCGCCCTCACCACCGCCCTGCGCGCCCTCGCCCCGCCCGGCACCCCCGTCCTCGTCGAGTCGCCCACCTATCCGGGCATGCTCGCCGTCGCCCGCTCCGCCGGACTGCGGCCCGTGCCCGTCCCCACCGACGCCGACGGCATCCGCCCCGAACTCCTCGAAGCCGCCTTCCGCGCCACCGGCGCCCGTGTCGTCGTGTGTCAGCCGCTCTTCCAGAACCCGACCGGCGCGGCGCTCCCGGTCGAGCGCCGGGCCGCCGTCGTCCGGATCGCCCGTGCCGCCGGCGCCTTCGTCATCGAGGACGACTTCGCCCGCCGCCTCGTCCACGAGGACGCCTCCCCGCTGCCTCCGACGCTCGCCGCCGACGACCCCGACGGCGTCGTCGTCCACGTCTGCTCCCTCACCAAGATCACCTCGGCGAGCCTCCGGGTCGGCGCGCTCGCCGCCCGCGGCCCGGTCCTCGAACGACTCCGCGCCATCCAGGTCGTCGACAGCTTCTTCGTCCCCCGCCCCCTCCAGGAAGCCGCCCTCGAACTCGTCGGCTCCCCCGCCTGGGGCCGCCACCTGCGGGCCGTCACCCAGGAACTGAAGAACCGCCGCGACACCATGACCGGCGCCCTCGCGCTCCACCTCCCCGAACTCGCCCTGCCCCACATCCCCTCCGGCGGCTACCACCTCTGGCTGCGCCTGCCCGACACCCTCCCCGAAGCCGCCCTCCTGCCCACCGCCCTGCGCGCCGGAGTCGCCGTCGCCCCCGGCCGCCCCTATTTCGCCGCCGAGCCGCCCGCCGGCCACATCCGGCTGAGTTTCGCGGGTGTCGCCGGGCCCGCGGAGATCATCGAGGGCGTGCGCCGGCTGCGGGCGGCGATCGACGAGCTCACCGGGTAGGGCGGCCGGCCGTCCCCGGAGCGGGCATCGCCCCGGGGATATTCGCCTGACACGGGACGGCGGCCCCTGGCAGCCTTCGCCCATGAGCGACCTCACCTCCGCGGACGGCACCGTCATGCACGGGACGTACGAGATCTCAGCCGACCCCGCCCGGATCGACGCCGCCCGTGTCCACCACTGGCTGAGCACCGACTCCTACTGGGCCATGGGCCGACCTCGGGAGAAGCAGGACCGCGCCATCGCCGGCTCGCTCAACTTCGGCGCCTACGACCGCGCCACCGGCGAGATGGCCGCCTACGCCCGGGTCGTCACCGACTACGCCACCTTCGCCTGGCTCTGCGACGTCTACGTCGACCGCCCGGCCCGCGGCTGCGGCCTCGGCACCGCGCTCGTCGCCGCCGTCCGCGACCACCTGGAGCCGTACGGGCTGCGCCGCATCGCGCTCGCCACCGCCGACGCGCACGGCGTGTACGAGAAGGTCGGATTCACGCCACTCGAGAATCCGGACAACTGGATGGCTCTCGGACAGCACTGAGCGACCGCCTCCCAGGACCCGCGAAACCACCCCTTGACCAGCGGGGCCACCGGCCTCACGATCGCGGCCATGGGTCTTCGGGTCACGCTCGTCGCGGCGGCGCGCAGCTCCTCCCTGCTCGCCGAACGCTTCGACGACGACCGGCCACTCGACGAGGCCGGCTGGTACGAGGTGCAGCTCGCCGCGCCGCGGCTGATTCCGCTCGGTGCGGCCGAGCTGCGCTACTGCTCCCCGACGCCCCGCAGCCGCGCCACCGGCACGGCCCTCGGCTACGCCCCGCTCGTCCAGCCGGCCCTGCGCGACTGCGACATGGGCCGCTGGCGCGGCCTCACCCTCGTCGAGGTCGCCGCCCTCGAACCGGCCGCCGTCGACGCCTGGCTCGCCGACCCGCGCACCGCCCCGCACGGCGGCGAGACCCTGCTCTCCTTCATCCTGCGCATAGGGAGCTGGCTCGACACCCGCCCCGCCGACGACGGCGCCATCGTCGCCGTCGCCGAACCCGCCGTCGTACGGGCCGCCCTCGTCTACGCGCTGAAGGCTCCGCCCGCCACGTACTGGAACGTCGACGTCCGCCCGCTGTCGACCGTCACCCTCACCGGGCGGCCGGGCCTGTGGCACCTCCAGCTGGAGGCGGCCGCGGCGTAGCCCGCCGGTCGGAAGCGGCCGCGAGGAGCCCCCCGCACGGCCGGGGGGCGGGCCCCCACGACCGGCTAGCCTGGGGGCACGATGAACCGTCTGACCACGTCATGGGGCGTTTTCCCACTCACCCGCTTTCCCGCCGACCCGCGCGACCAGCTGCGCGCCTGGGACGCCGCCGACGAATACCTGCTCCAGCACCTCGCCGAGAGCGGCACCGACCTGTCCGGCACCGTCGCCGTCGTCGGCGACCGCTGGGGCGCCCTGGTGACCGCACTCGCCGCCGCGGGCCCCGGCGAGCTGGTGCAGATCTCCGACTCGTACCTCGGGCGGCGCGCCACCGGCGAGAACCTGGCCCGCTCGGGGGCCGCCCCGGACGCGGTACGGCTGCTCACCACCCAGGACCCGCCGCCCGAGCGGGTCGACGTGCTGCTGGTCCGCGTGCCCAAGAGCCTCGCGCTCCTGGAGGACCAGCTGCACCGGCTCGCGCCCGCCGTCCACGAGGGGACGGTGATCGTCGGTACGGGGATGGTGAAGGAGATCCACACCTCGACCCTGAAGCTGTTCGAGACGATCCTCGGGCCGACCCGGACCTCCCTCGCCGTGAAGAAGGCCCGGCTCATCCACACCACGCCCGCTCCCGGAGCGGAGCCCGGCGCGAACCCGTGGCCCTACCGCTACGCGCTGCCCGCCGACGCGCCCGCCGGGCTCGCTGGGCGCACCGTCGTGAACCAGGCCGGTGTCTTCTGCGCCGACCGCCTGGACATCGGCACCCGCTTCCTGCTGCGGAACCTGCCCACGGGCCTCGGCCGCTCCACGGTCGTCGACCTCGGCTGCGGCAACGGCGTCGTCGGACTCGCCGTCGCGCTCGCCGAGCCCGAGGCCGAACTGCTCTTCACCGACGAGTCGTACCAGGCCGTCGCCTCCGCCGAGGAGAACTTCCGCGCGCACGCGGGGGAGGGGCGCGAGGCCCGGTTCGTCGTCGGGGACGGGCTCGCCGGGGTCGAGCCCGGGTCGGTCGACCTGGTGCTCAACAACCCTCCGTTCCACAGCCACCACGCCACCACCGACCGCACCGCCCGCCGGATGTTCGCCGACGCCCGCCGGGCCCTGCGGCCCGGCGGTGAGCTGTGGGTGGTCGGCAACCGGCACCTCGGCTACCACGTCACCCTGCGGCGGATCTTCGGCAACGCGGAAGTGGTCGCGGGTGACCCGAAGTTCGTGGTCCTGAGGGCGGTCAAGGCCCCCCAGGCCCCCCAGGCCCCCCAGGCCCCCCAGGCCCCCCAGGCCCCCAAGGCCCCCCAGGCCCCCCAGGCCCCCCAGGCCCCCCAGGCCCCCAAGGCCCCCAAGGCCCCCAAGGCCGCCAAGCCGGCCTAGGAGGCCGAGACGGCCCAGGCGGACCAGACGGGCCAGAACCGCCCGGGCGGACCAGACGGGCCAGAGGGCCAGAGCCGCCCAGGCGGGCAGAGCGCCCGAGACGGCCCAGGCGGCACGGCGGCCCAGGGACCACGGCCGCCCAGGCGGGCAGGGCGACCGAGGCCGCCCCGGCGGCAACGCGACCGAGGCGCTCAGGAGAGGCCGACCAGCTCCCGGTAGCCCTCGTTCCACAGGTCCTCCTCCGCGTCCGGGAGCAGCAGCACCCGGTCCGGGCGCAGCGCGTCGACGGCGCCCTCGTCGTGGGTCACCATGACGAGGGCGCCCGGGTACGTGCCCACGGCCGCCAGGACCTCGTCGCGCGAGGCCGGGTCCAGATTGTTGGTCGGCTCGTCGAGCAGCAGCACGTTCGCCCCCGAGTGCACCAGGCCCGCCAGGGCCAGCCGGGTCTTCTCGCCGCCCGAGAGGACCCCGGCCGGCTTGTCGGCGTCGTCGCCCCGGAACAGGAACGCGCCGAGCACGCTCCGCACCTCCCCGTCCGTCAGGTCCGGTGCCGCCGCGGCCAGGTTCTCCCGGACCGTGCGGTGCGGGTCGAGCGTCTCGTGCTCCTGGGCGAAGTAGCCGAGCCGCAGCCCGTGCCCGCGCACCACGCGGCCCGCGTCCGGGGCCTCCCGGCCGGCGAGCAGCCGCAGCAGGGTCGTCTTCCCGGCGCCGTTGAGCCCGAGCACGACGAGCCGCGCGCCCCGGTCCACCGCCAGGTCGACGCCGTCGAGGACCGGCCGGCCGGGTCCGTACGCCTTGGTGAGGGAGACGGCGCCCAGCGGCGTACGGCCGCAGGGCGCGGGCTCCGGCAGCCGGATCCGGGCCACCTTGTCGGTACGCCGGACCTCCTCCAGGCCGTCGAGCAGCCGGTCGGCGCGGCGGGCCATGCTGCGCGCGGTGACCGAGGTCGACGAGCGGGCCTTCATCCGCTCGGCGCGTGCGTGCAGCGCCGCCGCCTTGCGTTCGGCGTTGGCGCGCTCGCGGTTCCGGCGGCGTTCGTCGGCGTCGCGCTGGGCGAGGTAGGCGGGCCAGCCGGTGTTGTGGACGTCGACGGTCGTCCGCAGCGGGTCGAGGTGGAAGACCCGGTTGACGGTGGCGGCGATCAGGTCGAGGTCGTGGCTGATGACGACCAGGCCGCCCTGGTGGGCGGAGAGGAAGCCGCGCAGCCAGCCGACCGCGTCCGCGTCGAGGTGGTTGGTCGGCTCGTCCAGGAGCAGCGTGCCCGCGCGGCCGTGCCCGGCGAACAGGATCCTGGCCAGCTCCACCCGCCGCTTCTGTCCGCCCGACAGGGAGCCGACGGGCCGGGCCATCGCCTCCGCCGGCAGTCCGAGACCGGCGGCGACCCGGGCCGCCTCGGCCTCGGCCGCGTACCCGCCGCAGGCCTCGAACGCGGCCTCCGCGCGCGCGTACGCGTCCATCGTCCGGTCGTCCGGGCACTCGGCGAGCCGGTCGGCGGCCTCCCGCAGCCGGCGGACGGCGACGTCCATGCCCCGCGCCGACAGGATGCGGTCGGTGACGGTCACCGACGGATCGGCGGCGCGCGAGTCCTGCGCGAGCAGCGCCACGGGACCGGTACGGGCCACGCTGCCGGCGGCCGGTGCGCGCAGCCCGGCCAGGGTGTGCAGGAGGGTGGTCTTCCCGGCGCCGTTGCGGCCGACGAGGCCGACCCGGTCGCCGGGCGCGATGTGGAAGGAGAGATCGGACAGCAGGAGACGGGCGCCGACGCGCACGTCGACACCGCGAACGGTGATCATGGGATAACGCTCCGAACAGGCTGAAGGACACACGGGTGGCGTGGTAGCGGGTCCTCAGCTAGGAAATTCGGGGCGTCGACATGCGCACGAGGGTAGGTGAGGGGCCCGTGCGGACGCATCCGCTTTTCCGCGCGCGAGGTCCGCCCCTCACCCCTCTTTGCATAAAACTGCGGTCGTGCGTATAGTCATGCCATCCATGAGGAGGGTTTCCATGACGGTACGAGCAGCAGTCGCGGGCGCGAGCGGATACGCGGGCGGAGAACTCCTGCGCCTCCTCCTCGCCCATCCCGGCGTCGAGATCGGCGCCCTGACCGCCCACTCCAACGCCGGTCAGCGCCTCGGCGCACTGCAGCCGCACCTGCTGCCGCTCGCCGACCGCGTCCTGGAGGACACCACGGCCGACGTCCTCGCCGGCCACGACGTCGTCTTCCTCGCCCTCCCGCACGGGCAGTCCGCAGCCGTCGCCGAGCAGCTCGGCCCGGACACGCTCGTCATCGACATGGGCGCCGACTTCCGGCTGAAGGACTCCGCCGACTGGGAGCGCTTCTACGGCTCCCCGCACGCCGGCACCTGGCCGTACGGCCTGCCCGAACTGCCGGGTGCCCGCGCCGCGCTGGAGGGGTCCAAGCGCGTCGCGGTGCCCGGCTGCTTCCCGACCTCCGTCTCGCTCGCCCTCTTCCCCGCCTACGCGGCCGGGCTCGCCGAGCCGGAAGCGGTGATCGTGGCCGCCACCGGCACCTCCGGCGCCGGCAAGGCCCTGAAGCCGCACCTGCTCGGCAGCGAGGTGATGGGCAACGTCACCCCGTACGGCGTCGGCGGCGGCCACCGGCACACCCCCGAGATGATCCAGAACCTCAGCGCCGTGGCCGGCGAGCGGGTGGCCGTGTCCTTCACGCCGACCCTCGTGCCCATGCCCCGCGGCATCCTCGCCACCTGCTCGGCCCCCGCGAGGCCCGGCGTCACCGCCGAGAGCCTGCGCGCCGCGTACGAGAAGGCCTACGCCGACGAGCCGTTCGTCCACCTGCTCCCCGAGGGGCAGTGGCCGTCCACGGCCTCCGTCCAGGGTTCCAACGCCGTACAGCTCCAGGTCGCCCACGACGAGGCCGTGAACCGGATCATCGCGATCAGCGCCATCGACAACCTCACCAAGGGCACCGCCGGCGGCGCGGTGCAGAGCATGAACATCGCCCTCGGACTCCCCGAGGAGACCGGACTTTCCACGATTGGAGTCGCTCCATGAGCGTCACCGCAGCGAAGGGATTCACGGCCGCGGGCATCGCGGCCGGAATCAAGGAGAACGGCAACCCGGACCTGGCCCTCGTGGTCAACACCGGGCCGCGCCGCGCCGCCGCGGGAGTCTTCACCTCCAACCGCGTCAAGGCCGCCCCCGTCCTGTGGTCCCAGCAGGTCCTCGCCGACGGCGAACTGACCGCCGTCGTCCTCAACTCCGGCGGCGCCAACGCCTGCACCGGACCGAAGGGCTTCCAGGACACCCACGCCACCGCCGAGAAGGTCGCCGAGGTCCTCAGCGCGCAGGGCACGCCCGTCGGCGCCGGTGAGGTCGCCGTCGCCTCCACCGGCCTCATCGGCGTCCTGCTCCCGATGGACAAGCTGCTCCCCGGAGTCGAGAAGGCCGCGGGCGAGCTCTCCGAGCACGGCGGCGAGAAGGCCGCCATCGCCATCAAGACCACCGACACCGTCCACAAGACCGCCGTGGTGACGAAGGACGGCTGGACCGTCGGCGGCATGGCCAAGGGCGCCGGCATGCTCGCCCCCGGCCTCGCCACCATGCTCGTCGTCCTCACCACCGACGCCGACGTGGACGCCAAGGACCTGGACTCGGCGCTGCGGCAGGCCACCCGGCTCACCTTCGACCGGGTCGACTCCGACGGCTGCATGTCCACCAACGACACCGTCCTGCTCCTCGCCTCCGGCGCCTCCGGCGTCACCCCCGCCCAGGACGACTTCGCCGAGGCCGTACGGGAGGTCTGCGCCGACCTCGCCCGCCAGCTCATCGGCGACGCCGAGGGCGCCAGCAAGGACATCCGCATCGAGGTGATCAACGCGGCCACCGAGGACGACGCCGTCGAGGTCGGCCGGTCCATCGCCCGCAACAACCTCCTCAAGTGCGCCATCCACGGCGAGGACCCCAACTGGGGCCGGGTGCTCTCCGCCATCGGCACCACCTCCGCCGCCTTCGAGCCCGACCGCCTCAACGTCGCCATCAACGGCGTCTGGGTCTGCAAGAACGGCTCCGTCGGCGAGGACCGCGAGCTCGTCGACATGCGCTACCGGGAGGTCGTCATCACCGCCGACCTCGCCGCCGGGTCCGAGTCCGCCGTCATCTGGGCCAACGACCTCACCGCCGACTACGTCCACGAGAACAGCGCGTACTCGTCATGACCAACACCACGCGGAAGCACAAGGCCCTGCCCAAGGCGCAGATCCTCATCGAGGCCCTGCCCTGGCTCACCCGCCACCACGGCAAGACCGTCGTCATCAAGTTCGGCGGCAACGCCATGATCGACGACGACCTCAAGGCCGCCTTCGCCCAGGACGTCGTCTTCCTGCGCCACGCCGGCCTGAGGCCGGTCGTCGTGCACGGCGGCGGCCCCCAGATCAGCGCCGCCCTCGACCGCGCGGGCCTGGTCAGCGAGTTCAAGGCGGGCCTGCGGGTCACCACCCCCGAGGCCATGGACGTGGTACGGATGGTCCTCGCCGGCCAGGTCCAGCGCGAGCTCGTCGGCCTGCTCAACCGGCACGGCGCCTTCGCCGTCGGCCTCACCGGCGAGGACGCCCACACCATCACCGCCACCAGGCACCAGCCGGTCATCGCCGGCGAACAGGTCGACATCGGCCGCGTCGGTGAGATCACCGCCATCGACACCGGCGCCATCCAGGCGCTCCTCGACGACGGACGGATCCCCGTCGTCTCCTCCATCGCCCGCTCCCAGGACGACGACCATGTCTACAACGTCAATGCTGATACGGCGGCTGCGGCACTCGCTGCGGCGCTGGGCGCCGAAACGCTGATGGTCCTGACCGACGTCGAGGGCCTCTACGAGGACTGGCCGAACAGCGACGAGGTCATCAGCCGGCTCACCGCGAGCCAGCTGGAGAAACTGCTGCCCGAGCTCTCCAGCGGCATGGTCCCCAAGATGGAGGGCTGCCTCCACGCCGTACGCAACGGCGTCACCACGGCCCGCGTCATCGACGGCCGCGTCCAGCACTCGATCCTGCTGGAGATCTTCACGGACGAAGGCATCGGCACGATGGTCGTGCCCGACGAGACGACGGGGGAGTCGTGATGAGCAACGCCGACCTGACCCAGCGGTGGCAGGACTCGCTGATGGACAACTACGGCACGCCCCGGCTGCCGCTCGTCCGCGGCGAGGGCGCCCGGGTGTGGGACGCCGACGGCAAGGAGTACCTGGACTTCGTCGGCGGCATCGCCGTCAACGCCCTCGGCCACGCCCACCCGGCCGTCGTCGAGGCCGTCTCCCGGCAGATCGCCTCCCTCGGCCACGTCTCCAACCTCTTCGTCGCCGAGCCCCCCGTCGCCCTCGCCGAACGGCTGCTCCAGCTCTTCGGCCGCCCGGGCCGGGTCTTCTTCTGCAACTCCGGCGCCGAGGCCAACGAAGCCGCCTTCAAGCTCGGCCGGCTCACCGGCCGCCGCCACATGGTCGCCACCACCGGCGGCTTCCACGGCCGCACCATGGGCGCCCTCGCCCTGACCGGCCAGCCCGGCAAGCAGGCCCCGTTCCTGCCGCTGCCCGGCGACGTCACCCACGTGCCGTACGGAGACGCCGACGCCCTGCGCGCCGCCGTCACCGAGGACACCGCCTTCGTCGTCATCGAGCCCGTCCAGGGCGAGAACGGCGTCGTCGTCCCGCCCGCCGGCTACCTGAAGGCGGCCCGGGAGATCACCCGCGCCACCGGCACCCTGCTCGTCCTCGACGAGGTCCAGACCGGCATCGGCCGTACCGGACACTGGTTCGAGCACCAGGCCCACGAGGGCGTCGACCCCGATGTCGTCACCCTCGCCAAGGGCCTCGGCGGCGGCCTGCCGATCGGCGCGACCGTCGCCTTCGGCCCGGCGGCCGACCTGTTCTCGCCCGGCCACCACGGCACCACCTTCGGCGGCAACCCGGTCGCCTGCGCCGCCGGACTCGCCGTCCTCGACACCCTCGCCGCCGACGGCCGCCTCGACGAGGTCAAGCGGCTCGGCGAGAAGCTGCGCGACGGAATCGAGGCTTCGGGCCACCCGCTGGTCTCCCACGTCCGTGGCTCGGGTCTTCTGCTGGGTATCGTGCTCACCGAGTCCCTCGCGCCGCAGGTGCAGCAGGCGGCTCAGGACGCCGGTCTCCTGGTGAACGCGCCCGCCCCCGATGTCGTACGGCTCATGCCGCCGCTCGTCATCGGCGACGCGGAGGTGGACGCCTTCCTCCAGGCCCTGCCCGGTGTCCTCGACGTGGCGAACGGGCAAGGACGAACCGGAGAATGAGACGACGATGACCGACGCGCAGGAAAACGAGCACGGAGGGCCGTCGGTCCCGCAGACCCGCACCGCACGCCACCGCAGGATCGTCGACATCCTCAACCGGCAGCCGGTGCGCTCGCAGAGCCAGCTCGCCAAGCTGCTCGCGGACGACGGACTGAGCGTCACCCAGGCGACGCTCTCCCGTGACCTCGACGAGCTCGGCGCGGTGAAGATCCGCAACACGGGCGGCGAACTCATCTACGCCGTGCCCAGCGAGGGCGGCTTCCGCACCCCGCAGGCCCCGCTGGGCGAGTCCGCCAAGGAGGAGCGCATGCGCCGCCTCTCCGGCGAACTGCTGATCTCCGCCGAGGCCTCGGCCAACCTGGTGGTGCTCCGCACCCCTCCGGGCGCCGCCCAGTTCCTCGCGTCGGCCATCGACCAGGCCGAACTCCACGCGATCCTCGGCACGATCGCGGGTGACGACACCCTGCTGCTCATCTCCCGCGACCCGGTCGGCGGACAGGCCCTCGCCGACCACCTCCTGCGCCTCGCGCAGAAGGAGCGCTGAGCACCGCTCAGTAACGCGTGATCGCCGTCGGCCCGCCCCGCGTGCCGACGGCGATGTGCGGACGGCGGGCCGGATCGGCCCAGGCCAGGATCCGCCGCATCGCGTCCTTCGGCACGGACACGCACCCGGCCGTCGCCCCCTTCCCGTTCACGTGCAGGAAGATGCCCGCGCCCCGGCCGCGCACCGGACGGTCGTAGTTGAAGCCCACGACCAGCGCGTGCGCGTACCGCGTCCCGTACGTGACGAGGTGTTCGGCCTCGGCGGCCCGGCAGTCCCGGGGCAGCGGCTCCACCCACCGGTTGTAGGCGCGCGCGTCGTTGTCCTGGCACCACCAGGACCGGTCCGTCACGCGCGCGTAGCGGTACGCCGTCCCGGCGGGCGCCGGCTCGATCCCGAACGCGTACGGCAGGTCGTACAGGCCCGTCGGCGTGGTGTTCGTGCCCTGCCGCCGGCTGCTGCCCTCGGCGAGGCCCTTCGCGCCGAACCGGGCGGGCGCCGAGCCCGCCTTCACCCACCGCCCGCCGCGCCGGTCCCACCAGGTGAGGGTGCCGGTCGTGGCGGCGGTGTCACCGGCCACGGCGGTGATCAGCTGCGTGCCGCCGCCGGTGTCCGCCATGCGTGCGGGCAGGGGCACGGGGCCCGGCGCGGGCAGCGGTACGGCTCCGGGCGCGGCCAGCGTCGCGGTCAGGGCCCCGAGTGCGAGAAGGGTACGCATGGCGCGACGCTAGGCGGGCCGCCGGACGACCGCCAGGTCACGGGGCCGTCCGGGGGAGCGGCGGCAGCGGAAGCGGCAGCCCGGGCAGACCGTCGAGGCTGGTGGCCACCTTGCGCGCGCAGTACGCGTCGAACTCCTCCTCCGACTTGCGGTTGAAGTAGTCCGCGTGGAGCCGGCGTTCCTCCTGGTACTCCATCAGGGGGACGGCGAAGCCGCAGGCGTCGCTGATCCGCCGGGCGTGCACCACGATGATCGCCCGCACCCCGCCCTGCCCCTCGACGGCCTCCGCCGGGAAGCGGGCGAACAGTTCCGTAAAGCGCGGGTCGTCACGGAGCACGACCTCGCCGGTGCCGTGCACCCGCACCACCGTCGGCGGTCCCGAGAACGAGGTCCACATGAGAGTGATCCGCCCGTTCCCCGGCTCGCGCAGATGGGCCACGGTCTCGGCGCCGCTGCCGCCGAAGTCCACGTAGGCGAGGGTGAGTTCGTCGAGGATGACCAGGGTCCCCCGGCGGCCCTTGGGGGAGAGGTTCACATGGCCGTCACCGGCGAGCGGGGCGGTGGCGGTGAAGAACAGCGGCTGGGCTTCGATGAAGGCGCGGAGGCGACCGTCTAGGCGTTCGTACGTTTTTCCCATGACGATCATTCTCCGTGGACGGCCGTCCCGCGAACCGGGCGGGGCGGCCGGTCAGGGGCGCCAGAAACGGAGCCGATCGCTCCGCCGCCGGGGGTCGGCCGCCTCGATCCCGAGGGCCCGCCGGAACCGCAGCCGCGCCACCGGATCGGGGTCCTCGCCGAGCCGCCGTGCCGTTTCCTCGTACGCGCGCGTACCGCTCTCGCGCAGCAGTCGCAGCGCGCGCACGCGGACGTGCAGGGGCCGGCCGGGGCCGGTGCGGCGCAGCAGCTCCTCCTCCGGCAGCCGGTCCGCCCAGGGCAGCAGGGCCCGCGCAGCCTCCCGGACGACGCCGGGCGCGGGGTCGTCGAGCAGGGGCAGCAGGCGGGCGGGGTCGGCGGCCTCCAGGACGCGCAGACCGGCGACGGCGAAGGCGCGGACCGGCGCCCGCTCGTGGCCGGCCAGCTCCCACAGGAGGGGAAGGTCGGCCGTCCGCTCACCGCACTCCGCGAGCCCGAGCGGCGCCCGGTCGGGCACCGTCTCCCGGTCCGCGCAGGCCGTCCGGTAGAGGTGGAGGGGGTCCCGGCCGTCCTGGCGCAGCACCCAGCGGGCGCAGGCCCGCACGAGGCCGGAGCGGTCGTACAGGAACGGCTCGGCCTCGGCGGCACGGCCGGCCCGGCGCAGGGCGGTCACCCCGGCCGAGCGCACGTCGCCGGAGCGGGCGCCGAGCAGCAGGGGCAGCGTCTCGTCGGGCACGCCCGCGGCGAGCGCGGCGGTGGCCGCCTTGCCCCGTACGGCCGTGTCCTCGTCGTACGCGGCCAGCCGGGCCAGCTCGCCCGCGGGAAGCAGTTCCCGCCCGACCGCGAGGTCAAGCGCGAGCCGCCGGGTGGGCCGGTCCGGGCTCCGCAGCAGGGCGCGGACGGTGGTGTCCGGGGCGCTGTCCAGGAACTCCGCCAGCAGCGCGGTGCTCTCGGCGCCGCGCAGCCGGCGTCCGACCCGGATCATCACGGGGACGGTGACCGCGAGGGTGGGCTCGTCGGCCCCGGGCAGGGCCGCCGCCAGGACCTGGCGGGCCCGCCGCCGTACCGGCTCGGCCCAGTCGGCCGTGCGCACGGCGACGAGCGGGAGCACGGCGGGCCGCCCGACGGTGTGGGCGAGCGCCGCCTCGCGGACGCGTCCGTCGCCGTCGCAGAGGGCGAGGATCAGCTGTCCGGTGCTCGGCCGGGGGCCGCCGAACACGGCGCGCGGGGCGGCGGCACGGCCGTTCCCGGTCAGCCAGTCGTGGCCGGGCCGGTCGGCGGAGGACCAGGGGTGGCCGTCGCGGACGCGCGCGTCCAGCTCGGTCCAGGTGGCCGGGCGCCACAGCTCCAGCGTCCGGGGAAGCCGGCGCCCGCGCGCGAGCCCACGTATCGCCGCGTCCAGCGGCCTCTCCTCGCTCGTCATGCACGGAGCCTAGAGCCCGCGCACCCGCTCCCGCCTGGGGTTTTCCGCCCGGCGGGCGGGCTTCCCCGGACCGCGTTGACAAAACATACAGAGGACTGCATAGTTATACCCATCAGTGGTTGCAAGGTAAGGAGAACCCCGTGACCGAGCGCGTCGTACTCGCCTATTCGGGCGGCCTGGACACCTCCGTCGCCATCGGCTGGATCGCCGAGGAGACGGGTGCCGAGGTCATCGCCGTCGCCGTGGACGTCGGCCAGGGCGGCGAGGACCTGGACGTCATCCGCAAGCGCGCGCTCGCCTGTGGCGCGGTCGAGGCCGAGGTCGCGGACGCCAAGGACGAGTTCGCCGACGAGTACTGCCTCCCGGCGATCAAGGCCAACGCCCTCTACATGGACCGCTACCCGCTGGTCTCCGCCCTCTCCCGGCCGGCCATCGTCAAGCACCTGGTCGCCGCCGCGAAGAAGCACAACGCCTCGATCGTCGCCCACGGCTGCACCGGCAAGGGCAACGACCAGGTGCGCTTCGAGGCCGGCATCCAGGCCCTCGGCCCGGACCTCAAGTGCATCGCCCCGGTCCGCGACTACGCGATGACCCGGGACAAGGCCATCGCCTTCGCCGAGAAGGCGAACCTGCCGATCGCGACCACCAAGAAGTCCCCGTACTCCATCGACCAGAACGTCTTCGGCCGGGCCATCGAGACCGGCTTCCTCGAGGACATCTGGAACGCCCCGATCGAGGACATCTACGAGTACACCCAGAACCCGGCGGTCGCCCGCGAGGCCGACGAGGTCGTCATCTCCTTCAAGGAGGGCGTGCCCGTCGCCGTCGACGGCAAGCCCGTCACCGTCCTCCAGGCGATCCAGCAGCTCAACGAGCGCGCCGGCGCCCAGGGCATCGGCCGGATCGACATGGTCGAGGACCGGCTCGTCGGCATCAAGTCCCGCGAGGTGTACGAGGCTCCCGGCGCGATCGCCCTGATCACCGCCCACCAGGAGCTGGAGAACGTCACCGTCGAGCGCGAGCTCGCCCGCTACAAGCGGCAGGTCGAGCAGCGCTGGGGCGAGCTCGTCTACGACGGCCTGTGGTTCTCCCCGCTCAAGCGCGCCCTGGACGGCTTCATCGAGGAGGCCAACCAGCACGTCACCGGCGACATCCGGATGACCCTGCACGGCGGCCGGGCCGTCGTCACCGGCCGGAAGTCCGCCGAGTCGCTCTACGACTTCAACCTCGCCACCTACGACACCGGCGACACCTTCGACCAGTCGAAGGCCCAGGGCTTCATCGACATCTTCGCGCTCTCCGCGAAGATCGCCGCCAAGCGTGACCTGGCGTAGGCGCGACTCGTTCCACAGCCGCCTCCTCACCCCCCGTGGTGGGGAGGCGGCCGCACACCCACCGTCTTGAGGAGCAGCAGCAGTGAGCAGCAACAACGGTGACGTCCGGCTCTGGGGCGGCCGGTTCGCCGACGGGCCCGCCGAGGCCCTGGCGAAGCTGTCCGCGTCCGTCCACTTCGACTGGCGTCTCGCGCCGTACGACATCGCCGGTTCCCGTGCCCACGCGCGCGTGCTGCACAAGGCCGGACTCCTCACCGAGGACGAGCTGACCCGCATGCTGGCCGGCCTCGACCAGCTGGAGGCGGACGTCGCCGACGGCTCCTTCACCGGCACCATCGCCGACGAGGACGTCCACACCGCCCTGGAGCGCGGCCTCCTGGAGCGCCTCGGCGCCGAGCTCGGCGGCAAGCTGCGGGCCGGCCGGTCCCGCAACGACCAGGTCGCCACCCTCTTCCGCATGTACCTGCGCGACCACGCCCGGATCATCGGCGGTCTGATCGCCGACCTCCAGGACGCCCTGGTCGGGCTGGCGGAAGCCCACCCGGACGTCGCCATGCCGGGCCGCACCCACCTCCAGCACGCCCAGCCGGTGCTCTTCGCCCACCATGTGCTCGCCCACGCCCAGGCGCTGTCCCGGGACGCCGAGCGGCTGCGCCAGTGGGACACCCGGACCGCCGTCTCCCCGTACGGCTCCGGCGCGCTCGCCGGCTCCTCGCTGGGCCTCGACCCGGAGGCGGTCGCCAAGGACCTCGGCTTCGAGCGCGGCTCGGCGGGCAACTCCATCGACGGCACCGCCTCGCGGGACTTCGTCGCCGAGTTCGCCTTCATCACGGCGATGATCGGCGTGAACGTCTCCCGGATCGCGGAGGAGATCATCATCTGGAACACGAAGGAGTTCTCCTTCGTGACCCTGCACGACGCCTTCTCCACCGGCTCGTCGATCATGCCGCAGAAGAAGAACCCGGACATCGCCGAGCTGGCCCGGGGCAAGTCCGGCCGCCTCATCGGCAACCTGTCCGGTCTGATGGCCACGCTCAAGGCCCTGCCGCTGGCCTACAACCGGGACCTCCAGGAGGACAAGGAGCCGGTCTTCGACTCCATCGACCAGCTGGAGATCCTGCTCCCGGCCTTCACCGGCATGATGGCCACCCTCACGGTCCACCGGGAGCGCATGGAGGAGCTCGCACCGGCCGGCTTCTCCCTCGCCACCGACATCGCCGAGTGGCTGGTCCGGCAGGGCGTGCCGTTCCGGGTGGCGCACGAGGTGGCCGGCGAGTGCGTCAAGGTCGCCGAGGCGGAGGGCAAGGAGCTCGACGAGCTCACCGACGAGCAGTTCGCCAAGATCTCCGAGCACCTCACCCCCGAGGTCCGTACGGTCCTCGACGTGCCCGGCGCCCTCGCCTCCCGCAGCGGCCGGGGCGGCACGGCCCCCTCGGCGGTCGCCACCCAGTTGGTCGAGGTCAAGGCGGACCTGGTGATCCAGCACGCCTGGGCCACCGCCAAGAACTGAGATCCCGCGTCACAGCGCCGCCGCCCAGTCCGCGAGCGCGTCGAAGTCCGGCCGGAGCAGTCCGTGCCGGGGATCGACGTGCAGCAACAGGGCGGCGGCGAGGTGGTTGTGCTCCGCATACTCGTGGTCGTACGACGTGATGTCGTCGTCGACCCAGGCGAACGGCCGCCCCGCCGCGTACTCCAGGACGTACTGAGTCTTCCAGAACGTCCCGCGAGGGGCCTTTCCGTGCATCTGGGGCCAGTCGATGTACGGCAGCTCGGGCAGCCCGAGCCGCGGACCGATCCACTCGTTGGCCTCGCCCTTCCACGTCGTCGCCCAGACCAGCTCGTAGGCGCCCGCGAGTCTCCGCAGCTCGTCCCCGTGGCCGGGGTTCAGCCACACCCGCAGCGGCCTGGCACCCGTCCAGCCCGTCGGGTTCATCCGGTGGGTGGTGTACCCCTCGGGCCGGCGCTCGGCCTGCGCCGCATAGGGGTTCAGTGGCCCGTCCACGTCGATCAGTAGCAGCGGCTTCGTCATGTCCACAGCGTTCCTCCCCCTGCCCTTGTGAGGCATGCGATTTTCGAATGAGACATTGATGTCTCATTCGGTGTATGGTTGTCTCATGTCAGTCGACCGCACCCAGGTGCTCCACGCCGCCGCAGCCCTGCTCTCCCGCAAGGCGACCGCCACCATGGACGAGGTCGCCCGGGCCGCCGGCATCGGCCGCGCCACCCTGCACCGGCAGTTCGCGGGGCGGGACGCGCTCATTCGGGCGCTGGAGCAGATGTGCATCGAGGAGACCGAGGGTGCGCTCGACGCGGCCCGGATCGACGAGGGGCCCGCCGACGAGGCGGTGCGCAGGCTGGTCGGCGCCTCGGAGCCGGTCGCGCCGCTGCTGGCCTTCCTCGTCACCGAGAACCAGCTCTTCGAGGGCGACCAGCAGAACGAGGGCTGGGCCCGGCTCGACGCCCGGATCGCCGGGCTCTTCCGGCGCGGCCAGGAGGAGGGCGTCTTCCGGATCGACCTGACGCCCGCCTGGCTCAGCGAGGCCTTCTACGGGCTGGTCGGTTCGGGTGCCTGGGCGATCGCCGACGGGCGGGTCGCCGCCAAGGACTACCAGTACATGATCGCCGAGCTGCTGCTCGGCGGAGCGCGCAGGAGCGTGGAGCAGTGATCACCGAAACCGTACAGCAGGAGAGCCATACCGAGGGCGTGCGCCGTCCCGGCCGGTGGCTCGCCCTCGCCGTGCTCGTCCTGGCCGTGCTGCTCGTGGCCGTGGACGCCACCGTGCTCGGCCTGGCGACCCCGTTCCTCTCCGAGGACCTCAAGCCGTCCGGCACCCAGCTGCTGTGGATCGGCGACGTCTACTCCTTCGTCATCGCCGGTCTCCTCGTCTCCATGGGCAGCCTCGGCGACCGCATCGGCCGCAAGAAGCTGCTGCTCACCGGAGCCGTGGCCTTCGGCGCGGTCTCGGTGCTCAACGCCTACGCCACCAGCCCCGAGATGATGATCGTGGCCCGCGCCCTGCTCGGTGTCGCCGGCGCGACCCTGATGCCGTCGACGCTCGCCCTGATCCGCAACCTCTTCCACGACCCGCGCGAGCGCAGTCTCGCCATCGGCATCTGGGGTGCCATGGCCTCGGCCGGCGCCGCCGTCGGCCCGGTCGTCGGCGGATTCCTGCTGGAACACTTCTGGTGGGGGTCGGTCTTCCTCATCAACCTGCCGGTGATGGCCGTTCTGGTCCTCATCGGGGTCAAGCTGATCCCCGAGTCGAAGAACCCGAACCCCGGCCCCTGGGACCTGCCCAGCGTCGGCCTGTCCCTCGTCGGCATGATCGGCGTCGTCTACGCGGTCAAGGAGCTGGCCTCCCACGGCCTCACCCTGGACGTGGCCGTCGCCGCGCTCGTCGGCATCGGTGGCCTGACCGGCTTCGTCCGCCGTCAGCTCACCCTGCCGATCCCGCTCCTGGACATGCGGCTGTTCCGCAACCGCGGCTTCTCCGCCGCCGTCCTCGCCGACCTGCTGACCATCCTGGGCCTGTCCGGCCTGGTGTTCTTCCTGTCCCAGTTCTTCCAGCTGGTCCAGGGACGCCAGCCGCTGGAGGCCGGACTCGCCGAACTGCCCGCCGCCGTCGGCGCGGTGACGGCCGGTCTGATCGCGGGACATGTCGCCCGGCGGTTCACCGTGCGGTCCGTCGTCGCGGGCGGCCTGGCCGCGATCGGCCTCGCCCTGGCGGCCCTGACCCTCATCGGGCAGCACACCGGCTACCCCCTGCTCGGCGCGAGCCTGCTCGTCGTCGGCGTGGGCGCGGGCTTCGCCTTCACCGTCACCGCCGACGTGATCCTCTCCAGCGTCCCCAAGGAGCAGGCGGGTTCCGCGTCCGCGGTCTCCGAGACGGCGTACGAACTGGGCGCGGCCCTCGGCATCGCGCTCCTCGGTTCCATCGTGACCGGTGTCTACCGGGGCTTCGCCACCCCGGCCGGCATCCCCGAAGGCACCGCGGCCGCGGCCCACGACTCGCTCGGCGGCGCCGTCGAGGCGTCCGCCGGCCTCGCCCCGGCCCAGGCCGACGCCCTCGTCCTTGCCGCCCAGGAGGCCTTCATCGACGGCCTGCGCATCGCGGCCGGGGTCGGCGCGGCGGTCCTCCTGGCGACGGCGGTCGCGGCCTGGTTCCTGCTGAAGGGCCAGAAGCTCGCCGACGGCGTGGAGCACTGACGCCCGTCGATACGACGGAGGGCGCCCCCCGATCCCGGGGGGCGCCCTCCGTCGTATCGGTGCGTTACGCCGCTTCCTTCGCCTTGGTGGCGTACATGTCGACGTACTCCTGGCCCGAGAGCCGCATGACCTCCGCCATCACCGAGTCCGTCACCGCCCGCAGCACGTACCGGTCGCGGTCCATGCCCTCGTAGCGGGAGAACTCCATCGGCTCGCCGAAGCGGACCGTCACCCGGCCCGGGCGCGGGATGCCCGCGCCGCCCGGCTGGATCTTGTCGGTGCCGATCATCGCGAACGGCACCACCGGGGCGCCCGTCATCAGGGTGAGGCGGGCGATGCCGGTACGGCCGCGGTAGAGGCGGCCGTCGGGGGAGCGGGTGCCCTCGGGGTAGATCGAGAAGATCTTGCCCTCCTCCAGGACCCGACGGCCCGTCATCAGCGCGGCGACACCGCCGCGACCGCCGTCGCGGTCCACCGGGATCATGCCGGTGCTGGTGAAGAACCAGGCCATCAGACGGCCCTTGAGGCCCTTGCCCTTGACGTACTCGTCCTTGCCGATGAAGAACACCTGGCGGTCCAGGCAGATCGGCATGATCATCGAGTCGATGAAGGTCAGGTGGTTGCCCGCGAGGATGACCGGCCCTGTGCCGGGGACGTTCTCGGCGCCCTCGACGCGTGGGCGGAACATGAGGCGCAGGACCGGGCCCAGGACGGCCTTCATGATCGCGAGACGGGACAACGGTTCCTCCGGTGTCGGGTGGGCGGCTCGGCGGAGCCGACGGTGCAGCTGGCGACGATACTCGCGGGTCACGTCCGGTCGCACATCGGGTTCACCGAATGGATACGCCGTGTTGACGTGTGTTTCCGACGTGTTCCGCCCAGGTCTGCCGTCCGTAGGGCATCAGTGCCTAGCGTCGTGGACAGCTTTGACAGGTGCGGGACATCACACCGACCAGACCCAAGGAGTGTTCATGACACAGCCCGAGCGCCGGACCCCGGCCCGACGAGCGGTCCTCGGAGCGGCCGGAGCCGCCGTCCTGGGCGGCTCCACCGCCCTCGCCGGCGGCACCGCGCAGGCCGTCCAGCAGGCCGTCGCCGCCGACACCGAGCCGGGCACCGCCCACCGCACCGGCCGCGGCCACCGCTCCCTGCCGGTCCCCACCGTCATCGCCCACCGGGGCGCCAGCGGCTACCGCCCCGAACACACCATCGGCTCCTACCAGCTCGCCCTCGACCTGGGCGCCCACGTCATCGAACAGGACCTGGTCCCCACCAGGGACGGCCATCTGGTGTGCCGTCACGAGAACGACATCACCGGCACCACCGATGTCGCCGACCACCCCGAGTTCGCCTCCCGGAAGACCACCAAGACCGTCGACGGCACCACCCTCACCGGCTGGTTCACCGAGGACTTCACCCTCGCCGAGCTCAAGACCCTGCGGGCCAAGGAGCGCATCCCCGCCACCCGCCAGGAGAACACCCTCTACGACCGCCGCTGGACGATCCCCACCTTCGAGGAGGTGCTCCGCTGGGCCGAGCAGGAGGGCCGCCGCCGCGGCCGCGAGGTGTGGCTGCACGTCGAGACCAAGCACCCCACCTACTTCCGCTCCCTGGGCCTCGGCCTCGAGGAGCGGCTCGCCCGGCTCCTTCGCCGCTACGGGCGCCACCGCGCCGACTCGCCGACCTTCCTCCAGTCCTTCGAGCCGACCAGCATGCAGCGCATGTCCAAGCTCGTCGCCACCCCGCGCGTCGTCCTGCTGTGGACCGCCGACGACCGGCCCTGGGACTTCCGCGAGGCCGGCGACCCGCGCACCGTCGCCGACCTGATCACCCCCGAGGGCCTCGCCTGGATCGCCTCCTACGCCCAGGGCATCGGCCCGCTGCTCGACCTCGTCATCCCCAAGGACAAGGACGGCAGGCTCGGCAGCCCCACCACCCTGGTCCGCGACGCCCACGCGAAGGGCCTGATCCTCCACCCGTACACCCATCGCAACGAGAACACCTTCCTGCCGGCCGACCACCGCCGGGGCACCGACCCGGCCGCGTACGGGGACTCCTTCGGCGCCCTCCAGCGGTACTTCGCCACCGGGATCGACGGCATCTTCTCCGACAACCCGGACACGGCCCTGCTGGCGGCGGCGGACTTCTCGGCACGCTGAGGCGGCTGGATCCTGGATATTGGATCCGAGCGGGTCCGTGCGGAGCCGAGTGGATCCGTGCGGGTCCGAGCGGGTCCGAGCGGAGCCGAGTGGATCCTGGATATTGGATCCGAGATCCCATGCCCGGGATCGGATTCGGATTGTGGATATCGGATCCGATATCCACCCGTGTACGCCGACCGGGTGGTTCCCGGCCGGGCCCGCAACCGGGTCCGGCCCGCCCCGCATCGTGGCGGGCATGACCTCCCCCACGCACCGCGCCTCCCGCGAGACGCTGCTCGCCACCCTCACGCCCCTGCTCGCCGCCGAGTCCCGGGCCGAGGCCCCGAGCGCCGGCGTCGAGGCCGGGGACCTCGAACAGGCCGTCTGGCTGCGCCTCCTGGAACGGCTCCAGGAGGACGGCGCCCCGGAACACCCCGCCGACTGGCTGCGCCGGGCCGTACGCGCCGAGGCCCGTCGCGCCCGGCGGGCCTCGGCCCGCGAACGCCCGTACCGGGGCGAGCCGGCGCACGAGACACAACGCTCGCCCGAACACTCCGCCCTCGTCGCCGAACGCCGCCGCACCCTGCGGGCCGCGGTCCGGCGCACCCCCGGCCACTGCCCCCGGCTGCTCACCGCGATGCTGCACCCCGGCGACCCCACCTACCGGGAAATCGCAGGAGCGTTGGGTATCTCACAGGGCAGTCTGGGGCCGATGCGTTCCCGTTGCCTGGGATGCCTGCGCAGAATGCTCGCAGCGGAGGTTCCCGCCCCGGTCGCACGGGGAAGGGTGCCGTAGACCGACGGCGGACCAGGTGAGCGGGAGGCATGCGCACATGGGCATGAGCGTGACCATCTCAGCGGCAGACGCGCAGGACGCGGAGCACATCCTCAAGCTGCAGTACCTCTGCTACCAGCGCGAGGCCGAGATCTACCAGGACTGGTCCATCGAGCCGCTCACCCAGTCGCTCGACGCCCTGCGCGCCGAACTCGTCGAGGGCCGGGGCTTCGTCGCCCGCCTCGGCGACGAGATCGTCGCCTCCGTACGCGGCCGGCTCGACGAGGACGGCACCGTACGGATCTCCAAGCTCATCGTCCACCCCCGCCTCCAGCGCCACGGCCTCGGCGGCCGGCTGCTCGACGCCATCGAGAGCCACTTCGCCGGCGAGCCCGCCCCCGCCGCCAAGCGCTTCCAGCTCTTCACCGGCCACCGTAGCGAGGGCAACCTGCGGCTCTACCGCAGCAAGGGATACGAGCAGGTCGCCACCCGCCAGATCGGCCCCCGCCTCACCCTCGTCACCCTGGAGAAGGCCGCCTAGCCGAGCCCGCTCCGGCCCGTCCCGTCCGCTCCTGCGCGGCCCGTCTCCTCAGACGGGCCGCATCGCCGCCCGGTAGCGGGACGGGGCGATCCCGAACCGCTCGGTGAACGCCTGTCGCAGCGCCTCCGCGCTGCCGAACCCGCAGCGCGCCGCGACCCCCGCCATCGGCAGCGTCGTCGAGGCGAGCAGCTGCGCCGCCGCCTCGGTGCGGGCCTGCCGCACATAGCGGCCCGGCGACCGGCCCAGCTGCTCCGTGAAGAGCCGGGTCAGATGACGGGGCGTCACCCCCGCCCGGGCGGCGAGCGCCGGTGTGCTCAGATCGCCGTCAGGATGGGCCGCGATGTGCTCGACGAGCCCCCGGACCACGTCGTCACGGGCCGGCGGCGTCGAGGTGAACAGGCTCATCTGCGCCTGGTTGCCCGGCCGTTGCAGATAGACCACGAGGTCCCGGGCGACCTGGCGGGCCAGTTCCGGGCCGTGGTCCTCCTCGACGAAGGCGAGGGTGAGGTCGAGGGCGCTGGTGACCCCCGCCGCCGTGTAGACGTGTCCGTCGCGGACGTAGATGGGGGCGGGGTCCACGGTCACCTCCGGGTGCCGCTCGGCGAGCTGACGCGCGAACCGCCAGTGCGTGGTCGCCCGCCGGCCGTCCAGCAGCCCGGCGGCCGCCAGCACCCCCGCGCCCGTGCACACCGACGCCACCCTCCGGCTCTCCCGCGCGAGCCGCCGCACGTGCCCGACGAGCCGGGTGTCCGCGGCCGCCCGCTCGAAGCCCGTACCGCCCGAGACGATCAGCGTGTCGAGGGGGCCGGTCAGCTGTTCGAGGGACTGCTCGCCGCCGAGGACGAGGCCCGAGCCGCAGACCATCGGGCCGCCGCCCGGACCCGCGAGGAGCACCCGGTACGGGACCTCGGGCGCCCCGATCCCGTTGGCCATGGCCAGCGTCGTGGTCACGCACGCGATGTCCAACAGTTCGGCCGCCTCGTAGCCGACCACCACCATGAGCCGCTCCGCCATGCGCCCGACCCTATGCCGGAAGGACGGGTACCCCAAGGGAACGGACACCGGGCCGCACACCGCTTCCCGGCGGCCCGGGACGTCCGGGACAGTGGTCCTCACGCGCGCGTGGCCGCAGGCGCCGCGCCCGCCCGCTGGTCCGTCCGCCCCGGAGGCACCCATGCACACGCTCGCGCACCGCTGGCCCACCCTGGTCGCCCTGGCCCTGGCGGCCCTCACGTTCCTCGACGGCGGGCCGTCACCCGCGTTCCTCGCGGCGGTCCTCGCCGCGATGCCGCTGTTCTACCTGTTCTTCGGCGCGCTGCGCGGCGAACTGCGGCCCCCGCGCGTCCTCGCCGTACAGCTCGCCGCTCTCGTCGGCTTCGCCGCCGTCGCGCTGCTCGCCGTGGCCGTGGACGGCACGCTCGCCCTGCTCGTCCTCGCGGCCGGCTGGCTGGGCCACGCCGTGTGGGACGCCGTGCACTTCGTGAAGGCGCGGGTCGCGCCCCGGCAGTGGTCGGAGTGGTGCGGCGTCTTCGACGCCTGCGGCGCGCTCGCCCTCGTCCTCGCCGCGCTCTAGCGGACGGCTCCGGCCGGGACCGGCCGCGTCCGGCAGCGACTCAGGCCGGGACCGGCCGCGTCGGGCAGCGGCTCAGGCCGACCGGCCGCGTCCGGCAGCGGCTCAGACCGACCGGCCGCGTCCGGCAGCGGCTCAGGCCGACCGGCCGGCGTCGGCAGCGGCTCAGGCCCTGCGGGAGCGGCGCAGCCACCAGATGCCGGTCAGCGGCAGCAGCACCGGGATGAAGATGTAGCCGTAGCCGTAGTCCGACCAGACCGTCGCGTCCGGGAACGCCGACGGCTCGACCAGCGTCCAGGTCCCCACGGTCAGCACACCGGCGAGCTCGGCGGCGCAGCACACGAGCGCCGCCTTCCGGGCCGTCTCCCCGCCCCGTACCAGCGTGTAGGTGATGAAGGCGTAGACGACGGCCGCCACCGCCGACAGGGCGTACGCGAGCGGCGCCCGGTCGAACTCGGTGGCGATCTGGTAGACCGAGCGGGAGACCGCCCCCACCGACATCACGCCGTACAGCCACACCAGCAGCATGCCCGGCCCCTTGACCAGACGGCCGGCACCCTCGGTCGCGGTCATGGTCAGCCCACCGTCCAGATGTCGTGGAGACGCACTTCGAGCACGGCGAGGACCACCGCACCGGCCGCCACCGTCGCCGAGCCCCACTTGCTGCGCTCGGTCAGCGACAGCAGACCGGCCGCGGGCACCGCGCACAGCGAGCCCAGCAGATAGGCGACGAAGATCGTCGCGCCCTCCTCGGCCTTCTCGCCGCGCGCCAGCTGCACGATGCCGACCACCAGCTGCACCAGGGCGAGGAAGGTCACCACGGCCATGCCGATGAAGTGCCAGTCCTTGGTGGGCTGGTCCCGGGTGAAGGCGAAGCCGCACCAGGCGGCGAGGGCGAGCGCGGCCACCGAGACCGCGACCGTCAGGGCGTCAAGCATGCGCCCGAGGGTATTACGGGCCGAATGGCCCGATGCGCGCGGCCCCCGGACGCCGGAGCCCGGACACCGTGGCCTTGGCCACAACCGCGCGTGCGAACGGCCCCGGCGCGCCCCCCGTGGGGACCGATGCCGTGCCAGGCCGGCCACGGGGAAGCGGGGCCGGCCCGCCCCGCCCGGCCCGACCGGACTGTCCGCATGGCGTCTCACTCCTGTCCGCTATACGGACACTCCGCTTTCGTTCGCACATGTGCATGCTTTACTTGCAGCCATGACCACGACGAGCAGCCGCACCCTTGCGACCGAGGCGATCACGCCGCCCGGTGCTCGTTGTATGTGTCGAATGTGCGCCATCTGAGGGCCCCCGCCAGAGACCCGCGCCCCGAAGCGAGTCCCCGACGGCCGAGCCGGTCCGCACCCCCGGGTCCCGGACCGAGCCCCGCCCCGCGCACGCGCTGCCTCCCGGCCACCAGCCGCGACAGCGACCGCCTGCGCCTGACTGTCCGAACGACGAATGCCCCGTGCACGGCGGACCCCGCGCCGCGCACTCGACAGTGACGGAAAACCTGTGATCACCACTTCGGGCCTGACCAAGGTCTACGAGTCGCGAGGCCGCCAGGTCACCGCTCTGGACGGCGTCGACCTCCATGTCCGCGAGGGCGAGGTCTTCGGCGTGATCGGCCAGAGCGGCGCCGGAAAGTCCTCGCTCATCCGCTGCGTCAACCTCCTGGAGCGCCCCACCTCCGGCACCGTGACCGTCGACGGCGTCGACCTCACCGCCCTCGCCGGCAAGAGCCGCCGCGCCGGCAAGGACCTGCGCCGCGCCCGCAGCAGCATCGGCATGGTCTTCCAGCACTTCAACCTGCTGTCCTCGCGCACCGTCAAGGACAACATCGAGCTGCCCCTGGAGATCCTCGGCGTCTCCGGCGCCGAACGCGGCCGCCGCGCCCTGGAACTCCTCGACCTCGTCGGCCTCGCCGACAAGGCCAAGGCCTACCCCGGCCAGCTCTCCGGCGGCCAGAAGCAGCGCGTCGGCATCGCCCGCGCCCTCGCCGGCAAGCCCAAGGTCCTCCTCTCCGACGAGGCCACCAGCGCCCTCGACCCGGAGACCACCCGCTCCATCCTCCAGCTGCTGCGCGACCTCAACCAGCAGCTCGGCCTCACCGTCCTGCTCATCACGCACGAGATGGACGTCGTCAAGACCATCTGCGACTCCGCCGCCCTCATGCGGAAGGGCCGCATCGTCGAGGCAGGCACCGTCGGCGAACTGCTCGCCACCCCCGGCTCCCAGCTGGCCGCCGAGCTCTTCCCCGTCAGCGGCGCCGCCACCGGCCCCGACCGGACCGTCGTGGACGTCACCTTCCACGGCGAGACCGCCACCCAGCCGGTGATCTCCCAGCTCTCCCGTACGTACAACATCGACATCTCGATCCTCGGCGCCGCCATGGACACCGTCGGCGACCGCCAGATCGGCCGCATGCGGATCGAACTCCCCGGCCGCTACGAGGACAACGTCGTCCCGGTCGGCTTCCTGCGCGAGCAGGGCCTCCAGATCGAGATCGTCGAACCCGAGGACCGCCCGGCGCCCGCCGAGGCCCCGGTCCTGGCGAAGGAAGGTGCCAAGTGACCTGGTCCGAGATGCAGCCGCTGCTCGAGCAGGGCACCGTCGACACCCTCTACATGGTCCTGTGGGCCACCGTCGTCACCGTCATCGGCGGCCTCCCGCTCGGCATCCTCCTCGTCCTCACCGACAAGGGCGGACTGCTGCAGAACCTGCCGGTGAACAAGGTCGTCGGCGCGATCGTGAACGTGGGCCGCTCGCTGCCCTTCATCATCCTGCTGATCGCGCTGATCCCCTTCACCACCCTCGTCGTCGGCACCTTCATCGGTCCGACCGCGATGATCGTGCCGCTCGCCATCGGCGCCATCCCCTTCTTCGCACGGCTCGTCGAGACCGCGATCCGCGAGGTCGACCACGGGCTCGTCGAGGCCGTCCAGGCCATGGGCGGCGGCATCCCCACCATCGTCCGCAAGGTCCTGCTCCCGCAGGCCCTGCCCTCCCTCGTCTCCGCCGTCACCACCACCGTGATCGTGCTCATCGGCTACTCCGCGATGGCCGGCGCGGTCGGCGGCGAAGGACTCGGCTCCAAGGCCGTCACCTACGGATACCAGCGCTTCGACACCACCTTCATGCTGGTCACCGTCGTCGTCCTGGTCGTGATCGTCACCGTCGTCCAGCTCATCGGCGACGGGATCGTCCGCCTCCTCGCCCGCCGCGGCCGCACCGCGTAACGGCACCCCCCGACTTCGTACCCCGAAGAAGAGCCCGGACTTGTTGTCCAGGCGACCACCGCTCCACCGGAAAGAGGCACTCTTCGTGCGCAAGAACATCAAGCTCACCGCCGGCATCGCCGCCACCGCCGCCCTCGCCCTCGGCCTCACCGCCTGCGGCACCTCCTCCGACCCGTCCTCCACCAAGGACGGCGCCGGCTCCGCCGACAAGCCCCTCGTCGTCGCCGCGTCCCCGACGCCGCACGCCGACATCCTGGACTTCGTCAAGAAGAACCTCGCCGAGAAGGAGGGCCTGAAGCTGGAGGTGCGCGAGTTCACGGACTACGTCCTGCCGAACACCGCCACCGAGACCGGCCAGGTCGACGCCAACTTCTTCCAGCACAAGCCGTACCTCGACGACTTCAACAAGAAGAACGGCACCCACATCGTCCCGGTGGCGAACGTCCACCTGGAGCCGCTCGGCCTCTACTCCAAGAGCCTGAAGTCGGTGAAGGACATCAAGGCCGGCCAGACCGTCGCCGTCCCCAACGACACCACCAACGAGGGCCGCGCCCTCCACCTGCTCGCCGACAACGGGCTCATCACCCTCAAGGCGGGCGTCGGCACCGACGCCAAGCTCTCCGACATCACCGACAAGAAGGGCCTGGAGTTCAAGGAGCTGGAGGCCGCCACCGTGCCCCGCGCCCTGAACGACGTCGACGCCGCCGTCATCAACGGCAACTACGCCATCGAGGCCAAGCTCCAGCCCGCCAAGGACGCCCTGGTCCTGGAGAAGGCGGAGGGCAACCCCTACGCCAACTTCCTCGCGGTCAAGGAGGGCAACGAGAAGGACGCCCGCGTCCAGAAGCTCGTCAAGCTCCTCAACTCGCCCGAGGTGAAGAAGTACATCGAGGACACCTACAAGGGCTCGGTCGTCCCGGCCTTCGGCACCCCCGCGAAGTAGTCCCGGCGGTACCGCCCCCGCACCGAAGGCCCCGCGCGCCCCGTCCGGCACGCGGGGCCTTCGGCTCACCCGCGCATGCGCGGCGGCATCCCCATGCTGCATGCTGTGCGTTCACGGTCTTCACGTATGGAGCTGCGCATGACTACGACCTTCCCGTCCATCTCCATCAGCACGGACCGGTTGGTGCTGCGCGCGTACGAAGAGGCCGACATCCCCGCCTTCGTGGAGATGATGAACGACGAACTCGTCGTCGCCTGGACCTCCGTACCGCACCCGTACACCCGTGCGGACGCCGAGACATGGGTCCGCAGGATCGCTCCTGCGGAACGCACCGAAGGCCGCGGCATCGTCTTCGCCGTCACCGAGTTCCTCACCCAGCGCCTCGTCGGCACCGTCCACCTCCACAACACCAACTGGCGCACCCGCGCCACCGAGGTCGCCTACGTGACCGCCCCCTGGGCCCGCGGCGAGGGATACGCCACCGAGTCCGTCCTCGCCGTCGCCCAGTGGCTCTTCGGCGACCGCGGCTTCGAACGGCTCGAACTGCGCACCGCCGCCGACAACACCGCCTCCCAGCAGGTCGCCCAGAAGATCGGCTGCATCAGCGAGGGCGTCCTGCGCAACGCATGGATAGCGCGCAGCCAGACCGAGTCCGGCGAGTGGACCGACATCCGCACCGACCTCATCGTCTGGAGCCTCCTCCCCGAGGACCTCGACGGCGTCGCCGACCAGATGTCCGAGGCCGGCTACTCCACCTACGCCGACTGGAGCTGACCGCCCCGGTAGGCTCGGACCAGCCCCTGACCTGCACGACCTGAGGGAGACAGACACAGATGGCCGACCGGGTCACGGTGATCGGCTGGGACGGCTCACCCCTCACCGCGGCGGCCCGGTCCGCCCTCGCCGCCGCCACCCTCGTGGCCGGCGCCGCGCACCACCTGGCGCTGCCCGAAGTGCCGCCCACCGCCGAACGCGTCCGCCTCGGCAGCGTCGACCTCGCCGCCCGCCGCATCGCCGCCCACCGCGGCACCGCCGTCGTCCTCGCCGACGGCGACCCCGGCTTCTTCGGCGTCGTCCGCACCCTGCGGGCCCCCGAACACGGCCTCGAGGTCGAGGTCGTCCCCGCCGTCTCCTCCGTCGCCGCCGCCTTCGCCCGCGCCGGCATGCCCTGGGACGACGCCCGGATCGTCGTCGCCCACCAGCGCACCCTGCGCCGCGCCGTCAACGTCTGCCGCGCCCACCCCAAGGTCGCCGTCCTCACCTCGCCCGGCGCGGGACCCGCCGAACTCGCCCTCCTCCTCGACGGCGTCCACCGCACCTTCGTCATCTGCGAGGCCCTCGGCACCGAACGCGAACAGGTCAGCGTCCTCACCTCCGACAAGGCCGCCGACCACGCCTGGCGCGACCCCAACGTCGTCCTCGTCATCGGCGGCATCGGCGTCAGCACCGCCGGAGGCTGGCTCATGGGCCACGACACGCCCGCCGTACGCGGCTGGGCCCTGCCCACCGGGGAGACCGGCGGCCGCACCGGCCAGGACGCCACCCTGCGCGCCGCCCAACTCGCCCGCCTCGGCCCCCGGATCGGCGACCTCGTCTGGGACATCGGCTGCGCCGACGGCACCTTCGCCGTCGACGCCGCCCGCTTCGGCGCCGCCGTCATCGCCGTCGACCTCGACCCGGAGGCCTGCGCCCGGACCTCGGCCGCCGCCCGCGGCGCCGGCGTCCAGCTCCAGACCGTCCACGGCCGCGCGCCGCACGTCCTGGAGAGCCTGCCCGAGCCGGACGTCGTCCGCATCGGCGGCGGGGGAGTCCCCGTCGTCACCGCCTGCACCGACCGCAGGCCCGAGCGGATCGTCGCGCACGCCGCCACCCGCGACGAGGCCGAGGCCGTCGGCGCCGCCCTCGCCGAGGGCGGTTACGACGTCGAATGCGCCCTGCTCCAGACCGTCGGCCTCGACCCGGGCGACTGGACCGAGCGCGCCCGCTCCGTCGTCTTCCTCCTGTCCGGCCGCAGGACCTGAGGCCCCACCCGTGATCGCGTTGTCGGCGGGGCGGGGTAGGCTGGCCGATTGTTGTACCGCACCCAGGCGTGAGGCGGTTTGGCCTCCAATGTCCGGAAGTTGTGGCCCCATTGGGCCGCTGATGTGGTACGGAGCAGTGGGGGACGGCGCGACGTGGCGCAGTCCACAGCGCACCGTGGCGGATCCGCCTGCCACGATGGCCCGAGGCCGCGACAATGCATGGGTGTCCGCGTGCCTCGTGCCGCGCGGCGCGCACGCTCGTTCTTGTTGACGGGCAAGGTCTGAAGGAGCACAACCGATGGGCGAGGGGTACGCAGCATGACGGACACCGGCCAGATCCCGGGCGAGGGGCTGCCGGAGAACGCAGGCATGGTCGAGCAGCCGGGCATCCCCGCTCCGGAGGCGTACACCTTCCTGGACCCCTCCGAGAACGCAGCCGAGGACGACGACCTGCTCCTGATGCCGGGCTCGCAGGGTGCCTGGAGCGAGCACCAGCCGGGCGTCCAGCCCGCCCCGCCGGTGGCGGTGCCCGCCCCGGTCGACCCGCTCACCGCCCCCATCGAGCAGGTGACCGGCACCCCGCCGCACGGTGTGCAGGTCCCCCAGCAGGGCACTCCGGCGCACGGCGTGCCCATGGAGCCGGGGTTCGACCACGGTTACGAGCCGGGGGTCCTCGACACCGGTGCCCATGAGGCCGCGGGCCGTGACTCCGGCTCCGTCGACCTGGGCGCGGTCCGCATGCCGGAGGCCGGCGCGCCGACCCCGCCGCCCGCCCGCCGCCCCCTGCACATGGGCCCGCCCGTCCCCGAGGCCGGTGCCGGTGTGGTGCGCTCGCTGGCCGACCGCGGCCCCGCCGCTCCTGCCCCGCAGCCCGCCCCGGTCGCGGCGACGGCGCCCGCCCCGATCCCGGTCCGCACGCCGGGCCCGCCGACCGAGGGCCCGCAGTACTTCGACGTGCCGGCGCAGGACCAGCCGGCCGCGCCCCAGGACCAGCAGACCGCGCCGCAGGGCGCGATGCCGTGGCCGGCGCAGCCCCAGGAGCCCGTCGCCGCCCCCGCGGAAGCCGCCCCCGCAGAAACGGTCGTCCCGCCGGTCGCCCAGTTCGTTCCGGTCGAGGGCTCCGTCCCGACGACCCCGCATCTCGCCCCGACCCCGCAGCCCGAGCCGGAGGCCGTCCCGGTCGCGGAGCAGCCCGCCCCGGCCCCCGCATCCGCCGAGGAGCCGGCCCCGGCCGTCGCCGAGGCACCCGTGGCCGAACAGGCTCCCGCTGAGGCGCCCGTGGCCGAACAGGCTCCCGAGCCCGTCGCCGAGGTCCCCGCCCCGCGCGAGCCGGAGGCGGAGCCGGTGGCGCAGGTCCCGGTCGAGGCCGCCCCCGTGGCGGAGGCCCCGGCCCCGGTTCCCGCCGAGGAGACCCCGGCCGCCGCCCAGGAGGGTCCCGCCGCGGTCGTGGTCGTGGAGGACGCGGCGGCGGAGGCCCCCGCGCCCCAGGAGCCGGTCACTCAGGAGCCGGTGAGCCAGGCCCCGTCGGACGCGGCCCCCGCCGCCGAGCAGGCCACTCCCGAGGCCCCGGCGGCCGAGTCCCCGGCCGCCCAGCAGCCGCTGCCCGAAGCGTCCGCGCCCGAAGCCGCCTCGCCCGAGGCACCCGTGGTTCAGGCGCCCACGGTCGAAGAGCTGCCCGCCGAGGCCCAGCCCGCCGAGGCCCAGCCCGCCGAGGCCCAGCCCGCCGAGGCCCCGGTGGCCGAGGCCCTCCCCGCCGAGGAGCCGCCGGCCGAGGCCCAGTCGGCCGCGGTGGTCGCCCCGGACGCGCAGTCCGCCGAGACGGCTCCCGCCGCGGAGCCCGCCCCCGACGCGCTGCCCGCCGAAACGCTGCCCACCGAGGAGCCGCCGGCCGAGGCTTCGACGGCCGAGGCGACCCCCGCCGAGGCGCAGGTCGCACAGGACACGACCGCCGAGGCGCAGGTCGCCCAGGACCCGACCCCCCAGAACCCGGCCGCCGAGGCGCAGGTCGCCGAGGCGCAGGCCACCCAGGAGCCGGCCCCCGAGACGCGAGAGGCCCAGGATCAGACCGCCGGCGCGTCCCCCGACCGTGCCCCCGGTTACGACGAGGCAGAGCGGGAGGCCGTGCTCCGCGTGATGCGCGAGCGCCGCGACATCCGCAACGGCTTCCGCTCCGACCCCATCCCGCACGAGGTGCTCCTGCGCGTCCTGGAGGCCGCCCACACGGCCCCCTCCGTCGGCCACTCGCAGCCCTGGGACTTCGTCGTCATCCGCTCCGCCGAGACCCGCCGGACGATGCACGAGCTCGCCACGCGCCAGCGCGAGGCGTACGCCAAGTCCCTCCCCAAGGGCCGGGCGAAGCAGTTCAAGGAACTGAAGATCGAGGCCATCCTCGACACCCCGGTCAACATCGTCGTGACCGCCGACCCGACCCGGGGCGGCCGCCACACCCTCGGCCGCTACACGCAGCCGCAGATGGCCCCGTACTCCTCGGCGCTCGCCGTCGAGAACCTGTGGCTCGCCGCCCGCGCCGAGGGCCTCGGCGTCGGCTGGGTCAGCTTCTTCGACGAGCGTGAGATGGTCCGCGCCCTCGGCCTGCCCGAGCACCTCGAAGTGGTCGCGTACCTGTGCGTCGGCTACGTCGACGAGTTCCCGGAGGAGCCGGAGCTGATGCAGGCGGGCTGGTCCAAGCGCCGCCCGCTGTCCTGGGTCGTCCACGAGGAGACGTACGGACGCCGTGCCCTGCCCGGCGAGGAGCCGCACGACCTGCTCCAGGAGACCGTCGCCAACATCCGCCCGCTGGACGCCAAGGCGCTCGGCGAGGCGTGGGAGCGCCAGAAGCGCATGACCAAGCCGTCGGGCGCCCTGGGCATGCTGGAGATCATCTCCGCCCAGCTCTCGGGCCTCTCCCGGATCTGCCCGCCGCCGATCCCGGAGCCGGCCGCCGTGGCGATCTTCGCCGGCGACCACGGGGTGCACGCCCAGGGCGTCACCGCCTGGCCGCAGGAGGTGACCGGCCAGATGGTCGCGAACTTCCTCGGCGGAGGGGCGGTCTGCAACGCCTTCGCGAACCAGGTGGGCGCCGAGGTCTGCGTCATCGACGTGGGCGTCGCCACCGACCTCCCCGCGACGCCGGGCCTGCTGCCGCGCAAGGTCCGCGCGGGCACCGCCGACTTCACGATCACCCAGGCCATGACCCGCGAGGAGGCGGTCGCGGCCGTCGAGGTGGGCATCGAGACCGCCCGCGACCTCGTCGCCGCCGGCAACAAGGCGCTGCTCACGGGTGAGATGGGCATCGCCAACACCACCGCGTCCGCGGCCCTCATCTCCGTCTACACGGGCGTGGACCCGACCGAGGTCACCGGCCGCGGCACGGGCATCAACGACGAGATGCACGCCCGCAAGGTGGACGTGGTCCGCCGCGCCCTCGACCTGCACAAGCCGGACCCGGCGGACCCGATCGGCGTCCTCGCGGCGCTCGGCGGCCTGGAGCACGCGGCGCTGGTCGGCCTGATCCTGGGCGCGGCCTCGCTCCGTACCCCGGTCATCCTCGACGGCGTCTCCACCGGCGCGGCCGCCCTCGTGGCCCGTGCCATCGCCCCCGAGTCGCTGGCCGCCTGCATCGCGGGCCACCGCAGCGCCGAGCCGGGCCATGTCGCCGCCCTCAACAAGCTGGGCCTGCGCCCCCTGGTCGACCTGGACCTGCGCCTCGGCGAGGGCACCGGAGCCCTCCTGGCGCTCCCGGTGGTGCAGAGCGCCGCGCGGGCGATGCACGAGGTCGCCACGTTCGACTCCGCGGGCGTCACGGAGAAGTAGCAGCCACGCGCCCCCACTCCCGCCCACCGGGAGTGGGGGCCGTGCGCGTCCCCCCTCGCACCGACCGACGGCGCTCGGCCCCGGGGGAGATCCGTCACAGCGAGAAACCCGCAGGTCACCGATATCGTTTGGGGCACACACCGCCCCTTTTCAAGGAGCCGCCCGCACCATGGCCGAGCACGCCGTCCCCGCCGAGCACCCCGCCTACCCCGTCGGACTGCGCCTCGCCGGCCGCCGCGTCGTCGTGTTCGGCGGCGGCCAGGTCGCCCAGCGCCGGCTCCCGGCCCTGATCGCGGCAGGCGCGTCGATCACCCTGATCTCGCCGTCCGCCACCCCGTCCGTGGACGCGATGGCCGAGGCCGGCGAGATCACCTGGATCAAGCGCCGCTACGAGGAAGGGGACCTGGCCGACGCCTGGTACGCCCTCGTCGCCACCACCGACCCGGTGGCGAACGCCGCCATCTCCGCCGAGGCCGAGCGGACCCGCACCTGGTGCGTGCGTTCCGACGACGCGGAGGCGGCCACCGCCTGGACCCCGGCCACCGGCCACAGCGAGGGCGTGACCGTCGCCGTCCTCACGGGCCACGACCCGCGCCGCTCGGCGGCCGTCCGGGACGCCGTCGTCGAGAGCCTCCGCGACGGCTCGATCACGGCTCCCTCCCACCGCTCCCGCACCCCGTTCGTCGCGCTCGTCGGCGGCGGCCCGGGCGACCCCGACCTGATCACCGTCCGGGGCCGCCGGCTCCTCGCCGAGGCGGACGTCGTCATCGCGGACCGACTGGGCCCGCGCGACCTGCTGTCGGAGCTCCCTCCGCACGTCGAGGTGATCGACGCGGCGAAGATCCCGTACGGCCGATTCATGGCCCAGGAGGCCATCAACAACGCGCTGATCGAGCACGCCAAGCAGGGCAGGTCGGTCGTCCGCCTCAAGGGCGGCGACCCGTTCGTCTTCGGCCGCGGCATGGAGGAGGCCCAGGCACTGGCCGCCGAGGGCATCGCCTGCACGGTCGTGCCGGGCATCTCCAGCTCGATCTCGGTGCCGGGCGCCGCGGGCATCCCGGTCACGCACCGCGGGGTGGCGCACGAGTTCACGGTGGTCAGCGGCCACGTGGCCCCCGACGACCCGCGGTCCCTGGTGGACTGGGCGTCCCTCGCGAAGCTCACCGGGACCCTCGTGATCCTGATGGGCGTCGACAAGATCGGAAAGATCGCGGAGGCGCTGATCGCCCACGGCAAGTCCCCGGACACGCCCCTGGCCCTGGTCCAGGAGGGCACCACGGCCACCCAGCGCCGCGTCGACGCGACGCTCGCGACGGTCGCCGAGACCGTGAAGGCCCAGGAGGTCCGCCCGCCGGCGGTCATCGTCATCGGCGACGTCGTGAACGAGGGCCCCGACAAGCTGGTGAAGTGACCACGGGCGTCCCGCCCCGCCCTCAGCCCGCACGCATTGGCACCACCCACCGGACAAGGCAGTATCACCCCGTGGCCGAACTCATCACGATCGACGACCCCGACGACCCGCGCCTGCGCGACTACACCGGTCTGACCGACGTCGAACTGCGCCGCCGGCGCGAGCCCGCCGAGGGGCTGTTCATCGCCGAGGGCGAGAAGGTGATCCGCCGCGCGCGGCAGGCGGGGTACGAGATGCGGTCGATGCTGCTGTCGGCCAAGTGGGTCGACGCCATGCGGGACGTGATCGACGAGGTCCCGGCCCCGGTGTACGCGGTGCAGCCGGACCTCGCCGAGCGCGTCACGGGCTATCACGTGCACCGCGGCGCCCTGGCCTCGATGCAGCGCAAGCCGCTGCCGGACGCGACGGAACTGCTCGCCTCGGCCCGCCGCGTCGCGGTCATGGAGTCGGTCAACGACCACACCAACATCGGTGCCATCTTCCGCAGTGCCGCCGCGCTCGGCATGGACGCCGTGCTGCTCTCCCCGGACTGCGCCGATCCGCTCTACCGCCGGTCGGTGAAGGTGTCGATGGGCGCGGTGTTCTCCGTCCCGTACGCGCGCCTGGAAACCTGGCCGCGCGGTCTGGAGACCGTACGGGAGGCGGGCTTCAAGGTGCTCGCGCTGACCCCGGCGGAGCAGGCCACGTCCATCGACGAGGCCGCGCCGCACCGCCTCGACCGGGTCGCGCTGATGCTGGGCGCGGAGGGCGAGGGCCTGTCGACGCAGGCGCTGCGCGCGGCGGACGAGTGGGTGCGCATCCCGATGGCGCACGGGGTGGATTCGCTGAACGTGGGCGCGGCGGCGGCCGTGGCGTTCTACGCGGTCACGAGCGGCCGCCCGCAGCCGTAACCCACCTGCCCGCGCAGCGCCTGCCCCCGCCGCGCCTACCCCTGCAGCGCCTGCGCCGCG
Source organism: Streptomyces sp. NPDC126499 (assembly GCF_040302485.1). Taxonomy (NCBI): domain Bacteria; kingdom Bacillati; phylum Actinomycetota; class Actinomycetes; order Kitasatosporales; family Streptomycetaceae; genus Streptomyces; species Streptomyces sp. NPDC126499. The sequence continues at coordinate 167,432 of NZ_JBEOUO010000008.1, read as the reverse complement.
GCGATGCCCAGGGCGACGACGAGCGTCACGACGACGAAGACGAAGAGCCGCTGACGCAGCAGCCGAGGGTTGGCGGGCCGGCGCCCGGTGGAGGTGTTGCGCGCCCCGGGCCGCGTGCCGGGGCGGGGCTTCGCGGCCCGCGAGCCCGCTCCCGTACGGGGGGAGGACGGCCGGGACCCGGACGGCCGGGCGCCCGTCGCACGCCCGTGCCCGCCGGTGGGCCGGTCACCCGCACCCCCCTCACCGGTCCGCCCGCCGGACCGCTCCGTGCTGCGTTCGGTGTACCGCTCGGTGGGCCGCAGCGTGCTGCGCTCCTCGACGCGTTCCCGCTGGCCGGGCGCCCGGGGCGCGGCGGGCAGCCCCTGGGCCTCGCGTGCGGCGATCTCCTTGAGCCGCATGGACAGCTGGAGGGTGCTGGGGCGCTCTTCCGGATCCTTGGCGAGGCAGGCCCGGACGAGCGGGGCGAGCGCGTCGGGTACGCCGTGGAGCTGCGGCTCCTCGTGGACGACGCGGTAGAGCATGACCTCCGAGCTGCCGTGGCCGAACGGGGAGTCGCCCATGGCGGCGTACGCCAGGGTGGCCCCGAGCGAGAAGACGTCGGTGGCGGGGGTGACGGCCGCGCCCCGGACCTGTTCGGGGGCGAGGAAGCCGGGCGATCCCACGGCGGTGCCCACGTGGGTCAGGGTGCTGGCGCCGGTGGCCCAGGCGATCCCGAAGTCGATGATCCGCGGGCCCTTGGGGGAGAGCAGGATGTTGGACGGCTTGAGGTCGCGGTGGACGACGCCGGCCTCGTGCACGGCGACGAGCCCTTCGGAGAGGGCGGCGCCGATGGCGGCGACGTCGGCGGCCCGCAGCGGGCCCTCCTCGGCGACGCGGTCGTGCAGGGAGGGTCCGGGCACGTACTGGGTGGCGAACCAGGGGCGCTCGGCCTCCAGGTCGGCGGCGACGAGCCGGGCGGTGCAGCCGCCGCGGATCCGCCGGGCGGCGGAGACCTCGCGGGCGAACCGGGAGCGGAACTCCTGGTCCTCGGCCAGGTCGGGCCGGATCACCTTGAGCGCCACGCGCTGACCGCGCCGGTCGGAGCCCAGGTACACGACTCCCATGCCGCCGGCTCCCAGCCTGCGGTGGAGCCGGAACGACCCGACGATCCGCGGGTCCTCGCGCCGGAGCCGCATCATCGCCATGTCCGTCCCCTCGTCCGTTCGACGTGGCACAGCTTACGTACCGCCGCCCCGGCGTGCTCACAGGCCGCGCCCTCGCGGCCGCTTCGATTGTCAGTGCTGAGGGGCACACTTGAGGCCCGGTCAGCCCGCGCGGCCGTCAACACCCCTTCGTATCAGCGTGGTTGGTCCGAGGCCCTGGCGACACCCCGGGGCCGGGCGGCAAACGTGAGGGACGTCACGCGGCCTCGGGGGACCCTTCCGGGAAGACCCTCATTCCGGGGGAGCCGTCTCCACCCAGGGGAGTACGCCGGGCGGCGGGGCGTCATCCTCCGGGAGGCCCGGAAGTCGGTACGCGGGCATGACGTCCGGGCGGCCGACGCTGCCTAGATTTGAGGTCGAGCGGCGGGTGCAGCACTCGTCCCCCGAGGTCACCGCACCCGCCGCGTCCAGACACGACAGGAGAGGAACCATGGCGTACCCGGCCCCGCGGATGGCCCCCCGCCCCTCCGGCCGCCGTCACCCGCTGGTGGCGACCGCCATGGTCCTCCCTCTCGCGACCCTGCTCGTGGTCGTCTTCGGCGGCTGGGAAGCGGTGGTCACACAGGCGTCGTCCGTGGGCGTGATGCTGGGGCGCTGAGCGGCGCCCCGGACCCGGGAGAGCGGCCCGGGTCGGGGACATCGAGCCTTCAGCCCCGTGGGGACGGGGGTGCGGCGGACGGCAGCGTGCGGCCGGTCAGCTGGGGAGCTGACCGGCCCTCGCGCTTCCCGGTACGGGAGCGGTCGCGCCCGGGCCCGCGCCCGCGGCGCTGCGCGGTCGCCGCGTAGGCTCCCCGCGTGGACGACACCGCGCTCCGGAAGCTGCACGCCCTCGCCCGCGCCGCCGCGCACCCGCTCGACGCGGCTGAGGCGGACGTGGCCGACGTGGCCGGCCGGACGTGCGCCTGTCCCGTCTCCCTTCTCGCGGACCGGGACGACGGCACGGTCGTCCGGCACGGGGGAGTGGTCCTGAAGGCGCACGCGCCGGACAGCGACACGGCACAGCTGCGGGCGCGGGTCGCGCTCGCCGGCCTGCCGGCCCTGGCCGGCGTCCTGCTGCCGCCCGTACCGGGACCGGGGACACTGTCGGACGGGCCTGACGAGCCGGCGGACGGCCGTCCGCTGACGTTCTGGCCCTTCGGGGTGCCGGTCGACCCGGAGGACCCGGACGCGGCTCCCTGGGAGGAGGCCGGGCGGCTGCTGGCCCTGCTGCACCGGACTCCGGTGCCGCCCGGCCTGCCGCCGATGAGAGCGCGGGTCAAGGTGGCGCTGGCCGTGGAGCGGATGCGTCGTACGGCTCCGGACCATCCGGCCGCGGCCACGGTGCTGGCCGCGTGGGCCACCCTTCCGGCCGGGGACACGGGCGGGGGCCGCCCGGCGCTGTGTCACGGCGACTTCCATCTCGGTCAGCTGGTGCGGCCGGGCGGTGGCCCGTGCTGGCGGCTGATCGACGTGGACGACCTGGGGACCGGCGACCCGGCCTGGGACCTGGCCCGTCCCGCGGCGTGGTTCGCGGCCGGGCTGCTGCCGCCGGAGGTCTGGTCGCGCTTCCTCGGCGCGTACGAGGCGGCCGGCGGCCCGGCGACCACAGGCCCCGCGGAGACCGGCGCGGGCCCGGCCGACCCCTGGGTGCGGCTCGACGGGCCGGCCCGTGCCCTGACGGTGCAGACCGCCGCCCTCGCCGTGGCGAAGTCGACCGTGGAGGGGCGGGCGCTGGACGAGGTGGAGGACGTGATGATCGACACGTGTGCCCGAATCGCCTCGGTCCGAACCGAGTTGGCTCCGCAGGCGTCCCCCTAGGGTGAGAGTCCCATCCGAAGGCAGGGAGTTGAGTCCAGCATGCAGTGTCCCAAGTGCCATGCGCCCATGCACACCTACAACCGCAACGGTGTCCAGATCGAGCAGTGCAGCGGCTGCCGCGGCATCTTCCTGGACTACGGCGAGCTGGAGGCGCTGACCCGCCTGGAGGCGCAGTGGGTGCAGCAGGCGCCGCCCGCCCCGCCGGCCTACCCGGCGCAGCCCGCCGCTCCGGCCTGGGGCGCCCCGCACCACGGCGGCCACCACGGCCACCGTCCCCGCGGTTTCGGCCGCATGCTCTTCTCCTCCTGAGCGCACGAAGAAGCCCCCGGCCGCGAGGAGCGGCCGGGGGCTTCGTGTGGTGCGCGATACTGGGATTGAACCAGTGACCTCTTCCGTGTCAGGGAAGCGCTCTCCCGCTGAGCTAATCGCGCGGGTACACCCGAGGGTGCGGGTACTGCGTGCGCGATACTGGGATTGAACCAGTGACCTCTTCCGTGTCAGGGAAGCGCTCTCCCGCTGAGCTAATCGCGCGGGGGATCCGAAGATCCAGGGACCCGAGGGTCCAGTGGACGATACTGGGATTGAACCAGTGACCTCTTCCGTGTCAGGGAAGCGCTCTCCCGCTGAGCTAATCGTCCTTGGAGGTGGAGACGGGATTTGAACCCGTGTAGACGGCTTTGCAGGCCGTTGCCTCGCCTCTCGGCCACTCCACCCGGAGTGAATACGGGGGCTCGGGAAGATCCCCCACATCGAGCGGACGACGAGATTCGAACTCGCGACCCTCACCTTGGCAAGGTGATGCTCTACCAACTGAGCCACGTCCGCTTGTCGTTTCCGTTTCGCTTGCGCGTCCCGGCGACGTGTTGAACTCTAGCGGATTCCTGGGCCAGTACAAAAACGCGTTTCCGCAGCGTGCTGACCTGCGCCCCCTCCGAGGGGTCCGGGAGCGTTCGTACGGCGTTCACTCCACGTGTTCCCCGGGTGGCACCCCGCCGCCTCCCCTGACCCCGCGACCGCGGCCGGTGGCGGCCCGGATCCGGCCAGGATCACGGCCGGGATCACGGCCCCCGCCCGCCCGGCCCGGCGCCCCTAGACTCGCAAGAGTGCACACCCTCGCTCCTCTGGCCCGCTTCGGCGGCCTCCTCGCCACCGACCTCCGGGACGTCACCCATGATCCCGAGGCGCTGGACTCCGCCGGCTTCTGGGCCGTCTGCGCGGACTTCGAGGGCCGCCTCACCTGCGCCCGCTTCGGCGACGTACGGCCCGACCCCGTTCCCGCTCCCGTCCCGGGTGCCTGGCGCGGCCCGGCGGCCGGCGACTGGACGTCCTCCCTCGACCGCGCCGCGTACACCGCGGGCGTGCGCCGGGTGCGCGAGCACATCGCGCGCGGGGAGGTCTACCAGGCCAACCTCTGCCGTGTGCTGTCCGCGCCGCTGCCCGACCCGGCCGGCGCCGACGTCGACGCGCTGACCGCCCTCCTGGCCCGTGGCAACCCCGCCCCGTACGCCGGAACGATCCGCCTGCCCGCGCACGGCGTGGAGATCGCCACCGCCTCTCCCGAGCTCTATCTGCGGCGCACGGGCGGCACGGTCGAGTCCGGCCCGATCAAGGGCACCGGCCGGACCGCCGAGGACCTGCTGGAGAAGGACCACGCCGAGAACGTGATGATCGTGGACCTCGTGCGCAACGACCTGGGCCGCGTCTGCGCCACCGGATCGGTCACCGTGCCCGAGCTCTGCGCCGTCGAAGCGCACCCGGGGCTCGTCCACCTGGTCTCCACCGTCCGCGGCGAGCTCCGCGAGGACGCCGGCTGGGGCGACCTGCTCGCCGCGACCTTCCCGCCCGGCTCCGTGACCGGCGCCCCCAAGTCCAGCGCCCTGCGGATCATCGACGCCCTGGAGACCGCCCCGCGCGGCCCCTACTGCGGCGGCATCGGCTGGGTCGACGCCGACCGGCGCACCGCCGAGCTGGCCGTCGGCATACGCACCTTCTGGATCGACCGCCCCGAGGGCGTGCTGCGCTTCGGGACCGGCGCGGGGATCACCTGGGGCTCCGATCCCGAGCGCGAGTGGGCGGAGACCGAACTGAAGGCCTCCCGCCTGGTCGCGATAGCGTCGGGCGCGTACGAGGCGAGCGGCGCGTACGAGGCGAGCGGAAAGGCCATATCTCGATGAAACTCTGGGTCAACGGCGGACTGCACGACGCCGGGACGGCTCTGGTCTCCGTCCTGGACCACGGTCTGACGGTCGGCGACGGCGTCTTCGAGACGGTCAAGGCCGAGCGTGGCGAAACGTTCGCCCTCACCCTCCACCTGGAGCGGCTCACCCGCTCCGCCCGGGGCCTGGGCCTGCCCGACCCGGATCTCGACGAGGTCCGCCGCGCCTGCGCGGCCGTGCTCGCCGCCAACCCGATGGAGCTCGGCCGGCTCCGCATCACGTACACCGGCGGTCTGTCGCCGCTCGGCTCCGAGCGCGGCGACGCCGGCCCCAGCCTGGTCGTGGCCCTCGGCGAGACCGCCCGGCGCCCCGACTCCACGGCCGTGATCACCGTCCCCTGGACCCGCAACGAGCGCGGCGCGCTCACCGGCCTGAAGACCACCTCGTACGCGGAGAACGTCGTCGCCCTCGCCAGGGCGCGCGAGCAGGGCGCCTCCGAGGCCCTCTTCGCCAACACGGTCGGCTGGCTCTGCGAGGGCACCGGCTCCAACGTCTTCGTGGTGGTCGACGGCAGGATCCTCACCCCGCCCGTCTCCTCCGGCTGCCTGGCGGGCATCACCCGCGCCCTCGCCGTGGAGTGGACCGGCGCGGAAGAGGCCGACCTTCCGCTGGACGTCCTCCGGAGCGCCGACGAGATCTTCCTGACCTCGACCCTGCGCGACATCCAGGCGGTGCACCGGGTGGACGGCCGGGAGCTCGCCCCGGCGCCGGGACCGGTCACGGCCAAGGCCATGCGGATCTTCGACGAGCGGGCGGCCCGGGACCGGGACCCGCGGCTCGGCTGACCGCGCCCCGGCCGTCCGCCCCGCCCCGTCCGCCCCCCGTCCGGCTCTGTCCGGATCCTCGCGGAAACCGGATGACGGACGGGGGCGGCGGTGGGTAGAACACGGGTGATGACCACCACCCTGCGGCCGTCCGAGCCGCTCCAGCAGTCCGCCGGCGGCGGCCGTTCGCGTACGTACGACATCTGCGTGAACAGCCGCCGGGTCGGCTCCGTCCGCCTCGCCACCGACCCCGCCTTCGGCGCCGGCTCGGCCGTCATCGAGGGCCTGCGGGTCGACGAACCGGACCGCGGCCGGGGCCGGGGCACCGTGGCGGCGCTCGCCGCCGAGGAGGTGCTGCGGGACTGGGGCTGCCGGCAGGTCCAGGTGTCCGTGCCCGCGGACGCGGAGGCGGCGCTGCGGATGGTCCGCTCGCTCGGCTACACCGAGCGCAGCCGGAACATGGTGAAGGAGCTGCCGGAGCGTCCCCCCGCCCTGCCGTCCGGCCTGGAGGTCCGCCCGATGAGCGAGGCGGAGTTCGCGGGGTGGGAGGCGCAGGCGAGGGAGACGTTCGCCCAGAGCTGGATCAGCCGGGGCGTGCCGGAGGACCAGGCCCGCGCCAAGGCGGACGCGAGCCACCGGGAGCTGCTGCCGCTGGGCCTCGCCACCCCCGGCACGGCGATCGACCTGGCGGTCGTGGACGGCCGGGTGGTCGGCCGGGTGTGGACGGGCGTCCGCGAGCTGGAGCCGGGGGTGAGCGGCGGCTACGTGTACGACGTCGAGGTCGCCGAGGAGCACCGGGGGAAGGGCTACGGGCGGGCCCTGATGCTGCTCGCCGAGGGCGTCGTCCTCAGAGCCGGGGAGCGCCTGCTCGGACTGCACGTCTTCACGGGCAACACCCCGGCGATCCGCCTGTACGAGTCCCTGGGCTACCGCACGACGCACGTCAACAGCTTCAAGCCGCTGTAGGCCCGGGGCTCGGGAGCCGCTTCCCGGTGCGGCTTCCTAGGCGCCGGCGAGCAGCCGGTCCGCGATCTCCTCGATACGGGCGCGCAGGCCGTCCTGGCTCTGGCCGCCGTCGAGCCGCTCGCCGCCGATGACGTACGTGGGGGTTCCGGTGACCTTGACGGCCTTGCCCTCGGCCTCGTCCGCGTCGACGGTCAACAGATGCCGGCCGTCGATCAGGGCGGTGTCGAACTCCTCGGCGTCCAGGCCCAGTTCGCGGGCCACCTCCAGGAGCACCGGCTCGCCGCGCTCGCCGAGCTCCGCGGTCCTGGCGAGCAGAGCCTCCGTGTACGCCCAGCCCTTGCCCTGCGCGAAGGCCTCCTCGGCGGCCTGGGCGGCGGCGTAGGCGTGCTTGTGCTTGGCCAGCGGGAAGTGGCGCAGCTGGACGTCGAGGCGCTCGCCGTACTTCTCGCGCAGCGCGCGGACGTCGTCGAGGGCCTTGAAGCAGTCGGGGCACTGCAGGTCGAACCAGGCCTCCAGGACGACGGGGGAGGCGGGGGTGGTGGACTCACTCATGGGAAGAGTCTCCCATCCGCGTCCCCGCCCGCGGCCTCCCGCGGTCCCTGGGGGGCGACCCGGAGATCTCCCTGATCCGCTCCGCGGGGCATGGCCGTGCGCGGGCGGGGCGGTGCAGGATGGAAGGGACGTCACAGTCGGACCAGGAGGATCGCATGCTCGCCGAGACGATGTGCTCCGCGGTGGCCGCGGCGGGCCTGGGCATCGCCGCGATCACGGCCTACCGCAGGCGGTTCATGACCGCGGCCAGGATCGCCGCGTACGCGCTGGTGCCGCTGGGTCTGGTGCTGACGGGCGCGGTCGAGTGGCTTGCCCGTACGGCCTTCAGTCCGACCGCCTGGATCGGCTTCGGCCTGCTGGGCGCGGCCTGGCTGCTGTTCTCGTCCACGCGGGTGGTCGAGCGGCGCCGGGCGGGGCGGAAGGAGACGGCCAAGGGAGCGGACCGGCAGGCCGTGGCGCCGGCCGCACGGACGCCGTCCCCCGGGGCCGGCCGGCGCGGGACGGCCGCGAAGCCGCGGGCCGGAGCCGCCGCCGAGGACGACTTCAGCGACATCGAGGCCATTCTGAAGAAGCACGGAATATGACCGCTTCTGCCCCTTCTCGACCTCTTCCCGTTCCGTGCGGCCACGGGATGGGATGAACGACCGCTGAGGCGGGGCGTGTTGCGTGATCTCCGGGGCCTCGGGTGCGCCATCATCCCCCCGAGATGCTGGATACCTCGCGAGACCCCGTTCCCGCTCCCGCCCCGGGCGCCGTTCCCGCCCCGGCCCCTTCCGAGGCCGACGAGCCGCGCGGCTGCCTGTTCGCGCTCTCCCAGCCACCGCTCATGATCTTCCTGGCGGTGATCGGCGGGCTGCTGCTCATGGCCGCCGTCCACGACCTGTTCCTGCTGTGATCCCGTATCCCCGCGCCGGTCAGCCGGCGGCCTCCTTGCGGCGGGCCCGGTACGCGGCGACGTGCAGCCGGTTGCCGCAGGTGCGGCTGTCGCAGTAGCGCCGCGAGCGGTTGCGGGAGAGGTCGACGAACGCCCGGCCGCAGTCCGGGGCCTCGCAGCGCCGCAGCCGTTCCTGCTCGCCCGCGACCACGATGAAGGCGAGCGCCATGCCGCAGTCGGCGGCCAGGTGGTCGGCGACCGAGGCGCCCGGCGCGAAGTAGTGCACGTGCCAGTCGTAGCCGTCGTGGTCGGTGAGCTGAGGCGTCGTGCCCGCGGCGGCGACCAGCTGGTTGATCAGCGTGGCGGCGATCCTGGCGTCGGGGGCGGAGAAGACGGCCGTGAACCGGTCCCGCACCTCCCGCACGGCCCGCAGGTCCTCGGCGCCGAGCTCGCCCACGTCACTGATCTTGTGCGCGTGCACGAAGGACTGCAGAGCCTGAAGGTCCCCGAGCTCGTCGTCGCGGTCGCCCTGGGGGGCGGTGTTCACCAGATCGACGACGGTGTCGAGGGCGATCCGGGTGTCGTGGGGGATCAGCACGATTCGCTCCCTGGCCGGCTGCGGGCGGGCGCCCGCGCAATTGCGCTGACTCTAGCGCGACCCGGAAACGGGCATCGGCGCCCCTCACCGCGCCGGCTGCGCGGTGTGAGGCGCCGAAGGAAGGCGTATGGGGCTGCCCGCGCGGCGCCGTCTCCCCGAGTCGGACGGCGCCGTGCGGCGGCTCTCGGCCTGGCTCAGCTGTCGGCCAGGATGTGGGAGAGCTCCGTGTCGAGGTCGAAGTGCCGGTGCTCGGTGCCAGGCGGCACGGCAGCGTCGGTCCGCTTGAGGAACGACTCCAGGGCCCTCGCCGGGGCCTCGAGCAGGGCTTCGCCCTCGGGGGAACTCAGTGCGATGCAGACGACGCCCTGACCGTGGCTGCGCGACGGCCAGACTCGGACGTCGCCGGTGCCGGTGGGCCGGTGCAGCCCCTCGGCGAGAAGGTCGCGGGCGAAAACCCATTCGACCGTCTCCTCGGCTCCGGTGTGGAAGGTGGCGTGCACGGCATACGGATCGGCCGTGTCATACCGCAGGCCCGCGGGTACAGGCAGTGAGGACTCGCTCGACACAACGAGGCGCAGGTGCAGCTCGCAGCTGACCGTGGTGTTCATAAGCGCCAGGGCCTTTCGCTCAGTGTGCGCTCGGGGATTCGCACGTCGGCGAAATCGACATGCCACCTACGGTGCCGTTGTAAACCCCTCTGTCTGTTTTGTGATCGTTCAGGTAGCTCGTCTGGACGCGTGTGACTTTGGGTAATACCGCCATTCGGGCAGTCGGCGCCGGTCCGGTAAGTTGGGCCCATGCATGCGGAGAGTGACGAGCGCGCCGGACAGTCCGCGGCCGGCGGGGGAAGCGGCGCCGAACAGCCCGAGGAGACCCCGCTGGGCTCACGGGCCCCGGAGTTCATCAAGGCCCGCCGGACCCTGCACCTGAGCTGGCAGGTCGGCGTCTTCATCGTCGGACTCGCCGTGGTTGGCACCGGCATCGTGATGCTGCCCCTGCCCGGCCCCGGCTGGCTGGTGATCTTCGCCGGCATGGCGATCTGGGCCACCGAGTTCGTCTGGGCCCAGCTGGTGCTGCGCTGGACCAAGCGAAAGGTCACCGAGGCCGCCCAGCGCGCCCTCGACCCCAAGGTCCGGCGCCGGAACCTCATCCTCACCACCATCGGCCTGGTGATCACCGCCGTGCTCCTGGGCGTCTACCTGTGGAAGTTCGGCTTCGTCATGCCGTGGAAGATCGACCGCTGATCCGAACGCGGTTCGGGAGCCCCGCTGACATGGGGTAATGTGTGCGGTGCGCCCGGGCGATTAGCTCAGTGGGAGAGCGCTTCGTTCACACCGAAGAGGTCACTGGTTCGAACCCAGTATCGCCCACCACCCGGACCGAGGGCCCGGAGACGACACCGTCTCCGGGCCCTCGGCGTCTGTCCGCCCGGCCGCCTCAGCGCATCCGGCCGAGGCGCTCCCGCAGCCGCCGCGCGTCGCGCAGCCGCTGCTCGTACGTCGCGCCCACCGCGAGCAGCAGCAGACCCGCCAGGGCCGGCGGCAGCCAGCGCGGCAGCGCACCCACCACCTGCACCACGTACGGCGCCAGCTCGTGCAGCCCGTCAAGGGCCAGCACCGTCCCGCCGAGCAGCAGCGGCGCCTGCAGCCGGAACCGCGCGCCCAGCAGCGTCACCACGAGCGCCGCGAGCCCCAGGGCCAGCGGCCGCGCCCAGTGCGGGTCGACCCAGGCCGCCAGCAGGCTCGGCACCAGCGTCGCCGCCAGCCCCGGCCCGTACGCCGTCCAGGACGAGGTCTCCGCGTCGCGGCGCCGCCGCAGCGCACCCACCACCAGGGCCGGGACGGTCACCGGCAGCGTGTACGCCTCCGGCGTCGTCACCTCCCACACCGCGAGCCGCACCCACGTGGCCAGCAGGAACAGCACCGCCGCCACCCACGAGGCCACCGCCCGGCGCTCCGGCCGTACCGCCGTCGCCGCCGCGACCACACCGCCGAGCGCCAGCGCCAGGGCGAGCAGCGCCGGCCGTCCCGCCGTCAGGCCGACGGCGCACAGCCCCACGGCCGCGCCCGCGCCCTCCACCGCCACGGCCACCGGATGCCGCCGCAGCCGCGCACCGACCGCGGCGGTCCCCGCGGGCACGGCGAGCAGCACCAGGCCGCTCACCGCCGCGCCCAGGTGCGCGGCCGCCGCCCCGGCCCCCACGAGACCGGCCGTCGCGAGCACCGCGCCCACGGCCCCGACGAGCCGCCGCCCACCGGTGCCGAGCACCGCCACCGCGCCGAACAGCACGGCCAGCACACCGAGCACCCCGAACGTCGCCGCCCTCGTGTCCAGGGCGAGCGCCACGGCCGCGGTCGCGGACACGAGGCCGCACCCGTACGCCACCCACCCCACGACCCCCTCAGGCGCCACGCGCCGGATCGCGGACCCCCGCGGGCCGGGCGCCCACCCGGGCCACGCCCCTGCCGTCACCGACGCCGCGGCCTCGGTGGCCGAACCCCGGCCGGCCCGCAGGCCCCGGGTCAGCGGCGCCGGACGCACCGCGAGCGCCAGGCCCGCCGCGACCGTCAGGAGCTGGAGCACCGGCGTCACCGCGTACGGCAGGCCCAGGGACACCGGCAGGGCGGTGAGCACCGCCCAGACCAGCACCAGGGCGCCGCAGCGGGCCCACAGGCGCGGCACCACCGCCAGGGCGGCGGCCGCGAGCAGCGGCACCAGCGGGGCGGTCGCCGGATACCCGGCGAGGACCGGCTCCGCGTGCGCGCCCGACCAGACGTCCGTCGTCCGCGCCAGCGGCCCGAGGAGCCCCGCGACCACCGGCGGCAGCGCCCACGCCGCGGCGACCGCCAGCACGCCGCCGCCCGCCGCGGCCAGGCCCTGCCGCATGCCCCGCGACGGCACGAACCGGCCACCGGACGGAGCCGTACCGTCCGCTCCCCGGCCCCACAGCGAAACCGCCGCCACGGCCACCGCGCACAGGGCGTACCCCGGCACCGTCCAGTCGTCCGGCAGCACGGACCGCAGCAGACCGCCCACGGCGGCGACGACCGCCAGACCGGCGACGGCGGTCGAGGCGAGGGCGGAGGGGACGTGACGGGCCGCGAGCAGCAGCAGGACCGCGGCGGTCGCGAGGAGCAGCGGGAGGGCCCGGCCCGGACCGCTGACCGACAGGCCCAGGCCGGTCAGCAGGGCCCAGCCGCCCAGCGCGGCCGCGCCGGTTCCGGCGGTCACCCGCACGGGCGGCGCCCCGGCCCGCAGGACCACCACCAGGTCGAGCACCGCCGTGACCAGGGCCGCCCACGCGAAGGCGAGCACACCGCCGCCTGCGGCCAGCACCCCCAGGGGCAGCGGCAGTTGGGCGGCGACCACGGCCGCCGGCAGCGGGACGCGCAGCCGGGGCAGCACGGAGCCGTACGAGGCCCACGCCCCCGCGAGGACGGCCGAGGCCACCGCCGCGTAGGCCGGCCCGCCCGTGTCCGGCAGCGCCACCCGGTGCAGCGCGTACGCGTCCAGGAGCGTGAGGACCAGACCGAGCGCGGCCACCGCCTCCGCCGTGGACGCGAGGCCCCGGCGCAGCAGCGCAACCGGGGTGAGCAGCGCGCCCGAGGTCACGACCGCCAGCACGGCCGCCCGGCCGCCGATGCCCATCGTGCCCCAGCTCACCAGCGTGAAGACGAGCGCGGCGACGGTCAGCAGCACCCCGCCCAGGGTCAGCAGCACGTTCTGGGTGCTGCGCGGCGTCGCCTCGGGCCGGGGCGGCACCCGCGGCGGCACGGGGAACGGCGCCGGCGCGACCGGCGGCGCGCCCGCCTGCGCGTGCAGCGTCCGCAGCAGCCAGTCCCGGCGGACCAGCAACTGGGCCCGCCGGGCGTCGAGTCGGGCCAGTTCGCGGTCGACGAGCACCAGCTCTTCCGCGGGAGGCAGGGAGGAGTCCATAGGCGGAGTGTGGCGCCGGACACACGGGAAGGGGATGCGCACGCGTACTCAGATCCGCCTCTGAGTAGCCCACACTGGAGCCATGGACTGGTGCCGCTACCGCTTCCGCAGCGTCTGGCGCCTCGCCGCCCCGCCCGACGCGGTCTACGCCGTCCTGGAGCGCGCCGAGGACTACCCGCGGTGGTGGCCCCAGGTCCGCGAGGCCGTGGCCCACGACGACACGACCGGCACCGCCCGCCTCCGCTCCCTCCTCCCGTACGACCTCGTCGTCACCGTCGCGGCCCGCCGCCGCGACCCCGCCGCCGGGGTCCTGGAGAGCGCGCTCCACGGCGACCTGGAGGGCTGGGCCCGCTGGACCCTCACCGCCCTTCCCGGCGGCAGCGGCACCCGCGCCCTCTACGAGCAGGAGGTCGAGGTCCGCAGGCCCCTGATGCGCGCCCTCGCCGTCCCGGGCCGCCCGCTCTTCCGGTTCAACCACGCCCTGATGATGCGCGGCGGACGCCGCGGTCTCGCCGCCCACCTGCGCCGAGGGCGGCGGCCGGTTTGAACCGAGCCCCGTGAGCCCTGTATGGTTCAACCCGTTCCCGGGCGATTAGCTCAGCGGGAGAGCACTTCGTTCACACCGAAGGGGTCACTGGTTCGATCCCAGTATCGCCCACCGGGAGAGGCCGGTCCGTCAGACGACGGACCGGCCTCGGCCGTTTTCGGGCAGGCTCGCGCCGCCCCGCCCGCCGCAGGGGTGGTTCACGCCGCCGTACGCCACTCCGGTCGCAGCGGCCACGCCGGGTCCACCGCCTCCGGGGTGCCCTGCCGCGCGAACCACGCCTGCAGGCCGCGCGCCTGCGCCGCGTGCCAGACGGCCTGCAGCGTGTGCAGTTCGGCCGGTGACAGCCGGTCGAGCCGCGCGGCGAACCGCCGCCCCAGAGCCCGTACGACGTCCAGCGCCGCCTGGGCGTCCGCCGCCGCGTCGTGGGCGCCGTCCAGCACCACCTCGTACTCCTCGCACAGGTCGGTCAGCGTCCGCCGGCCCTTGCGATAGCGGTCCAGGTGCTTGTCCAGGACCCGCGGGTCGAGCACGCACAGCGGGACGTGCTCCAGATAGCGGCCCAGCGAGGAGGCGCGGTGGCGGCGCAGCTCCCGGTCCAGGATCGTCAGGTCGAAGGGCGCGTTCATCACCACCAACGGCCGCCCCGCCGCGCACTGTTCGGCTATCCCCCGGCCCAGCTCCTCCATCACCGGCGACGGCCACCGCCCGTTGCGCTGGAGGTGATCGTCCGTCAGTCCGTGTACGGCGGTGGCCTCCGGCGGCACCGGGACGCCCGGGTTCACCAGCCAGCGCGTCACCCGCGGGCGCATGCCCGTCGCGTCCTGGACGACGAGGGCGGCGGACACGATCCGGTCCTCCTCGACGTCGACTCCCGTGGTCTCCGTGTCGAAAGCGGCCAGGGGCCCCTCGTACCAGTGCGTCGTCATCCCCGAACTCCTCGCACCCACCGGGCAGATGGCCAACCCCCTGCCCGAATCGTTGATACCCGTGCTGTTTGCGCCGTACGCGGACCGGTGACAACACAGGGGACGGGGAAGGAAATTGACATGGCGCTCGCCCAGCCCGAATCGGGAGGGCTGCCGCCTCAGCGGGCAGCACCGCTTCGCGGCTCACTCGCCACCACCGCCTGCATGGAGACCCTCCAGGTCGGTTACCTCCACGCGGTCGCGGCGGCGGCGGGCTGCTCGCTGTCGCAGCCGTTTCCGGACAACGGCATCGACTGGCACGTGAGCCACAGCGCTCCCGGCCACACCATCGACGACGAAGTGACCATCAAGGTGCAGCTGAAGTGCACCTACCAGATACCGCCGCGCTCGCCGGAAGCCGATTCCGGCACCGGCACCAGTACCGGCGCCCGCTCCGGCGCCCGCTCCGGCTCCGGATCCCGCTCCGGCTCCGGGCCGGGTTCGGGAGCGTTCTCCTTCACGCTCGACAACGAGCACCTGGTCAAGCTCGCGCGGACCCCCGTGGCGGTCCACAAGATCCTGGTCGTGATGCTCGTGCCGCGGGACCGGGAGGACTGGCTGCGGGCCGGGCACGACCGGCTCGACCTGCGGCACTGCTGCTACTGGATCAACCTGGCCGGCCACCCGGTCACGGGACGGCAGAGGACCACCGTGCGCATCCCGACGACACGGATCTTCGACGACCGGGCGCTCTGCGAGATCATGGCCCGGGTCGGCGTGGGAGGGAGACCCTGATGCACCGGCCGACCGACGAACCGGAGAACGGAGCGGGCCACGGCCCCGCCCCCATGTATCCGCTCAGCCACCCGCGGCCCCGGCCGCAGCCCCACCCGGTACCCGGCGAGCTCCCCGGCCACTGGACCGGAGTGCCCGCCGCCCCCGCCGGGCCCTGGGCCGACGCCGGGGAGATCCCCGACCCCGGCCGCGTCGACCCCCGGGTCCTCGGCGCGCTCCTCGCCCGGCACGGCTGGCGGCGGCGCGGCGGCGCGGCCGGCCGCTACAGCCGCTGGTCGCCGCCCGGCCCCGAGGCGGGCAGCCGCGGCACCAGCCTCCTCGTACCGGAGAGCCGCGCCTTCCCCGACAGCGAGGACCTGCTCGGCGAGGCGCTCACCGCCCTCGCCCGCTGCGCCGCGCCCTCCGCCCGCGAGGTGCTGACCGGGCTCACCGTGCCCAGCGACGAGATCCGCTGGTGGCGCGACGTGCCGCCCGGCCCGGCGGGCGCCGTGCCCTGGCCCGTACAGGAACGGCTCAGGGCCGCCGCCCGTGGGGTGCTGCTCGCCGGCGCCCTCGCCGTACGCGGCCGGGCCGGCTACCACGGGGCCCGCAACCGCCGACGGGCCCAGGCGTCCCTGGAGAGCGTCGTCGTCGGCGCGGCCCCCGGCGGGCGCGGCCTGACCGCCTTCCTGCCCGTCGACCCCGGCCGGCCCGTCGCCGTCCGGCTCTACCACGCGCTGTACGCGGCCCGGGAGGCCGTCGACTACCAGCGGGCGACCGGCCGCATGGAGGCGTTCGACACCGCCGTCGAGGCCGGGGTGAGCCGCGAGCTCACCGAGGCCCTGGTCGCCCTGGTCCGCGGCACGGAGGGCGCCGGCATCGCCCTGGAGTGGTCCCCGGCCGCCGGCCCGCCGGGCGGCTGCGCCGCCCGGCCCGAGCCCGTCGAGTTCTCGCCCGGCGACCTGCCGGCCCTGCGCGCCGCGGGCGCCCGCTATCTCACCGACGAGCCGTCGGTGCCGGTCCGGATCACCGGCGCCGTCGTCCGCATGCGCCGCTCCGGCCCGCGCGGCGGGGGCACGGTACGGCTGCGGGTGCTGGCCGGCGCCGAGGTGGGTCACGTCCGGGTCGGCCTCGACGAGGAGGCGTACCGCACCGCGGGCCACGCCCACCTCGTCGGCCTGCCGATCCGGGTCGTCGGCCGCCTGGAGAGCCGGGGCGGCTTCCGCCGCCTGACCGACGCCACCGAGGTCGTACCGGTGCAGGTGGACGAGGCGGTGCGGGACCGGCTGATGAAGTCGCTCCAGGAGGACCTGGAACTGTTCGAGGAGGCGTGCGGCCCGGGCGAGGACCGCGGGCCCGGCACGGCCCCCGGGTAGGATCAAGGCCTGCGCGGCACCTCGTCTCTGCCGCGCACCGCCGGCGCCGGCACCTCGTGTCTGCCTGCGCCCCTATGTATGGAGCACCCGTGTCTGAAGTCCGTGTGACCGTCCAGTCCGCCTCGGGACCAGAGGAGAGGACGGTGAGCGCGGGCACCACGGCCGGCGCCCTGTTCGCCGACGACCGCACCGTCATCGCCGCCCGTGTCGGGGGTGAGCTGAAGGACCTGTCCTACGAGCTCGCCGAGGGCGACGTCGTCGAGGGCGTCGAGATCTCCTCCGAGGACGGCCTGAACATCCTGCGCCACTCCACCGCGCACGTCATGGCCCAGGCCGTGCAGGAGCTGTTCCCGGAGGCCAAGCTGGGCATCGGCCCGCCGGTCCGGGACGGTTTCTACTACGACTTCGACGTCGAGAAGCCGTTCACGCCCGAGGATCTCAAGGCCATCGAGAAGAAGATGCAGGAGATCCAGAAGCGCGGCCAGCGCTTCGCCCGCCGGGTCGTCACGGACGAGGAGGCCCGCGAGGAGCTCAGCTCCGAGCCGTACAAGCTGGAGCTCATCGGCATCAAGGGCGCCGCGTCGACCGACGACGGTGCGAACGTCGAGGTGGGCGGCGGCGAGCTGACCATCTACGACAACCTGGACGCCAAGACGGGCGAGCTGTGCTGGAAGGACCTCTGCCGCGGTCCGCACCTGCCCACCACCCGCAACATCCCGGCCTTCAAGCTGATGCGCAACGCCGCCGCCTACTGGCGCGGCAGCGAGAAGAACCCGATGCTCCAGCGCATCTACGGCACCGCCTGGCCGTCGAAGGACGAGCTGAAGGCCCACCTCGACTTCCTCGCCGAGGCCGAGAAGCGCGACCACCGCAAGCTCGGCAACGAGCTCGACCTGTTCTCCGTCCCGGACGAGATCGGCTCCGGCCTCGCCGTCTTCCACCCCAAGGGCGGCATCGTCCGCCGGGTGATGGAGGACTACTCGCGCCGCCGGCACGAGGAGGAGGGCTACGAGTTCGTCTACACGCCGCACGCCACCAAGGGCAAGCTCTTCGAGAAGTCCGGTCACCTCGACTGGTACGCCGAGGGCATGTACCCGCCCATGCAGCTCGACGAGGGCGTGGACTACTACCTCAAGCCCATGAACTGCCCGATGCACAACCTGATCTTCGACGCGCGCGGGCGCTCCTACCGTGAGCTGCCGCTGCGCCTGTTCGAGTTCGGCACCGTGTACCGGTACGAGAAGTCCGGCGTCGTCCACGGCCTCACCCGGGCCCGCGGCTTCACCCAGGACGACGCGCACATCTACTGCACCCGCGAGCAGATGGCGGACGAGCTCGACAAGACGCTCACCTTCGTCCTGAACCTGCTGCGCGACTACGGTCTGACCGACTTCTACCTGGAGCTGTCCACCAAGGACCCCGAGAAGTACGTCGGCTCCGACGAGGTGTGGGAGGAGGCCACCGCCGTCCTTCAGCAGGTCGCCGAGAAGCAGGGCCTGCCGCTGACCCCGGACCCGGGCGGCGCCGCGTTCTACGGCCCGAAGATCTCCGTGCAGGCGCGCGACGCCATCGGCCGCACCTGGCAGATGTCGACGGTGCAGCTCGACTTCAACCTGCCGGAGCGCTTCGACCTGGAGTACACCGCCCCGGACGGCACCAAGCAGCGCCCGGTCATGATCCACCGCGCGCTGTTCGGCTCGATCGAGCGCTTCTTCGCGGTGCTCCTGGAGCACTACGCGGGCGCGTTCCCGGCCTGGCTGGCCCCGGTGCAGGCGACCGGCATCCCGATCGGCGACGCGCACGTGGAGTACCTGCAGGAGTTCGCCGCCAAGGCGAAGAAGCAGGGGCTGCGCGTGGAGGTCGACGCCTCCTCGGACCGGATGCAGAAGAAGATCCGCAACGCGCAGAAGCAGAAGGTCCCGTTCATGATCATCGCCGGTGACGAGGACATGGCCAACGGCGCCGTCTCCTTCCGCTACCGCGACGGTTCCCAGGAGAACGGCGTCCCGGTCGACGAGGCCATCGCCAAGATCGCCAAGATCGTCGAGGACCGCGTCCAGGTCTGACGGCCCGCCGCCCCGTGACGTGACGGACTCAGGAGGCCCCCGGGAGTCCCCGGGGGCCTCCTCCCGTCGGCCCCCGCACGGATCCTCCGCCCCGGCGACACGATCCGAACGGGCGAAGCCATATGCTGCTCAGCATGACGACTGAGCCGGAGCAGCAGATCGGAGTGGGGACGCAGGACGCGTTCCAGCGCCTGTGGACGCCTCATCGGATGGCGTACATCCAGGGCGAGAACAAGCCGACCGGGCCGGGTGCCGAGGACGGCTGTCCCTTCTGCACGATCCCGTCGAAGTCGGACGAGGACGGTCTGGTGATCGCGCGCGGCACGCACGTGTACGCGGTGCTCAACCTCTACCCGTACAACGGCGGACACCTGATGGTGGTCCCGTACCGCCATGTCGCCGACTACACGGACCTCGACGCGGCGGAGACCGAGGAGCTCGCGGAGTTCACCAAGCGGGCCATGGTCGCGCTGCGGTCCGCCTCCGGTGCGCACGGCTTCAACATCGGGATGAACCAGGGCACGGTGGCGGGCGCCGGGATCGCGGCCCACCTGCACCAGCACATCGTGCCGCGCTGGGGCGGGGACACGAACTTCATGCCGGTGGTCGGCCACACCAAGGTGCTGCCGCAGCTGCTCGCCGACACCCGCAGGATGCTGGCCGACGCCTGGCCGGCCGGCATCTGATCCGAGCCGATCGACCCGGAGGACAGGCCCTACGCGTCGTAGACGTCGGCCTTCTTCGGGCCGGCCTCCTGGACGCCGCCGCTGAGGACCAGCGAGCGGTTGGTGAAGCGCTCGGTGTCCACGTTGTGATCGTCGAGAACCCGGATGGTCGCGGCGTGGACCGCGCGCAGCACCGGAGTGGCCGCGCGGATCGCGTCGTCGGCCATGAAGCGGTTCTTCCACGGCGGACTCGCCCAGGGGTGGCGCAGTCCGAAGGGCTCCGGCAGCACCAGCTTCCCGCCGAGGAAGTCCAGGACCGGGGGGAACCAGGTGAGCGGGGCCCGCACGGCCTGGCGCACCACGTCGTCCGTGTCCGTCAGCGGCAGCTTGATCTCCTTGGTCTCCCAGAACCTGACGGTCTTGGAGACCTCCTTCGTCTTCGCCGCCGGCTTGGTGGTGAACAGGCTGTGCACCGGGCCGAGGGCATGGCCCGTGACCTCGACGCGCAGCGTGCGGTGGAGCGAGGTGACCGTCACCATCATCGTCAGGACCAACTGCCCGTCCCACAGCGTGAACTGGACGCCCAGATAGTGCCGGTTGCCCGCGCCGAACTGCTGGTCGTTGCAGATGCGCTGTATCTCGTGCGGCTTCACCTGGAAGGCGACGATGTTCTCGCCCTCGGGGCGCGCGACCTCGTCGGCGCCCTCGCCGACCGGCGAGACGATCCAGTGCTTCACGGTCGGCTTCGGGAAGCCGGTCTTCAGCGAACCGCGTTCGAGCAGCGTCAGCTCGGTGTGGATCTGGCGGACGACGTCCCAGGCGCGGAAGTCGTGGATCTCCTTGCCCTCGCGCGGGACCAGCTCCTCGGCGAGGGCCCAGCTGCCCCAGCGCGTGCCCATGCCCAGTATTCCCTTGGGCCCCGCGTAGAAGACGATGTTGGACTGCTGCTCCGCGGTCAGCTTCTCCAGGTTGAGGCGCAGCTCCTCGGCCGACTTCTCGGTCGGGTCCTTCGGCACGGCCTGGGGGACGGCGGCACCGATCCCGCCGCCGCTGAGCAGTGCCGTCCAGCGCTCGCGCAGGACCTGGGCGGTGTTCTCGCAGATCCGGCGCGCCAGGAACCAGCCCGCCACCGGGGCCACGATCATGACGCGCAGATAGTTCGGAAGCACGCCGTCGAAGGGCAGCTTCAGCAGGAACAGCAGGGCGATGAACCCGGCCGCGATCATCAGGGCCGTGCCGATCGCGCTGGTGCGCTTGTTCTCGGAGCCGGCGGCCAGCCGGCGGAGCTGGATCACGCCGAGCCAGAGCAGCAGCCCCGGCAGGAACAGCACCCCGAAGACGAGGGTCACCAGCGTCAGCTTCACATCGCGCTGCCTGCGGATGCCGGTGGCCGCGAGGCAGTGCTCCACCACGGGCTGCGGATCGGCGCCGAAGGACTGGATGAGCGGCTTGCGGGCGCCGCCGAGCATGCGGACCTGCACGGCGCGGGAGAAGGCCTCCCCGAGATCGGGCCGGAACAGCTTCTGCCACTTGCCCGGCTTCACCGTCGACTTGTGCAGGTCGTTGTTGGCCTTGAGGATCTCCTCGACCGGGCTGTCGCGGTACGCGACGGAGGCGAGGGCAGCGGTCGCCGCCGTCTGCGCGTCCGAGCCCTGCAGGGGAATCTGCGCCCCGGGTCCGAAACTGCCGATCGTCACTGCCGCCCCCATCGCCACGGTTCCCTGTGCGGGCTGTTCCCAACTGCCGCGCCCCGCACACCTTCTGAGCTGGGCACCACAGCGTAACCGGGTGGCGACGGATGCGTCACCGGAGCACGGAAGCACGACCGGATGCCGCCCGCGGCAGAGCAGTCGGCGGGCGGCATCCACCTGTCGGCCCGTCAGGAGCCGGTCGGAGTCCGACAGGTCCCGCCGGGATCCGGTCCGTACGCCGACGGCACCGGGCTCACGAACCCTTCTGCGCCTCCGCGCGGATCTTCTCCGCCAGATGCGGCGGCATCGCCTCGTGCCGCGCGTACGAGCGGTCGAAGCTGCCGGTGCCATGGGCGACGGAGCGCAGGTCGACCGCGTAACGGCCGATCTCGATCTCCGGCACCTCGGCGCGCACCACCGTGCGCCCCGGTCCCGCCTGCTCGGTGCCGACCACCCGGCCCCGCCGGCCCGACAGGTCGCTCATCACGGGCCCCACGTAGTCGTCCGGGACGAGCACCTGCACCTCGGCCACCGGCTCCAGGAGGTGGATGGGGACATCGGCGGCGGCCTCGCGCAGGGCCAGGGCGCCCGCCGTCTGGAAGGCCGCGTCGGAGGAGTCCACCGAGTGCGCCTTGCCGTCGCGCAGGGTCACCCGGATGTCGACCAGCGGGTAGCCGGCCGCCACGCCCTTGGCCGCCTGCGCCCGGACGCCCTTCTCCACGGAGGGGACGAACTGGCGCGGGACGGCGCCGCCGACCACCTTGTCGACGAACTCGATGCCGCTCCCCGGCGGCAGCGGCTCCACGTCGATCTCGCAGATCGCGTACTGGCCGTGCCCGCCCGACTGCTTCACATGCCGGCCGCGCCCGGACGACGGCGCGCCGAAGGTCTCGCGCAGCGCCACCTTGTGCGGCACGGTGTCGACCTGGACGCCGTACCGCCCGCGCAGCCGCTCCAGGGCCACGTCCGCGTGCGCCTCGCCCAGACACCACAGGACGACCTGGCGGGTGTCCTGGTTCTGTTCCAGCCGCATCGTCGGATCCTCGGCGACCAGCCGGGCCAGACCCTGCGAGAGCCGGTCCTCGTCGGCCTTGCTGTGCGCCTCGATCGCCAGCGGCAGCAGCGGCTCCGGCATCGACCACGGCTCCATCAGGAGCGGGTCGTCCTTCGCCGACAGCGTGTCGCCGGTCTCCGCCCGCGCCAGCTTGCCGACACACGCGAGGTCACCGGCCACGCAGTGCGCCAGCGTGCGCTGCTGTCTGCCGAACGGGGAGGTCAGGGCCCCGACCCGCTCGTCGACGTCATGGTCCTCGTGCCCCCGGTCGGCGAGGCCGTGCCCCGACACGTGCACCGTCTCGTCGGGCCGCAGGGTGCCGGAGAAGACCCGCACCAGCGAGATCCGGCCCACGTAGGGGTCCGACGAGGTCTTGACGACCTCGGCGACCAGCGGCCCGTCCGGATCGCAGGTGAGCGCCGGCCGCGGTCGGCCGTCCGGCGTGGTGACCGCCGGGGCCTCGCGCTCCAGCGGCGTGGGGAAGCCGCGGGTGATCAGCTCCAGGAGCTCGACCGTGCCGAGTCCCTGCCGGCCGCCGTCGGCGGCAGGGGCGGCCGCCAGCACCGGATGGAAGGTGCCGCGCGCGACCGCCTTCTCCAGGTCGTCGATCAGCGTCTTCAGATCGATGTCCTCGCCGCCCAGATAGCGGTCCATGAGGGTCTCGTCCTCGCTCTCGGCGATGATCCCCTCGATCAGCCGGGCCCGGGCCTCGGCGATCAGCGGCTTCTGCGTCTCGTCGGGCGGATCCTCGCGCCGTACCCCGGTCGAGTAGTCGAAGATCCGCTCGGTGAGCAGCCCCACCAGACCGGTGGCGGGGGCGTGCCCGTCGGCGCCCTCGGCGCCGCGCACCGGCAGGTACAGGGGAAGGACGGCGTCGGGGTCGTCGCCGCCGAACAGCTCGGCGAGGACCTCGGTCAGCCGGGTGTAGTCGGTGCGGGCCGTGTCGAGGTGGGTGACGACGATCGCCCGGGGCATGCCGACCGCGGCGCACTCCTCCCACACCGCGCGGGTCGAGCCGACGACCGCGTCGGCCTCCTGGGCCGCCGAGACGACGAAGAGGGCCGCGTCCGCCGCGCGCAGACCGGCCCTCAGCTCCCCGACGAAGTCGGCGTACCCGGGCGTGTCCAGCAGGTTGATCTTGCAGCCGTCCCACTCCACCGGGACGAGGGAGAGCTGTACGGAGCGCTGCTGGCGGTGCTCGATCTCGTCGTAGTCGGAGATCGTCCCGCCGTCCTCGACGCGCCCGGCGCGGTTCACCGCGCCCGCGGTCTGCGCCAGGGCCTCGACGAGGGTCGTCTTGCCCGATCCGCTGTGGCCGACCAGCACCACGTTCCGTATGGCCGAGGGCTGGTCGGCCGTTGGAGCCCTGCCGGCGGCCCCGGAGTGGGTGTTCGCCTTGTCGCCCATGATGTTCCTCCCGACTGCTCGTACGGTGAGGCGGGGCGCGGACGCGGGGGAGTGGCAGCACCTGGCGGCGCACGGCCGCTGTCGCGTGCGGCTCCGGCGACGCCCGCGGTTGTCCTTCGAGCTTTGCACCGACGTCACGGTGCGTCCATACGTCGGATGCGCGCGGCCCGGCCGCCGCCCTCCCCGGGTGCCGCCGCTTCGGCGGGGGCCCGCGTGGCTACGATGGGTGAGCCGGTGGTCGTAGGGGCCGCGCGGCCCACCGAACCTCGGGAAGGCCATGCTGAACAAGTACGCGCGTGCGTTTTTCACGCGTGTCCTCACACCCTTCGCAGCGTTTCTGCTCCGCCGGGGCGTCAGCCCCGACGCGGTCACGCTCGTCGGCACCGCCGGCGTGGTCGCCGGCGCCCTGGTCTTCTTCCCCCGCGGGGAGTTCTTCTGGGGCACCATCGTCATCACGCTCTTCGTCTTCTCGGACCTCGTCGACGGCAACATGGCCCGGCAGGCGGGCATCTCCAGCCGCTGGGGCGCCTTCCTCGACTCGACCCTCGACCGGGTCGCCGACGGGGCGATCTTCGGCGGTTTCGCCCTCTGGTACGCGGGCAAGGGCGACGACAACGTGCTGTGCGCGGTCGCCATCTTCTGCCTGGCGAGCGGCCAGGTCGTGTCGTACACCAAGGCGCGCGGCGAGTCGATCGGCCTGCCGGTCGCCGTCAACGGCCTCGTGGAACGGGCCGAACGGCTGGTGATCTCGCTGGTCGCGGCCGGTCTCGCCGGACTGCACGGCTTCGGTGTGCCGGGCATCCAGGTGCTGCTGCCCATCGCCCTGTGGATCGTGGCGGTCGGCTCGGCCGTGACCCTGGGGCAGCGTGTGGTGACCGTACGCAGGGAGTCGGCGGAGGCGGACGCCGCCGCCAGGGGGAGCGAGGCGACATCATGAGCGGGGTCCCGGGCAGCGGGCGCAAGGACAGCGAGCGCAAGGGCAGCGGGCCCAAGGACAGCGAGCGCAAGGGCAGCGGGCCCAAGGACAGCGGGTTCAAGGACAGACTGACCGACGGGCTGTACGGCCTCGGCTGGGCGACGGTCAAGAAACTGCCCGAGCCCGTGGCCCGCGGCCTCGGCCGGCGGATCGCCGACACGGTGTGGAAGCGGCGCGGCGCGAGCGTCCTGCGCCTGGAGTCCAACCTCGCGCGGGTCGTGCCCGACGCGTCCCCCGAGCGCCTCGCCGAGCTGTCGAAGGCCGGCATGCGCTCGTACATGCGCTATTGGATGGAGTCCTTCCGGCTCCCCACCTGGAGCCAGGAGCGGGCCGCCGGCAGCTTCGACCCCAAGGACGTCCATCACCTCAAGGACGGCCTCGCCTCCGGCCGCGGCGTGATCATCGCCCTGCCGCACATGGCCAACTGGGACCTCGCCGGCGTCTGGGTCACCCGTGCGCTGGGCGTGCCGTTCACGACGGTCGCCGAACGGCTCAAGCCCGAGTCGCTGTACGACCGTTTCGTCGCCTATCGCGAGTCGCTGGGCATGGAGGTGCTGCCGCACACCGGCGGCGCCGCCTTCGGCACCCTCGCACGGCGGCTGCGCGCCGGCGGCCTGGTGTGCCTGGTCGCCGACCGCGACCTGTCCGCCTCCGGCGTGGAGGTCTCCTTCTTCGGCGAGACGGCGCGGATGCCCGCCGGGCCCGCGATGCTCGCCCAGCAGACCGGGGCGCTGCTGCTGCCGGTGACGCTCTGGTACGACGACACCGACGTCATGCGGGGCCGGGTCCACGCCCCGATCGGCGTACCCGAGTCAGGTACCCGCGCCGAGAAGACGTCCTCGATGACACAGGCCCTCGCCGACGTCTTCGCCGGGGGCATCGCCGACCACCCGGAGGACTGGCACATGCTGCAGCGACTGTGGCTGGCGGACCTGGAGGAGCGGGGGGCGCCCGGAGCACGCGGGACGCGTGAGACCGGTGCGGCCCGAGGGACTCGTGAGGCCGATGTGGCCGACGGGACGCGCGAGGCCGGTGAGGTGCCCGGGACCAGTGAGGCGTCTGGGGCCAGCGAGGTGCGCGAGGCGCGCGAGGGGGAGCGGCGGTCTTGAGGATCGGCATCGTCTGCCCGTACTCCTGGGACGTGCCGGGCGGCGTCCAGTTCCACATCCGCGACCTCGCCGAGCACCTCATCCGGCTCGGCCATCACGTCTCCGTCCTCGCCCCCGCCGACGACGAGACCCCGCTCCCGCCGTACGTGGTGTCCGCGGGCCGCGCCGTGCCCGTGCCGTACAACGGTTCCGTCGCCCGGCTCAACTTCGGCTTCCTCTCGGCGGCGCGGGTCCGTCGCTGGCTGCACGACGGCACCTTCGACGTCGTCCACATCCACGAGCCCACCTCGCCGTCGCTCGGACTGCTCACCTGCTGGGCGGCGACGGGACCGCTCGTGGCCACCTTCCACACCTCCAACCCGCGCTCGCGGGCGATGATCGCCGCGTATCCGATCCTCCAGCCCGCCCTGGAGAAGATCAGCGCGCGGATCGCGGTCAGCGAGTACGCCCGGCGCACGCTCGTCGAGCACCTCGGCGGCGACGCGGTCGTCATCCCCAACGGCGTCGACGTCGACTTCTTCGCCCGCGCCGAGCCGAAGAAGGAGTGGCAGGGCGGGACGCTCGGCTTCATCGGGCGCATCGACGAGCCCCGCAAGGGCCTGCCCGTCCTGATGAGGGCCCTGCCGAAGATCCTCGCCGAGCGGCCCGACACCCGGCTCCTCGTCGCCGGGCGCGGCGACGAGGAGGAGGCCGTCGCCTGTCTGCCGCGCGAGATGCGGTCGAAGGTCGAGTTCCTCGGCATGGTCAGCGACGAGGACAAGGCACGGCTGCTGCGCAGCGTCGACGTGTACGTCGCTCCCAACACCGGCGGCGAGAGCTTCGGCATCATCCTCGTCGAGGCCCTGTCCGCCGGCGCCCCCGTTCTCGCGGCCGACCTCGACGCCTTCGCCCAGGTCCTCGACCAGGGCGCCGCCGGCGAGCTCTTCACCAACGAGGACGCCGACGACCTCGCCGCCCGCGCGATCCGCCTCCTCGCCGACGAGCCCCGCCGCGACGAACTCCGCGAGCGCGGCACCGCCCACGTCCGCCGCTTCGACTGGTCGACGGTCGGCGCGGACATCCTGGCGGTCTACGAGACGGTGACGGACGGCGCGGCCTCGGTGGCGACGGACGAGAGGGCGACGGGGGGTTTGCGCGCGAGGCTGGGTCTGTAGCGGGCGACCGCATGGCGGGCGTGGGGTTGCGGTGGGTCCGTGCCACGCGCGCGTGCGTAGGGGTCGGCGGTGGGCCCGCGTCACGCGCCGGTGCGTGGGGTTGGGGTGGGTCCGTGCCACGCGCGCGTGCGTGGGGTTGGCGGTGGGCCCGCGTCACGCGCCGGTGCGTGGGGTTACGGTGAGCCCGCGCCACGCGCGCGTGCGTAGGGTCGGCGGTGGGCCCGCCACACGCTCGCGCGAGGGCCCGCCCCGTCCGCTCTCGGCGGACCCCGTCATCCTCCGCCCTCCCCCGGGGCAGGCTGCCCCCATGATGTCCATCGAGACGCTCGACCTCGGGTACTTCACCCGCCCCGCCGCCGAATGGGGCGGCCCCCACGACCGCGAGGAGCCGGCGCTCGGCTATCTCGTGCGGTACGAGGGCGGCGCCCTCGTCTTCGACACGGGGATGGGGGAGGGCTCACCGGAGGCGGACGCGCACTACCGGCCCGTGCGCAAGCCCCTGCCCGTCGGCCCGGACGACGTCGACCTGGTCGTCAACTGCCACCTGCACTTCGACCACATCGGCGGCAACCAGCGGTTCCCCGGCACCCCCGTCCTCGTCCAGCGCACCGAGCTCGCCACCGCCCTCGCCGGTGACTACACCATCGACTCGCTGCTCCCGGGGGTGCGTTACGAGGAGATCGACGGGGAGCACGAGATCGCGCCCGGGGTCCGGATCGTCCCCACGCCCGGCCACACCGAAGGCCACCAGTCGCTCGTCCTCGACCACGGCGAGCGCGTGACCGTGCTCGCCGGACAGGCGTACGACTTCGCGCACGAGTTCGGGACCCCGTACCGCCCCTGGCTCGGGCGGCTCGGGCAACTCGCGGCGGGGCGGCCGGTGCGGGTGCTGTTCGCGCACGACCACGCCGTCTGGGAAGGGACGCTGCCGCTGCCCCGGTAGCCTGTGCGCCCGTGACCGAAACCCTGATCTGGACCGTCGTCGCGCTGATCCTCGTCGGCGTCTACCTGAGCTGGACCGCCGGCCGGCTCGACCGGCTGCACGCGCGGATCGACGCCGCGCGGGCCGCGCTCGACGCGCAGCTGCTGCGGCGCGCCTCGGTCGCCCAGGAGCTGGCCACCTCCGGCGTCCTCGACCCGGCCGCCTCCATCGTCCTCTACGAGGCCGCGCACGCGGCCCGGCAGGCCGAGGAGGACCACCGGGAGGTCGCCGAGAGCGAGCTCAGCCAGGCGCTGCGGGCCGTGTTCGGGGAGCCCGAGCAGGTCGAGATCCTGCGGCAGGCGCCCGGAGGCGAGGAGGCCGCGGGCGAACTGGCCGCCGCCGTCCGGCGGGTGCCGATGGCGCGGCGGTTCCACAACGACGCCGTACGGGCCGCACGGGCGCTGCGCCGGCACCGCAAGGTCCGCTGGTTCCGGCTCGCCGGCCACGCCCCGTTCCCGCTCGCCTTCGAAATGGACGACGAACCGCCCGTCGCCCTTGCGGATCGTCCGGCCTGAGCGACTCTCGCCTTCGTAAGCCGCGAAAACGATCCACCGGCTGCACATTGGCCCTTGATGTGGACCGCACGTGGCCTGTTTCCTCACTCTTGTCGTCAACCCCGTTGTCACGAGTGAGGTACCCCGTGTCCACCACGCCTTCCACCACCCCCCAGTCCGAGACCTCGGCCATCGGCACGTCCCGCGTCAAGCGCGGCATGGCCGAGCAGCTCAAGGGCGGCGTGATCATGGACGTCGTCACCCCGGAGCAGGCGAAGATCGCCGAGGACGCCGGCGCGGTCGCCGTCATGGCCCTGGAGCGGGTTCCCGCCGACATCCGCAAGGACGGCGGCGTCGCCCGCATGTCCGACCCGGACATGATCGAGGGCATCATCAACGCCGTCTCCATCCCGGTGATGGCCAAGTCCCGCATCGGCCACTTCGTCGAGGCCCAGGTCCTGCAGTCCCTCGGCGTCGACTACATCGACGAGTCCGAGGTCCTCACCCCGGCCGACGAGGTCAACCACTCCGACAAGTGGGCCTTCACCACCCCCTTCGTCTGTGGCGCCACCAACCTGGGCGAGGCCCTGCGCCGCATCGCCGAGGGCGCGGCCATGATCCGCTCCAAGGGCGAGGCCGGCACCGGCAACGTCGTCGAGGCCGTCCGCCACCTGCGCCAGATCAAGAACGAGATCGCCAGGCTGCGCGGCTTCGACAACAACGAGCTCTACGCCGCCGCCAAGGAGCTGCGCGCCCCGTACGAGCTCGTCAAGGAGGTCGCCGAGCTCGGCAAGCTGCCGGTCGTGCTGTTCTCCGCCGGTGGCGTGGCCACCCCGGCCGACGCCGCGCTGATGCGCCAGCTCGGCGCCGAGGGCGTCTTCGTCGGCTCCGGCATCTTCAAGTCGGGCGACCCGGCCAAGCGCGCCGCCGCCATCGTGAAGGCCACCACCTTCTACGACGACCCGAAGATCATCGCGGACGCCTCCCGCAACCTGGGCGAGGCCATGGTCGGCATCAACTGCGACACCCTGCCCGAGTCCGAGCGCTACGCCAACCGGGGCTGGTAAACACCGATGAGCAGCACTCCCGTGATCGGTGTCCTGGCCCTCCAGGGCGACGTACGGGAGCACCTGATCGCCCTGGCCGCGGCCGATGCCGTGGCCAGGCCGGTCCGGCGCCCCGAAGAGCTCGCCGAGGTCGACGGCCTCGTTGTGCCGGGTGGCGAGTCCACCACCATCTCCAAGCTGGCCGTCCTCTTCGGCCTGATGGAGCCCCTGCGCGAGCGGATCGCGGACGGCATGCCCGTCTACGGCACCTGCGCCGGCCTGATCATGCTCGCCGACAAGATCCTCGACCCCCGCTCGGGCCAGGAGACCTTCGGCGGCATCGACATGATCGTGCGCCGCAACGCCTTCGGCCGGCAGAACGAGTCCTTCGAGGCCGGTGTCACCGTGACCGGCATCGACTCCCCCGTCGAGGGCGTCTTCATCCGCGCCCCGTGGGTCGAGTCGGTCGGCGCCGAGGTCGAGGTGCTCGCCGAGCACGAGGGCCACATCGTCGCCGTTCGACAGGGCAGGGCCCTCGCGACCTCGTTCCACCCCGAGCTCACCGGCGACCACCGGATCCACGAGTTGTTCGTGGACATGGTGCGCGCGGAGCGGTGAACGGATCCCGGTAGGATCTCTGGGGTTCGTAGGGAAATTGGTTACGCGAAGGAGACAGGCAGATGTCCGGCCACTCTAAATGGGCTACGACGAAGCACAAGAAGGCCGTGATCGACGCCAAGCGCGGCAAGCTCTTCGCGAAGCTGATCAAGAACATCGAGGTCGCCGCCCGCACCGGCGGTGCCGACCCGGACGGCAACCCGACCCTCTTCGACGCCATCCAGAAGGCCAAGAAGAGCTCCGTCCCGAACAAGAACATCGACTCCGCGGTCAAGCGCGGCGGCGGCCTGGAGGCCGGCGGCGTCGACTACGCGACGATCATGTACGAGGGTTACGGCCCGAACGGCGTCGCGGTGCTCATCGAGTGCCTCACCGACAACCGCAACCGCGCGGCCTCCGACGTGCGCGTCGCCATGACCCGCAACGGCGGCTCCATGGCCGACCCGGGCTCCGTCTCGTACCTGTTCAACCGCAAGGGCGTCGTCGTGCTCCCCAAGGGCGAACTGACCGAGGACGACGTCCTGGAGGTCGTCCTGGAGGCCGGCGCCGAGGAGGTCAACGACCTCGGCGACAACTTCGAGATCATCAGCGAGGCCACCGACCTGGTCGCGGTCCGCACCGCGCTCCAGGAAGCCGGCATCGACTACGACTCGGCCGAGTCCAGCTTCGTCCCGACCATGCAGGTCGAGCTCGACGAAGAGGGCGCGCGCAAGATGTTCAAGCTGATCGACGCGCTCGAGGACAGCGACGACGTGCAGAACGTCTTCGCCAACTTCGACGTCAGCGACGAGGTCATGGCGAAGGTCGACGCCTGATCGCGGGCTTCGACACGGTCATCCGTGCCAGCGGGCCGACGGGACACACCCCGTCGGCCCGCTGCGTTGTCAGTGGCAGCCGATAGCCTGCACAAACAGACTTGCGATCGGTGCGGGATCAGGGAGGGGCGACGTGCGCGTACTCGGGGTGGACCCGGGGCTCACCCGGTGCGGCGTCGGCGTCGTCGAGGGCGTGGCCGGCAGACCGTTGACGATGCTCGGCGTCGGTGTCGTGCGGACCCCGGCGGACGCGGACACCGGTCCCAGGCTGGTCGGCATCGAGCGCGGCATAGAGGAGTGGCTCGACCGCTACGAGCCCGAACTCGTCGCCGTCGAGCGGGTGTTCAGCCAGCACAACGTCCGTACGGTGATGGGCACCGCCCAGGCCAGCGCCGTCGCCATCCTGTGCGCCGCCCGCCGCGGACTGCCCGTCGCCCTGCACACCCCCAGCGAGGTCAAGGCCGCCGTCACCGGCAGCGGACGCGCCGACAAGGCACAGGTCGGCGCCATGGTCACCCGCCTCCTGCGGCTCTCCGCCCCGCCGAAGCCGGCCGACGCCGCCGACGCCCTCGCCCTCGCCATCTGCCACATCTGGCGCGCGCCCGCCCAGAACCGCCTCCAGCAGGCCGTCGCCCTGCACGCCTCGAAAGGCCGCCCGTCATGATCGCCTTCGTCAGCGGCCCGGTGGCCGCCCTCGCCCCCACGACCGCCGTCGTCGAGGTCGGCGGCGTCGGCATGGCCGTCCAGTGCACCCCGAACACCATCGCCGGACTCCGCGTCGGCGAACACACCCGCCTGGCCACCTCGCTGGTCGTCCGCGAGGACTCGCTGACCCTGTACGGCTTCGCGGACGACGACGAACGGCAGGTCTTCGAGCTGCTCCAGACCGCCAGCGGCGTCGGACCCCGGCTCGCCCAGGCCATGCTCGGCGTGCACAGCCCCGACGCGCTGCGGCTCGCCGTCTCCACCGGCGACGAGAAGGCCCTCACCGCCGTGCCCGGCATCGGCAAGAAGGGCGCGCAGAAGCTCCTGCTCGAACTGAAGGACAAGCTGGGTCAGCCGCTCGGCAGCAGCGGCCTCGTCGGCCAGCAGCGCGGGGCGACCGGCCCCGCCCCCTGGACCGAGCAGCTCTCCGCCGCCCTCATCGGCCTCGGCTACGCGAGCCGCGAGGCGGAGGAAGCCGTCGCCGCCGTCACCCCGCAGGCCGAGGCCGCCCTCGCCGAGACCGGCTCCGCCCCCGTGCCCCAGCTCCTGCGCGCCGCCCTCCAGACCCTGAACCGCGCCCGCTGACACACCCCGGGGGCCCTCTCCGGCGGCCCCTTCGCATCCCCGCCCACCCCACCCACAAGAAGGCAGACTCCCCCGTGAACTGGGACGACGACAGCACCGCCGAGCCGGACGCGCGGATCGTCGGCTCCGCCGCCGAAGGCGACGACCAGGCCGTCGAGGCCGCGCTGCGCCCCAAGGACCTCAGCGAGTTCGTCGGCCAGGAGAAGGTCCGCCAGCAGCTCGACCTGGTCCTCAAGGCCGCCCGCCAGCGCGGTGCCACCGCCGACCACGTCCTGCTCTCCGGCGCCCCCGGCCTCGGCAAGACCACCCTGTCGATGATCATCGCGGCGGAGATGAACGCCCCGATCAGGATCACCAGCGGCCCCGCCATCCAGCACGCCGGCGACCTCGCCGCCATCCTCTCCTCCCTCCAGGAGGGCGAGATCCTCTTCCTCGACGAGATCCACCGGATGTCCCGGCCCGCCGAGGAGATGCTCTACATGGCGATGGAGGACTTCCGCGTCGACGTGATCGTCGGCAAGGGCCCCGGGGCCACCGCCATCCCCCTGGAACTGCCGCCCTTCACCCTGGTCGGCGCCACCACCCGGGCCGGTCTGCTGCCGCCCCCGCTGCGCGACCGCTTCGGCTTCACCGCCCACATGGAGTTCTACGAGCCCCACGAGCTGGAGCGGGTCGTGCGCCGCTCCGCCGGACTCCTGGACGTCGAGATCGACACCGACGGCGCCGCCGAGATCGCCGGCCGCTCCCGCGGCACCCCCCGCATCGCCAACCGGCTGCTCCGCCGCGTCCGCGACTACGCCCAGGTGAGGGCCGACGGGGTGATCGACCGCGAGATCGCCGCCGCCGCCCTCGCCGTCTACGAGGTCGACAGCCGCGGCCTCGACCGCCTCGACCGGGCGGTCCTGGAAGCCCTGCTCAAGCTCTTCGGCGGCGGCCCCGTCGGCCTGTCCACCCTCGCGGTCGCGGTGGGGGAGGAGCGCGAGACCGTCGAGGAGGTCGCCGAGCCCTTCCTCGTACGGGAGGGGCTGCTCGCCCGCACGCCCCGTGGCCGGGTCGCCACTCCGGCGGCCTGGACCCACCTCGGACTGGCTCCGCCGCAGGCAGCGGCGGGGAACGGCGCGGGAACCGGACAACAGGGGCTCTTCGGGGCGTGACGGCGCGGAGACTCGCCCGTTCGGGAACCGGGGTGCGATGCTGGGCGTTGTTCCATCGATGCGGACTCGCCTAGACTCCGCCGATGCCGCTCCTTGTGGTCGGCGCACCCACCCCCGAATCAGGCCGCGGAGTCTTCCCCGGCCTTGCGAAGGAAATTCCGTCCCGTGAATAACATCGGCATGCTCCTCCCGTTCATCGTGCTCATCGGGGCCATGTTCCTCATGACCCGCTCTGCCAAGAAGAAGCAGCAGCAGGCGGTGGAGATGCGCAACCAGATGCAGCCCGGCTCCGGCGTACGCACCATCGGGGGGATGTACGCCACCGTCAAGGAGGTCGGCGACGAGACCGTCCTCCTCGAGGTCGCGCCCGGCGTCCACGCGGTCTACGCGAAGAACGCCATCGGCGCCGTCCTCGAGGACGCCGAGTACAACCGCATCGTCCACGGCGACGACGACACCGTCGTCCCGGACGACGCCTCCTCGCTGACCGAGACCGCCGAGCCCGCCGAGACCGCGGAGAAGGCCGACGAGGCAGACGACAGCGGCGAGACCACCGCGGACGCCAAGGCCGATCTCACCAAGAAGACGGACGCGGGCGAGGGCGACAAGGGCGGCAAGGCCGACGGCGAGACCGAAGCGAAGTAGTTCGCTGCCGGAGCCGCGCGTCACGCCCACCCGGCGGGCGCGCGGCTCCGGCGACGGTTTCGACCGCGGGGGCAGGTCCCCACACACACTTCGTGGCCGTCGCGCGCCCACCGGCGCCGCGACGGTTTGGACAGGGAGAAACGACAGGTGGCAGCACCGAAGAAGGGCCGAAGGCCGGCGGGGGGCCAGGGCCGGCCGGGCCGCGCCCTGGCACTCATTCTGATCGCCATGGTGGCGCTCACCGGCGGCATGTTCTGGTCGGGGCACACCACCCCGCGCCTGGGCATCGACCTCGCCGGCGGCACGTCGATCACGCTCAAGGCGAAGGCGGAGCCCGGACAGGAGTCCGCCGTCAACGAGACCAACATGAACACGGCGGTCGGCATCATCGAGCGCCGTGTCAACGGTCTCGGTGTCTCCGAGGCCGAGGTCCAGACGCAGGGCCGCGAGAACATCATCGTGAACATCCCCAAGGGGACGAACGAGAAGCAGGCCCGCGAGCAGGTCGGTACGACCGCCCAGCTGTACTTCCGGCCGGTCCTGGCCGTCGCCGCGGCCGAGCAGCCCGCGCCGAACCCCAGCTCCTCGCCGAGCGGCTCCCCCTCCGCCTCGCCGAAGCCCACCGCTTCCGGCGCCACCGCGGACAAGGGCAAGGGCGACACCACCGCCACCCCGTCGTCGAGCGCCTCCACGCAGGGCCGCGCCCTCACCGAGGCGCTGAAGGCCCCGAGCCCGACGCCGACCGCGAGCTCCTCCGCGTCGCCGAAGGCGTCCACGACGCCCAAGCCGACCGGGACCGGCGATGCCGCCACCGACGCCCTGCAGAAGAAGTTCACGGCGCTCAACTGCCTCGACCCCAAGCAGCGCTCCGCCGCCGGCCAGGGCGTCAAGCCGACCGAGCCGACCGTCGCCTGCGGCAAGAACTCCATCGGCCAGTGGGAGAAGTACCTGCTCGGCCCGGCCGAGGTCGAGGGCAGGGACGTCGACGACGCCAAGGGCGTCTTCGACCAGCAGCGCGGCATGTGGATCGTCACCATGGACTTCACGGGCGAGGGCTCGAAGAAGTTCCAGAAGATCACCAGCAAGCTGTCGCAGCAGACCGAGCCGCAGAACCAGTTCGCGATCGTCCTGGACGGCGAGGTCGTCTCGGCCCCGTCCGTGCGCCAGACCCTGAGCGCCAGCGCCGAGATCTCCGGCAGCTTCAACCAGCAGTCGGCCCAGGACCTCGGCAACATCCTGTCCTACGGCGCCCTGCCGCTCTCCTTCGACACCCAGAGCGTCGACACCGTCACCGCCGCCCTCGGCGGCGAGCAGCTGGAGGCCGGCCTGATCGCCGGCGCCATCGGTCTCGCCCTGGTCGTCATCTACCTGGTGGTCTACTACCGCGGCCTGTCGCTGATCGCCATCCTCAGCCTCGGCGCCTCGGCCCTGCTCACCTACGTGATCATGGCCCTGCTCGGCCCGGCCATCGGCTTCGCGCTCAACCTGCCGGCCGTCTGCGGCGCCATCGTCGCCATCGGCATCACCGCGGACTCGTTCATCGTGTACTTCGAGCGCATCCGCGACGAGGTCCGCGAGGGCCGCACCCTGCGCCCGGCCGTCGAGCGCGCCTGGCCGCGGGCCCGGCGCACCATCCTGGTCTCCGACTTCGTGTCGTTCCTCGCCGCCGCCGTGCTGTTCATCGTCACCGTCGGCAAGGTCCAGGGCTTCGCGTTCACCCTCGGTCTGACCACGCTGCTCGACATCGTGGTGGTGTTCCTCTTCACCAAGCCGGTGATGACGCTCCTCGCGCGCACCAAGTTCTTCGGCAACGGCCACGCGTGGTCCGGTCTGGACCCCAAGCGCCTCGGCGCCAAGCCGCCGCTGCGCCGCACCCGCCGCCCGTCCGCCCCGGCCGCCGGCCCCATCGACCCGAAGGAGGCGTGAGATGTCGAAGCTCGGCGATCTCGGCGCCCGACTCCACCGCGGTGAGGTCGGCTACGACTTCATCGGCAACCGCAAGATCTGGTACGGCATCTCGATCCTGATCACCATCACGGCGATCGTCGCCCTCGCGGTCCGCGGACTCAACATGGGCATCGAGTTCCAGGGCGGCGCCGTCTTCACCACCCCGAAGACGGACGTCACGGTCAGCCAGGCCACCGAGTACGCGGAAGAGGCCTCCGGCCACGACGCCATCGTCCAGCAGCTCGGCAACGGCACCCTGCGCATCCAGGTCGGCGGTCTCGACACCGAGAAGTCCGACCAGGTCCGCGCGGAGCTCGCCAAGGACCTGAACGTCCCCGAGACGAGGATCGCGGCCGAGCTCGTCGGCCCCAGCTGGGGTGAGCAGATCGCCACGAAGGCCTGGACGGGCCTCGGGGTCTTCATGATCCTCGTGGTGATCTATCTGGCGATCGCCTTCGAGTGGCGCATGGCGGTCGCGGCCCTCATCGCGCTCATCCACGACCTCACCATCACGGTCGGCATCTACTCGCTGGTCGGCTTCGAGGTCACGGTCGGTACGGTGATCGGTCTGCTGACCATTCTCGGTTACTCGCTGTACGACACCGTCGTCGTCTTCGACTCCCTCAAGGAACAGACGAAGGACATCCGCAAGCAGAACCGCTGGACCTACAGCGACATCGCCAACCGCTCGATCAACAGCACCCTGGTCCGTTCGATCAACACCACGGTCGTGGCCCTGCTGCCGGTCGCCGGTCTGCTCTTCATCGGCGGCGGCGTCCTCGGCGCCGGCATGCTGAACGACATCTCGCTGTCGCTGTTCGTGGGTCTCGCCGCCGGCGCCTACTCCTCGATCTTCATCGCCACCCCGCTCGTCGCCGACCTCAAGGAGCGCGAGCCGGCCATGAAGTCCCTGCGGAGGAAGGTCCTGGCCCGGCGGGCCGACGGGACGGCCCGGGGCGAGTCCGACGGCGACCTCCAGGAGGACGCCCTCGCGGGCGAGGCCGCCGTCGTCGGCCAGGCCCGCCGGGACCGCTCCTCGGAGCGCCGCGGATGACGGCCGTCGCACCGAGCACCACCGAGCTGCTGCTCAGCCGGATCCGGGACGTCCCCGACTACCCGAAGCCGGGGGTGCTGTTCAAGGACATCACCCCGCTGCTCGCGGACCCGGAGGCGTTCACCGCGCTCACCGACGCCCTCGCGGCGCTCTGCCGCGAGCAGGGCGCCACGAAGATCGTCGGCCTGGAGGCCCGCGGCTTCATCCTGGCCGCGCCGGTCGCCGTCCGCGCCGGACTGGGCTTCATCCCGGTCCGCAAGGCCGGCAAGCTGCCCGGGGCCACCCTGCGGCAGGCCTACGAGCTGGAGTACGGCACCGCCGAGATCGAGGTGCACGCCGAGGACCTGGCCGCCGGTGACCGCGTCATGGTCATCGACGACGTCCTCGCCACCGGCGGCACCGCCGAGGCCTCCGTCGAGCTCATCCGGCGCGCCGGGGCCGAGGTCGCCGGTGTCGCCGTGCTCATGGAGCTCGGCTTCCTGCCGGGCCGGGCCCGGCTCGAGCCCGCCCTCGGCGGCGCTCCGCTCACCGCGCTCATCACCGTCTGACGACGGACGGAACTGTCTGACGACGGACGGAACCGTCTGACGATTGACGGAACCGTCTGAGGACGACGGAAACCGTTCGACGACGGAACCGTCCGACGACGGACCGACGACACAGGCGCCGGCCCGACCGGCACCAGGGCGGCCCGGGGAATCCCCGGGCCGCCCCCGTCGTTTTCCGGACAGGCCCCGGAACGGGGACCCGGTGAGGCACCTCGGCCGCACCAGCGCGTCTCAGCCTCCAGGCTGTTTGAGCACAGGCGCTTCCAGGTCGATACGATGGCCTTTCCGGGCCTGACCGGGGGACCCGGAACCTCCCCCAGAGTCCGTCCGGGGGGACCCCTCAAGGAGCGCTCTTGCCAGACGAGGCCCAGCCACTCTCCGCCGCGCAGCCCGACCCCAAGGCCGAGAAGGCCGCGCCGGGCCCCGCCGCGTCCCAGAACCAGCCCGCGGAGGGCCGGCCCAGGCCCGCGGCACCCGCACCGGCCCCGTCCGCCCGGCCCGCGCCCGCCGCGCCCGCTCGCTCCGGCGGCTCCTCCAGCCGGGTCCGCGCCCGGCTCGCCCGCCTGGGCGTCCAGCGCTCCTCCCCGTACAACCCGGTCCTCGAACCGCTGCTGCGGATCGTCCGCTCCAACGACCCGAAGATCGAGACCGCGACGCTCCGCCAGATCGAGCGGGCCTACCAGGTCGCCGAGCGCTGGCACCGCGGCCAGAAGCGCAAGAGCGGCGACCCGTACATCACCCACCCGCTCGCCGTTACCACCATCCTCGCCGAGCTCGGCATGGACCCGGCGACCCTGATGGCCGGGCTCCTGCACGACACCGTCGAGGACACCGAGTACGGCCTCGACACCCTGCGCCGCGACTTCGGCGACCAGGTCGCCCTGCTCGTCGACGGCGTCACCAAGCTCGACAAGGTCAAGTTCGGCGAGGCCGCGCAGGCCGAGACCGTCCGCAAGATGGTCGTCGCCATGGCCAAGGACCCCCGGGTCCTGGTCATCAAGCTCGCCGACCGCCTGCACAACATGCGCACCATGCGCTATCTCAAGCGGGAGAAGCAGGAGAAGAAGGCCCGCGAGACCCTGGAGATCTACGCCCCGCTGGCCCACCGGCTGGGCATGAACACCATCAAGTGGGAGCTGGAGGACCTCGCCTTCGCGATCCTCTACCCCAAGATGTACGACGAGATCGTCCGGCTCGTCGCCGAGCGCGCCCCCAAGCGCGACGAGTACCTCGCCATAGTGACCGACGAGGTCCAGGCCGACCTGCGGGCCGCCCGCATCAAGGCCACCGTCACCGGCCGTCCCAAGCACTACTACAGCGTCTACCAGAAGATGATCGTCCGCGGCCGGGACTTCGCGGAGATCTACGACCTGGTCGGCATCCGCGTCCTCGTGGACACCGTCCGCGACTGCTACGCGGCCCTCGGCACCGTCCACGCGCGATGGAACCCGGTCCCCGGCCGGTTCAAGGACTACATCGCGATGCCGAAGTTCAACATGTACCAGTCGCTGCACACGACGGTCATCGGACCCAACGGCAAGCCGGTCGAGCTGCAGATCCGCACCTTCGACATGCACCGGCGCGCCGAGTACGGCATCGCCGCCCACTGGAAGTACAAGCAGGAGGCCGTCGCCGGCGCCTCCAAGGTGCGCACCGACGTGCCGCGGAAGCCCGGCAAGGACGACCACATCAACGACATGGCGTGGCTGCGCCAGCTGCTCGACTGGCAGAAGGAGACCGAGGACCCCAGCGAGTTCCTGGAGTCGCTGCGCTTCGACCTCTCCCGAAACGAGGTCTTCGTCTTCACCCCCAAGGGCGACGTCATAGCGCTGCCCGCCGGCGCCACCCCGGTCGACTTCGCCTACGCCGTCCACACCGAGGTCGGCCACCGCACCATAGGCGCCCGGGTCAACGGCCGGCTCGTCCCGCTGGAGTCGACCCTCGACAACGGCGACCTGGTCGAGGTCTTCACCTCCAAGGCGCCCGGCGCCGGACCCTCCCGGGACTGGCTGGGCTTCGTCAAGTCGCCCCGCGCCCGCAACAAGATCCGCGCCTGGTTCTCCAAGGAGCGCCGCGACGAGGCCATCGAGCAGGGCAAGGACGCCATCGCGCGGGCCATGCGCAAGCAGAACCTGCCGATCCAGCGGATCCTCACCGGCGACTCGCTGGTCACCCTCGCCCACGAGATGCGCTACAGCGACATCTCCTCGCTGTACGCGGCGATCGGCGAGGGCCATGTCACCGCCCAGTCCATCGTCCAGAAGCTGGTGCAGGCCCTCGGCGGCGAAGAGGCCGCGACCGAGGACATCGCCGAGACCTCCCCGCCCTCGCGGGGCCGCTCCAAGCGCCGCTCCAGCGCCGACCCGGGCGTGGTCGTCAAGGGCGTCGAGGACGTCTGGGTGAAGCTGGCCCGCTGCTGCACCCCGGTGCCCGGCGATCCGATCATCGGCTTCGTCACCCGCGGCAGCGGCGTCTCGGTGCACCGCAGCGACTGCGTCAACGTCGAGTCGCTGTCCCGGGAGCCGGAGCGGATCCTCGACGTCGAGTGGGCGCCCACCCAGTCCTCGGTGTTCCTCGTCGCCATCCAGGTCGAGGCCCTGGACCGCTCCCGGCTGCTCTCGGACGTCACCCGGGTCCTGTCGGACCAGCACGTCAACATCCTGTCGGCGGCGGTGCAGACCTCCCGCGACCGGGTGGCCACCTCCCGCTTCACCTTCGAGATGGGCGACCCCAAGCACCTCGGGCACGTCCTGAAGGCCGTGCGGGGAGTGGAGGGCGTCTACGACGTGTACCGGGTCACCAGCGCGCGGCGCCCGTAGCCGTACGTACGGCAAGGGCCCCCGGGACGCGTCCCGGGGGCCCTTCGCGTATCGGCGCCGGCGTCTCAGCCTCTCAGCCGCCGAACTCCTGCAGACCCTTCAGAGCCTGGTCGAGCAGCGCCTGGCGGCCCTCCAGCTCCTTGGCGAGCTTGTCGGCCTTGGCGTCGTTGCCCGCCGCGCGGGCCGCGTCGATCTGCTTCCGCAGCTTGTCGACCGCGTCCTGCAGCTGGCCCGTCAGACCCGCGGCACGCGCCCGCGCCTCCGGGTTGGTGCGGCGCCACTCGGCCTCCTCGGCCTCCTGGATCGCCCGCTCCACCGCGTGCATCCGGCCCTCGACCTTCGGGCGGGCGTCGCGCGGCACGTGGCCGATGGCCTCCCAGCGCTCGTTGAGGGAGCGGAACGCGGCACGGGCCGCCTTCAGGTCCGACACCGGCACCAGCTTCTCCGCCTCGGCCGCGAGCTCCTCCTTCAGCTTGAGGTTCTCGGTCTGCTCGGCGTCGCGCTCGGCGAAGACCTCGCCGCGCGCCGCGAAGAACACGTCCTGGGCGCCGCGGAAGCGGTTCCACAGCTCGTCCTCGTGCTCGCGCTGGGCCCGGCCCGCCGCCTTCCAGTCCGCCATCAGCTCGCGGTAGCGGGCGGCCGTCGCACCCCAGTCGGTGGAGTTCGACAGGGCCTCGGCCTCGGCGACCAGCTTCTCCTTCGTCTTGCGGGCCTCCTCGCGCTGCGCGTCCAGCGCCGCGAAGTGGGCCTTGCGGCGCTTGGAGAAGGCCGAGCGGGCGTGCGAGAAGCGGTGCCACAGCTCGTCGTCCGACTTCCGGTCGAGCCTCGGCAGGCCCTTCCAGGTGTCCACGAGCGCCCGGAGCCGCTCGCCCGCGGCCCGCCACTGCTCGCTCTGCGCCAGCTCCTCGGCCTCGGTGACCAGCGCCTCCTTGGCGGCGCGGGCCTCGTCGGCCTGCTTCGCCTTCTGCGCCTTGCGCTCCTCGCGGCGCGCCTCCACCGTCTCCGTCAGCTTGTCGAGCCGGGCCGACAGCGCGGCCAGGTCGCCCACCGCGTGGTGCTCGTCGACCTGCTGGCGGATGTGGTCGATGGCCGCCTGCGCGTCCTTCGCCGAGAGGTCGGTGGTCCTCACCCGCTTTTCGAGGAGGCCGATCTCGACCACCAGGCCCTCGTACTTGCGCTCGAAGTAGGCCAGCGCCTCCTCGGGGCTGCCGGCCTGCCACGAACCGACGACCTTCTCGCCCTCGGCCGTACGCACGTACACGGTGCCCGTCTCGTCGACGCGGCCCCACGGGTCGCTGCTCACAGCGCCTCCTCAACATGATGCCGACTCGGGGGCCCCGCCCCCTGGCATCGTCCACGGTTTCCCGGCGGGCCTCGCCCGCCCTCCACAGCGCGGCCGACGGCCTGCGCTGCACAACGCCAATCTAGGCGAACGGCGGCCCGGCTGTCCGCACTCAGCGCGACCGAAATTCGGCGGTCACGCGCGGGTGCGGCTCCCGGGCCGCCGCGCCTCACTTCTTGGTGACGGCGGCCTTCTGGATGGTGACGGCCTTCTGCGGCGCCCCGTCGCCGGAGCCGCCCGCGACACCGGCCTTCGCGACGTCCTCGACGAGCTTCACGCCCTTCGCGTCGAAGGTGCCGAAGGGGGTGTAGCTCGGCGGCAGCTTGGTGTCCTTGTAGACCAGGAAGAACTGGCTGCCGCCGGTGTTCGGGCCGGCGTTGGCCATCGCCACGGTGCCCTTCGGGTACGTCACCGAGCCGTCCGCCCCCGCCTTGCCGAGGCCGGTCAGGTTCTCGTCCGGGATGGAGTAGCCCGGGCCGCCGGTGCCGTCGCCCTTCGGGTCGCCGCACTGGAGCACGAAGATGCCCGAGGTGGTGAGGCGGTGGCACTTGGTGCCGTCGAAGTACTTCTTGTCCGCGAGGTGCTTGAAGGAGTTCACGGTGCGCGGGGCCTTCGCCGCGTCCATCGTGATCGTGATGTCCCCGAGGTTGGTCGTCAGGGCCATCGTGTACGAGGCCTTGGTGTCGATCGCCATCTTCGGCTCGGGCTGCGAGGGCGTGCTCTGCTCCGGGCTCGGGGTGTCCGACGGGCTGGACGCCACGTCGTCCGGGCCCTTCGCGTCGTCGCCGGTCAGCGCCACCGACGCCCACACCGCGCCGCCCGCGGCGAGCACCACCGCCAGCGTCGAGGCGATGACGATGTTCCGGCGCGACCTGCGCCGCGCCTCCTCGCGCCGCTGCTGCTGCCGCAGGTACTTCTCTCTGGCGAGCTGCCGCCGCCGCTGATCGCTGGTGACCACCGGGTCCGCTCCTTGTCGATCGTCTGTTCTGTCCTGGCCGGATGGCCCGTACCGTATACGGGTTGGCTGTGGAATACGCAGCGCCGGTAGGCTCTGATCTGCTGCATTCCGCTGCACAGCGCACCGCAGCGGCCCTCTGCCGGACGACAAATAAGGACGATCGTGCTGATTGCCGGGTTCCCCGCCGGGGCCTGGGGCACCAACTGTTACGTGGTCGCCCCCGCCGCAGGCGAGGAGTGCGTCATCATCGACCCGGGCCACCAGGCCGCCCAGGGTGTCGAGGAGACGCTGAAGAAGCATCGGCTCAAGCCCGTCGCCGTGGTCCTCACCCATGGCCACATCGACCACGTC
The DNA here is from genome assembly GCF_040302485.1 of Streptomyces sp. NPDC126499. Taxonomy (NCBI): domain Bacteria; kingdom Bacillati; phylum Actinomycetota; class Actinomycetes; order Kitasatosporales; family Streptomycetaceae; genus Streptomyces; species Streptomyces sp. NPDC126499. The sequence continues at coordinate 124,740 of NZ_JBEOUO010000008.1, read as the reverse complement.
GCCTCCGTCGTCCCGGTCTGCGGCGCCCATGACGTGCCCGCGTGGATCCACCCCGCCGACCGGTACATGATGAGCGACCCGGAGAAGGCCCTCGGCCGCTCCATCGGGATGCCCCTCATGGGCGAGCTGACCGTGGGCGAGCCGGACGACGTGCACGAGCTCACCGACGGCGCCGCGCTGAAGCTCGCCGGACTGGAGTTCTCCGTCGCGCACGCGCCCGGTCATACCAAGGGGTCGGTGACCTTCCGGACACCGGAGACCACGGAGGTCCCCTCCGTCTTCTTCTCCGGTGACCTGCTGTTCGCCGGCTCCATCGGACGCACCGACCTGCCCGGCGGTGACATGGACGAGATGCTGCGGTCGCTGGCCCGCGTGTGCCTGCCGCTCGACAACTCGACCGTGGTGCTGTCGGGGCACGGTCCCCAGACGACCATCGGCCAGGAGCGCGCCACCAACCCCTATCTGCGGCAGGTGGCCTCCGGCCTCGGGAGCGCGGACGCTCCCCGACGAGGAATGTGACGAGACCCACGTGAGCACCTTTCAGGCCCCCAAGGGCACGTACGACCTGATCCCCCCGCGTTCCGCCGTGTTCCTGGCGGTCCGCGACGCGATCGCCACCCAGGTGAGGAACGCCGGCTACGGCTACGTCGAGACCCCCGGCTTCGAGGACGTGAACCTCTTCGCCCGCGGCGTCGGCGAGTCCACCGACATCGTCACCAAGGAGATGTACACCCTCACCACGAAGGGCGGCGACCAGCTCGCCCTGCGTCCCGAGGGCACCGCCTCCGTCCTGCGCGCCGCCCTCCAGGCCAACCTGCACAAGCAGGGCAACCTGCCGGTCAAGCTCTGGTACTCCGGCTCCTACTACCGCTACGAGCGGGCCCAGGCGGGCCGCTACCGCCACTTCTCCCAGGTCGGCGCCGAGGCGATCGGCGCCGAGGATCCCGCCCTCGACGCCGAGCTGATCATCCTGGCCGACCAGGCCTACCGCGCCCTCGGCCTGCGGGACTACCGCATCCTGCTGAACTCGCTCGGCGACAAGGAGTGCCGCCCCGTCTACCGGGAGACCCTGCAGACCTTCCTGCGCGGCCTCGACCTCGACGAGGACACCCTGCGCCGCGCCGAGATCAACCCGCTGCGGGTCCTCGACGACAAGCGCGAGTCGGTGCAGAAGCAGCTGGCCGACGCCCCGCTGCTGCGCGACTACCTGTGCGACGCGTGCAAGGCGTACCACGAGGAGGTGCGCGCGCTGATCACCGCGGCGGGCGTGGTCTTCGAGGACGACCCCAAGCTGGTGCGCGGCCTCGACTACTACACCCGGACCACCTTCGAGTTCGTCCACGACGGCCTCGGCTCGCAGTCCGCGGTCGGCGGCGGCGGCCGCTACGACGGCCTGTCCGAGATGATCGGCGGCCCCGCGCTGCCGTCCGTCGGCTGGGCGCTCGGCGTGGACCGCACCGTCCTCGCCCTGGAGGCCGAGGGCGTGGCGCTCGACCTGCCCGCGACCACCAGCGTCTTCGCCGTCGCCATCGGCGAGGAGGCGCGCCGGGTGCTGTTCGGCAAGGTCACCGAGCTCCGCAAGGCCGGCGTCGCCGCCGACTTCTCCTTCGGCGGCAAGGGACTCAAGGGCTCGATGAAGGACGCCAACCGCTCCGGCGCCCGCCTCACCCTCGTCGCCGGCGAGCGCGACCTCGCCGAGGGCGTCGTCCAGCTCAAGGACATGGATTCCGGCGAGCAGCAGGCGGTCGCCCTGGACGCGCTGGTCGAGGCGGTCAAGGCCAAGCTCGCCTGACCGCGCCCCGCGGCACGTGAAGGGCCCCGGCCATGGGCGGCCGGGGCCCTTTAACCTCCGCTCACGCCGGGCGTGCCACGCTGTGCGGCACAATGACCGTGGCCGGTCGGCGGACGCGACAGAGCGAGAAGAGCGAGCACAGCGACATGACGAACGCAGCGGCAGCGAACCGGACCGCGGAGCGGGAGGACTCCCGCGCCATCGGCGCCGGCCGTGGCCTCGCCTGGCTCCTGGTGATCACCGGCGCCGCCGGACTGCTCGCCTCCTGGGTGATCACGCTCGACAAGTTCAAGCTCCTGGAAGACCCGAACTTCACGCCCGCGTGCAGCCTGAATCCGATCGTCTCCTGCGGCGGCGTGATGAAGAGCGAGCAGGCCGCGGCGTTCGGCTTCCCCAACCCGATGCTGGGCCTCGTCACGTACGCCGTCGTCGTCGCCCTCGGCGTCGGCCTGCTCGCGGGCGCCCGCTACCGCCGCTGGTACTGGCTCGGCCTCAACGCCGGCACCCTCTTCGGCGTCGGTTTCTGCACCTGGCTCATGATCCAGTCGCTGTACGAGATCAACGCGCTGTGCCTGTGGTGCTGCCTCGCCTGGGTCGCCACCCTCGTCATGTTCTGGTACACCACCTCGCACAACGTCCGCCGAGGCGTCCTGCCCGCGCCCGCGGGCCTGCGCACCTTCCTCGACGAGTTCACCTGGGTCCTGCCCGTGCTGCACACCGCCGTCATCGGCATGCTGGTCCTGACCCGCTGGTGGGACTTCTGGACCGGCTGACGGGCCGGGCCACCGGACGGGCCGGAGGACGGGCGGCCGCCGCCCGTCCGGCGTTGTCAGTGCTCTGACTTAGGCTTCATGACGTGGAGCCCGACCTGTTTACCGCCGCCGCCGAAGAACGCCAGGAGAAGGACCCGTCCAGCAGCCCCCTGGCCGTCCGGATGCGCCCGCGCACCCTCGACGAGGTCGTGGGCCAGCGGCATCTGCTCAAGCCCGGCTCGCCGCTGCGCCGGCTCGTGGGCGAGGGCAACGGCGGCCCGGCCGGCGCCTCCTCCGTCATCCTGTGGGGCCCGCCCGGCATCGGCAAGACGACCCTCGCGTACGTCGTGTCGAAGGCCACCGACAAGCGCTTCGTCGAGCTCTCCGCGATCACCGCGGGCGTCAAGGAGGTCCGCGCCGTCATCGACGGGGCCCGGCGGGCCTCCGGCGGCTACGGCAAGGAGACCGTCCTCTTCCTCGACGAGATCCACCGCTTCTCCAAGGCCCAGCAGGACTCCCTGCTCCCGGCCGTCGAGAACCGCTGGGTGACGCTCATCGCCGCCACCACCGAGAACCCGTACTTCTCGGTGATCTCCCCGCTGCTCTCCCGCTCGCTCCTGCTCACCCTGGAGCCGCTGACCGACGACGACCTGCGCGGGCTGCTGCGCCGCGCCCTGGAGGAGGAGCGGGGGCTCGGCGGCGCGGTGACCCTGCCCGAGGACGCCGAGGCCCATCTGCTGCGGATCGCCGGCGGCGACGCCCGGCGCGCCCTGACCGCCCTGGAGGCGGCGGCGGGCGCGGCCCTCGACAAGGGCGAGCCGGAGATCACCCTGGCGACGCTCGAGGAGACCGTCGACCGCGCGGCGGTGACGTACGACCGGGACGGCGACCAGCACTACGACGTGGCGAGCGCCCTCATCAAGTCGATCCGCGGCTCGGACGTGGACGCGGCGCTGCACTATCTGGCCCGGATGATCGAGGCGGGGGAGGACCCCCGGTTCATCGCCCGGCGGCTGATGATCTCGGCCAGTGAGGACATCGGCCTGGCCGATCCGAACGCGCTGCCGCTGGCCGTCGCCGCCGCCCAGGCCGTGGCGATGATCGGCTTCCCCGAGGCGGCGCTGACCCTGAGCCACGCCACCATCGCCCTCGCCCTCGCCCCGAAGTCGAACGCGGCGACGAACGCGATCATGGCGGCCCGCGCCGACGTCCGCAACGGCCTCGCGGGCCCCGTGCCGCCCCATCTGCGCGACGGCCACTACAAGGGCGCCGCCAAGCTCGGCCACGCCCAGGGCTATGTGTATCCCCACGACGTCCCCGGCGCCATCGCACCCCAGCAGTACGCCCCGGACACCGTCCACGGCAGGCGCTACTACGAGCCGACCCGGTACGGCGCCGAGGCGCGGTACGCGGACGTGGTGGAGAAGGTCAGGGAGCGCCTGAAGGGCGAGGGCGGCTGACGGCGGCGCCGGCCGGAAGCTCCCGACCCCGGGCCGGGCGACCTCGGTGCGGAAGGCGCCGGCGGACCCGGTATGCTGGTCGGAAGTGCTGCGTTCCGTGTCCGGCCTCGGCCGACATCACCAGAGCGGGACAGTCAGCCGGAACACCGCCTCCGTGCGGAGTTCCAGGAGCGTCGCGCACCTTCGAAGGTGTCGCGGGCAACCCACCACCACCGGGAATCCCCGGAGCGGCGGTGGGCCGTTCGCGTGCTGCACGTATGTGCCCAGACCAGGGAGCGGCTGCCCGGCAGGTCCCCTCGTGGACCCGGCGGGTTTCCCCGGCTGCGGATTGCGACCTCCCGAACCCTGGTGAAGCCGTATTCGAAACAGTAGAGAGGTTGGTTCATGCCGAACCAGTCCCGTCCCAAGGTCAAGAAGTCGCGTGCCCTCGGCATCGCCCTGACGCCGAAGGCCGTCAAGTACTTCGAGGCCCGCCCCTACCCGCCGGGCGAGCACGGCCGTGGCCGCAAGCAGAACTCGGACTACAAGGTCCGTCTGCTCGAGAAGCAGCGTCTGCGCGCCCAGTACGACATCAGCGAGCGCCAGATGGCCCGCGCCTACGACCGCGCCAAGAAGGCCGAGGGCAAGACGGGCGAGGCCCTGGTCGTCGAGCTCGAGCGTCGTCTCGACGCCCTGGTCCTGCGTTCGGGCATCGCCCGCACCATCTACCAGGCCCGTCAGATGGTCGTCCACGGCCACATCCAGGTCAACGGCCAGAAGGTCGACAAGCCGTCCTTCCGCGTCCGTCCCGACGACGTCGTGATGGTCCGCGAGAAGTCCCGCAGCAAGACCCTCTTCCAGGTCGCTCGCGAGGGTGGCTTCGCCGCCGAGGGCGAGACCCCGCGCTACCTGCAGGTCAACCTGAAGGCCCTGGCCTTCCGCCTCGACCGCGACCCGAACCGCAAGGAGATCCCGGTCATCTGCGACGAGCAGCTGGTCGTCGAGTACTACGCCCGCTGATCCCAGCCGGCCCGTAGTACCGCCCCCGCGGTGTTCAGCCCGCCGCTTCCCCGCCCCGCACGGTGGGGGAGCCGGCGGGCTTTCGCGCGTCCGGGACCGGAGACCCGCCCGTACGGAACGGACGCGCCGCCTCCGTACGCCCCTCCCCGCCCCGATCCCCACGGTCGGCGAGCGCCCGCTCCACCGCCTCGTCCAGCGACAGCGCCAGCCCCTCCCGATAGCGCACCTCGTACCCGTCGGCGCCCAGCACCTCGCCCAGCTGCCGCCCGCACAGCTCCCTCGGCCCGTTGAAGTACGACGAACCGAACAGCGGCACCCCCACCGAGTCCCACACCGGTCGCGCCGCACCCTGCAGCACCGCCGCCTCCGCCGCGTCCCCCTCGGCCGCCGTCACCAGCGCCAGCAGCTCCAGCGCCAGGACAAGGCCCACCAGATCGTGGAAGGTGTGGTTGATCGAGACGCACTCGACGAGCAGCTCCCGCGCCGTCCCGTGATCGCCCCCGGTCAGCGCCGCGTACGCGAGCACGTAGAGCGCGTACGCCCGCGTCCAGCGCTCGCCCCGCTCCTCGCAGACCTCCCGCACCTCCGCCGACAGCGCCGCCGCACCCTCCAGATCACCCTGGAAGGCACGCGCCATCGCCAGCTCGACCTGGCCCATCAGCACGTTGCTGTTCAGCTCGCCGAGCTCCCGGTAGGTCGCGAGCGCCCCGCCGATCAGTTCCTCGGCCCGCGGCATGTCGTCCGAGAGCAGCGCCAGACAGCCCATCCGGTGCGTCGCGTACGCCCGCGCCACCTCGTTCCCCGTGATCCGGGCCCGCTCCGCGCACTCGTGCAGCGCCGCCACCGCCGCCGTCGGATCGCCCTGCAGGATCGCCACATAGCCGAGCACCCACAGCGCTTTGAGCCGGGCGTCCTCCTGCAGCGTCACCTCCCCGGCACCCGGCATGGCCAGCGACCGGTCCAGCCAGTGCCGCCCCTCCGACAACCGCCCGCACCCGGCCCAGTAGAACCACAGCGTCCCCGCCAGATGCTGGGCGAGCGCGGCCTCCTCGGGCGACTCCAGACACAGCTCCAGGGCCGCGCGCAGATTCGGCAGCGCCACGTCCGTACACGCCGCCACCTCCGCCTGCCGGGGGCTGAACCACTCCAGCTCGCACCAGGTGGCCAGACCCATGTACCAGTCCCGGTGCCGGCGCCGCATCCGACCGGTGTCGCCGAGCGCCGCCAGCCACTCCGCCCCGTACGCGCTCACCGTGTCGAGCATCCGGTAACGCGTCCCCGCCGCCGTCTCCTCCCGCGCCACCAGGGACTGCGCGAGCAGCTCGCCGAGCACGTCGAGCACCCGGTCCGCCGGCAGCTCCGGGCCCCCGCAGACGTACTCCACCGCCTCCAGGTCGAACGGCCCCGCGAACACCGAGAGCCGCGCCCACAGCAGCCGCTCCTCGGGCGTGCACAGCTCATGGCTCCACCCGATCGCCGTGCGCAGCGTCCGGTGCCGGGGGAGCGCGCCCCGCCGGCCGCCGTCGAGCAGCCGGAAGCGGTCGTCGAGCCGCCGCAGCATCTGCTCCGGGGTGAGCAGCGGCAGCCGGGCCGCCGCCAGTTCGAGCGCCAGCGGAATCCCGTCAAGCCGCCGGACCAGCTCCCGCAGCGTCTCCGGGTCGCCCGGCGCGGCGGCCCCCGCCTCCGCCGCCCGGCCGGTCAGCAGCGCCAGCGCGTCCGCCTCGCCCATCGGCGCGAGCCCGAACACCGCCTCCCCGTCCACCCGCAGCGGCCGGCGGCCCGCCGCGAGGACCGTGAGCCCCGGGCAGCCCCGAAGCAGCTCCCGCAGCAGCCCCGCGCACTCCTCCACCAGGTGCTCGAAGCCGTCCACCACCAGCAGCAGCCGCAGCTCCGCCAGGTGCTCCAGGAGCACCTCGCGCGGCCCGCGCACGGTGTGGTCGGTCAGGCCCAGCGCCTCGACCAGGGCATGGGCCACCAGCTCCGGGTCGCGCAGCGAAGCCAGTTCGGCGAGCCGGACACCGTCGGCGTAGCGTTTCTGCAGGGCTCCCGCGGCTCGCAGGGCCAGCCGCGTCTTGCCGACGCCACCCACCCCGACCACCGTGACCAGCCGGAACTCGCCGAGCAGCCGGGCCACTTCGTCCTGTTCGGCGGCCCGTCCCACGAACCGATTCAGCTCCGCAGGGAGATTGCTCCGTCGCATGGCACACGGAGCGTACTCACCCGCGCGCGCTCCGTACAATCGGCCCCGGACGGCTCGCCTCCCGCACGCGGTAATGCGGTACGGCACAAGAGCCCGGGCGCGATAGGGTCGGAGGAGGTTTATCAGCAGGGGTCCGACGACCGTCCGGGGCCCGACGACAGCAGAGAGCGGTGCAGCGTGACCGGTGGTGAGGTAGCCGGGATCCTGGTGGCCGTGTTCTGGGCGATTCTCGTCTCCTTCCTCGCCGTGGTGCTGGTGAGACTGGCGCAGACGCTCAAGGCGACCACCAAGCTCGTGGCGGACGTGACCGAGCAGGCCGTCCCGCTGCTCGCCGACGCCTCAGCGACCGTCCGCTCCGCACGGACCCAGCTCGACCGGGTCGACGCCATCGCCTCGGACGTCCAGGAAGTCACCTCCAACGCCTCCGCGCTGTCCACCACCGTCGCCTCCACCTTCGGCGGCCCGCTCGTCAAGGTCGCCGCCTTCGGCTACGGGGTGCGCAAGGCGCTGGGCCGGGACCGGCAGGACGCGCCGCCCGCGCGACGCGAGCGGCGTACGGTGATCGTCGGTCGCACCGTGCCGTCCGCGAGGCGCCGGAAGCAGAAGGGCTGAGCACGATGTTCCGCCGTACGTTCTGGTTCACCGCCGGCGCGGCCGCCGGTGTGTGGGCCACCACCAAGGTCAACCGCAAGCTCAAGCAACTGACCCCCGAGAGCCTCGCCGCACAGGCGGCCGACAAGGCCGTCGAGGCGGGCCACCGGCTGAAGGACTTCGCCCTCGACGTGCAGGCGAACATGCGCCGACGGGAGGCCGAACTCGGCGAGGCCCTCGGCCTCGACGCCCCGGACGGCCCCAGGGACGACCGCGAGCTCGGCGCACCACGCCGCAGGGCCGCGCTCGGACCCCGCACCACCCCAGACACGACCACCTATTCGCTTACGTACAACCGGAATGAGGACCACTGATGGAGTCGGCTGAAATCCGCCGCCGCTGGCTGAGCTTCTTCGAGGAGCGCGGGCACACCGTCGTCCCTTCGGCGTCGCTCATCGCGGACGACCCGACTCTGCTGCTCGTCCCCGCCGGCATGGTGCCCTTCAAGCCCTACTTCCTGGGCGAGGTCAAGCCGCCCTACGCGCGCGCCGCCAGCGTGCAGAAGTGCGTGCGCACCCCCGACATCGAAGAGGTCGGCAAGACCACCCGCCACGGCACGTTCTTCCAGATGTGCGGCAACTTCTCCTTCGGCGACTACTTCAAGGAAGGCGCCATCAAGCTCGCCTGGGAGCTGCTGACCTCCTCGGTCGAGCACGGCGGCTACGGGCTCGACCCGGAGAAGCTCTGGATCACCGTCTACCAGGACGACGACGAGGCCGAGCAGATCTGGCGCGACGTCGTCGGCGTCCCCGCCGAGCGCATCCAGCGCCTCGGCAAGAAGGACAACTTCTGGGACATGGGCGTCCCCGGCCCCTGCGGCCCCTGCTCCGAGATCAACTACGACCGCGGCCCCGAGTTCGGCGTCGAGGGCGGCCCGGCCGTCAACGACGAGCGGTACGTCGAGATCTGGAACCTCGTCTTCATGCAGTACGAGCGCGGCGAGGGCCCGGGCAAGGACTACCCGATCCTCGGCGACCTGCCGTCGAAGAACATCGACACCGGCCTCGGCATGGAGCGCCTGGCGATGATCCTCCAGGGCGTCCGCAACATGTACGAGACCGACACCCTCAAGGTCGTCATCGACAAGGCCACCGAGCTCACCGGCGTCACCTACGGCAAGGCCCACGACAGCGACGTCTCGCTGCGCGTGGTCGCCGACCACATGCGCACGTCCGTGATGCTCATCGGCGACGGCGTCACCCCCGGCAACGAGGGCCGCGGCTACGTGCTGCGCCGCATCATGCGCCGCGCCATCCGCAACATGCGCCTGCTCGGCGCCACCGGCCCGGTCGTCGGCGAGCTCGTCGACACCGTGATCACCACGATGGGCGAGCAGTACCCGGAGCTCGTCACCGACCGCAAGCGCATCGAGGCCGTCGCCCTCGCCGAGGAGGCCGCCTTCCTCAAGGCCCTCAAGGGCGGCACCAACATCCTCGACACCGCCGTCACCGAGACCAAGGCCGCCGGCGGCACCGTCCTCTCCGGCGACAAGGCGTTCCTGCTCCACGACACCTGGGGCTTCCCGATCGACCTCACCCTCGAGATGGCCGCCGAGCAGGGCCTCACCGTGGACGAGGACGGCTTCCGCCGCCTGATGAAGGAGCAGCGGGAGCGCGCCAAGGCCGACGCCCAGGCCAAGAAGACCGGCCACGCCGACCTGACCTCGTACCGCGAGATCGCCGACGCGGCCGGCGCCACCGAGTTCACCGGCTACACCAACACCGAGGGCGAGACCACCGTCGTCGGCCTGCTGGTCAACGGCGTCCCGTCGCCGGCCGCCTCCGAGGGCGACGAGGTCGAGGTCGTCCTCGACCGCACCCCGTTCTACGCCGAGGGCGGCGGCCAGATCGCCGACCAGGGCCGCATCAAGCTGCACTCCGGCGCGGTCATCGAGGTCCGCGACGTGCAGCAGCCGGTGCCCGGCGTCTCCGTGCACAAGGGCTCGGTGCAGGTCGGCGAGGTCACCGTGGGCGCCACCGCCTACGCCGCCATCGACGTGCGCCGCCGCCGGGCCATCGCCCGCGCCCACTCGGCCACCCACCTGACCCACCAGGCGCTGCGCGACGCCCTCGGCCCGACGGCCGCCCAGGCCGGTTCCGAGAACCAGCCCGGCCGCTTCCGCTTCGACTTCGGCTCGCCGAACGCCGTCCCCGGCACCGTCCTCATGGACGTCGAGCAGAAGATCAACGAGGTCCTGGCCCGCGAGCTCGACGTGCACGCCGAGGTCATGCCGATCGACGAGGCCAAGCGCCAGGGCGCCATCGCCGAGTTCGGCGAGAAGTACGGCGAGAAGGTCCGCGTCGTCACCATCGGCGACTTCTCCAAGGAGCTGTGCGGCGGCACGCACGTGCACAACACCGCCCAGCTGGGTCTGGTGAAGCTGCTCGGCGAGTCCTCCATCGGCTCCGGCGTGCGCCGCATCGAGGCCCTCGTCGGCGTCGACGCGTACAACTTCCTCGCCAAGGAGCACACGGTCGTCGCCCAGCTCCAGGAGCTCGTCAAGGGCCGCCCGGAGGAGCTGCCGGAGAAGATCTCCTCGATGCTCGGCAAGCTGAAGGACGCCGAGAAGGAGATCGAGAAGTTCCGCGCGGAGAAGGTCCTCCAGGCCGCCGCCGGTCTGGTCGAGTCCGCCAAGGACATCCGCGGCGTCGCCCTGGTGACCGGCCAGGTGCCGGACGGCACCGGCGCCGACGACCTGCGCAGGCTGGTCCTGGACGTCCGCGGCCGCATCCCGTCGGACCGCCCGGCCGTCGTGGCCCTGTTCAGCACGGTGGGCGGCAAGCCGCTCACGGTCATCGCCACCAACGAGGCCGCCCGCGAGCGCGGCTTCAAGGCCGGCGAGCTGGTCCGCACCGCCGCCAAGACCCTCGGCGGCGGCGGTGGCGGCAAGCCGGACGTCGCCCAGGGCGGCGGCCAGAACCCGCAGGCCGTCGGCGAGGCCATCGACGCGGTCGAGCGCCTGGTCGTGGAAACCGCGTGACGATGCGCCGAGGACGACGACTCGCCGTCGACGTCGGGGACGCCCGGATCGGGGTCGCCTCCTGCGACCCCGACGGGGTCCTGGCCACGCCGGTGGAGACCGTGCCGGGACGCGACGTCCCGGCCGCCCACCGGCGGCTCCGCCGGCTCGTCGAGGAGTACGAGCCGATCGAGGTCGTCGTGGGCCTCCCCCGCTCGCTCAGCGGGCGGGAGGGCCCGGCCGCGACCAAGGTCCGTGCCTTCGCCCGGGAAATGGCCAAGGGCATCGCCCCGGTCCCGGTCCGGCTGGTGGACGAGCGGATGACGACGGTCACGGCGACGCAGGGGCTGCGGGCCTCGGGAGTGAAGGCCAAGAAGGGGCGGTCCGTCATCGATCAGGCCGCCGCGGTGATCATCCTTCAGAACGCTCTTGAGTCCGAACGGGTATCAGGTAATCCGCCCGGTGAGGGCGTCGAAGTGATTGTCTGACGTTTCGCGAAGGCTCGGTGGCCAGCAGGCTGCGAAGCTAACGTGTGAGTCGTGAAGAGCAAGTATGTGAGACGGGCCTTCAAATTCCGTTTTTATCCGACTATTGCGCAGGCGGCAGAGCTGTCCCGCACTTTTGGCTGCGTGCGCAAGGTGTACAACCTTGCTCTTCATGCCCGCACTGAGGCGTGGTACCAGAGGCGCGAACGCGTCACCTATGTCCAGAGCTCGGCGATGCTCACCGAATGGAAGAAGGCTGACGAATTCGCCTACCTGAGAGATGTGTCCTCCGTGCCACTGCAACAGGCGCTGCGGCACTTGCAGGGCGCGTTCGTGAACTTCTGGGAAAGGCGGGCGAAGTACCCACGATTCAAGTCACGGAAAAAGTCGCGCGCCACTGCGGAGTACACCCGGTCAGCGTTCCGGTGGCACGACGGAAGCCTGACCCTTGCGAAGATGGTCGAGCCGCTTCGGATCGTTTGGTCAAGGCCACTCCCGGCCGGTGCCGAACCCTCCACTGTGACGATCTCACGGGACGCTGCCGGTCGCTGGTTCGTCGCGCTTCTGGTGGAGGATCCGACGGTGCGACCTCTGCCGCCGGCAGGCGAGCCCGCGGTTGCGCTCGACGTAGGACTCGCGTCGCTGGTGACCCTTTCCACGGGAGAGAAGGTCGCGAATCCGAGGCATGAGCGGGTCGACAGGAAGCGTCTCGCACTTGCTCGGCGACGGCTGGCACGGAAACAGCCCGGCTCGAAGAACCGCCAGAAGGCACAACGCAGGGTTGCACGGCTGCATGCCAGGATTGCGGACCGGCGTCGCGACCACCTGCACGAACTGACGACCCGACTCGTTCGTGAGAACCAAACGATCGTGATCGAGAACGGGGCGAAGAACCTCCTGGCCGCCGGGCTGGCGGTGACGGCCTGTGGAGCTGGCGTAAGACCTCAACGGGAGCGATCCCGGGCGGGCGGTCAGCAGCGAAGCAGGAAGCCAAGCGGGTGACCGCTGGAAGTTTCTCCGACTATCGGTGCGGAGGGATGGATGTCAACTGATCGCGATACGGTAACGTTCCCCGCGATGTGGCGGTGTTCGAACAGCTGCCGCACAACGTAGAGGCTGATGGTCCGGAAGCCTCGCGGCTGTTTGGGGATCGATGACTGAGTATGGCCGGAGCCCCGGCTCCGAACCGTGGCACCCCACGGATCCTCTGTACGGGGACCAGGGGTGGGAGGGCCAGCAGCAGTACCCGTACCCGCAGCAGGCGCAGCAGTACGGCCACCAGGACCCGCCGCAGGCCCAGCAGTACGGCGATCAGAACCCGCAGCAGGCCCAGCAGTACGGCCATCAGGATCCCTACGGGCAGCACCAGGGATATGCCGACGGCACGTACCAGCAGCAGCCGCAGGAGTACGGCGCACAGCAGTACGGCGATCAGCAGTACGGGAACCCGGGCGGTTACGACACGCCCGGGTATCCCGCACAGCAGTACGACGGCACCTGGGAGACGAGCCAGGCGGCCATGCCGTACAACGCGCCGCCCGCCGATCCGTACGGCGGTCAGAACCCCGATCTCTACGGCACCCCCGAGGCCTACCCGCCGCCGCAGCCCCCGGGCCGTCGGCAGGTGCCGCCGCAGCCGGTGAACGACTGGGAGGCGGAGCCGCAGGAAGAGGAGCGGCACCCCTTCTTCACCGGTGAGGACGACCCGGGCGACGACCGGGACGACCGCGCCGGACGGGACGACGACGAGTACGACGAGGAGCCGGCCGGCCGCCGTGCCGGGCGTGACCGCCGTGGCGGCAAGAACCGGAACAAGGGCAAGAAGGCCAAGAACGGCGTGGCCTGCCTGGTCGTGGCGCTCGTCCTGGTGGGCGGCGTCGGCGGTGTCGGCTACTTCGGCTACCAGTTCTGGCAGGGCCAGTTCGGTGCCGCGCCCGACTACGCGGGCACCGGCGCCGGCGAGGTCCAGGTCGAGATCCCGCAGGACGCCGGCGGTTACGTCATCGGCAACATCCTGAAGAAGGCCGGCGTCGTGAAGAGCGTCGACGCCTTCGTCTCCGCCCAGCAGAAGAACCCCAAGGGCCTGACGATCCAGGCCGGCGTCTACACGCTGAAGAAGGAGATGTCGGCGGAGAGCGCCGTCGCGCTCATGCTCAGCCCGGCGAGCAAGGCGAACTTCGTCATCCCCGAGGGCAAGCGCAACGCCTGGGTGTACGACCAGCTCGACAAGCGTCTCGGGCTCAAGCCGGGCACCACCAAGGAGGTCGCCTTCAAGCAGGCGAACGACCTGGGCCTGCCGGACTGGGCGAAGAACCACCCCGAGGTGAAGGACCCGCTGGAGGGCTTCCTCTTCCCGGCGAGCTACCCCGTCGCCAAGGGCGCCAAGCCCGAGGACGCCCTGCGCAAGATGGTCGCGCGTGCCAACCAGGAGTACGGCAAGCTCGACCTGGAGGGGAAGGCGACGCAGCTCGGGCTCAAGGGCCCGTGGGAGCTGGTCACCGTCGCGAGCCTCGTGCAGGCCGAGGGCAAGACGCACGACGACTTCACGAAGATGGCCGAGGTCATCTACAACCGCCTCGGTCCGGACAACAAGGAGACCTTCCAGCTCCTGCAGTTCGACTCCACGTACAACTATCTGACGGGCCAGAGCAAGATCAAGATCACCCGCAAGGAGATCCTGAGCAACCCGGACCCGTACAACACCTACAAGCACAAGGGCCTGACGCCCGGGCCGATCGGCAACCCGGGGGTGGAGGCGGTGAACGCCGCCCTCCACCCGACGAACGACGGCTGGATGTACTTCGTCGCCACCGACGGCATGAGCAAGACCGAATTCGCCAAGACCCTCGCCGAGCACGACAGGCTCGTCGAGAAGTTCAATGCGGGGAACTGAACGATGAGTCCCACCCGGCGGGCGGCCGTCCTCGGTTCGCCCATCGCCCACTCCCTCTCGCCGGTCCTGCACCGGGCCGCGTACCGCGAGCTCGGCCTCGACGACTGGTCGTACGGCCGCTTCGAGGTCGACGAGGCCGCACTGCCCGGCTTCGTGGGCGAGCTGGACGAGTCCTGGGCCGGGCTGTCGCTGACCATGCCGCTCAAGCGGGCGATCATCCCGCTGCTCGACGAGGTCACCGGCACCGCGGCCTCGGTCGAGGCCGTCAACACGGTCGTCCTCACCGAGGACGGACGCCGGATCGGCGACAACACCGACATCCCCGGCATGGTCGCCGCTCTGCGCGAGCGGGGCGTCGAGAAGGTGGACACCGCGGCCGTCCTCGGCGCCGGCGCCACCGCCTCCTCGGCGCTGGCCGCGCTGGCTCGGATCTGCTCGGGGCCCGTCACCGCCTACGTCCGCAGCGAGGCCCGCGCGCGGGAGATGCACGGCTGGGGCGAGCGGCTCGGCGTCGATGTGCGCACCGCGTCCTGGGACGCCGCCGCCGAGGCCCTCGCCGCGCCGCTGGTGATCGCCACCACTCCGGCGGGGACCACGGACGCGCTCGCCGCGTCCGTGCCCGACACGCCCGGCACCCTGTTCGACGTCCTCTACGACCCCTGGCCCACCCGGCTCGCCGCGGCCTGGTCGGCGCGGGGCGGGAAGGTCGTCGGGGGGCTCGACCTCCTGGTCCACCAGGCGGTGCTCCAGGTCGAGCAGATGACCGGCCGTACTCCCGGCCCGTTGGCGGCCATGCGGGCGGCGGGGGAGAAGGCGCTCGCCGAGCGCTGAGCACAGGAGAGAAATCGTGAGTCGGGGGGGCGACGTGCTGCTCGCGTCGAAATGGGATATTGGATTCGATCTCGCGCATCTGGTGTGGGGACTGATCAGGATCGCCTTCATGGCGCTGCCGGATTGGATCCGATATCCGGTACTCGTTCTGGGGGGCGCCTTCGTCCTCTACGTCATCGGGACACGGGTGCGCGACTGGTGGCGCGAACGCGGTGTCACTCCGCCCGGCACGGCGGAAACGACACCCGATACGTGAGACTTGTGTCCCGACCCGTGGACCGGCGATCGGTCGACCGCCCGGACGTGGGAGGATCGGGGGTGGCGGACCAGGGCCGCGCACCCAGGTCGCGCCGTCGCAGTGCCCAGGCGCGAGCATGAGGAGCATCGTTGAGCAGGTTGCGTTGGCTGACGGCGGGGGAGTCCCACGGACCCGCGCTGGTTGCAACCCTTGAGGGACTTCCGGCCGGCGTTCCGGTCACCACGGAGCTGGTGGCGGACCATCTCGCGCGGCGGCGCCTCGGCTATGGACGCGGTGCCCGCATGAAGTTCGAGCAGGACGAGATCACGTTCCTCGGCGGCGTCCGCCACGGCCTCTCCCTCGGCTCGCCGATCGCCGTCATGGTCGGCAACACCGAGTGGCCCAAGTGGGAGAAGGTCATGTCGGCCGACCCGGTCGACCCGGACGAGCTGGCCGGCTCCGCGCGCAACGCGCCGCTGACCCGCCCCCGGCCCGGCCACGCCGACCTGGCCGGCATGCAGAAGTACGGCTTCGACGAGGCCCGGCCGATCCTGGAGCGCGCCAGCGCCCGTGAGACCGCCGCCCGCGTCGCCCTCGGCGCCGTGGCCCGCTCCTTCCTCAAGGAGGCGGCCGGCATCGAGATCGTCTCCCACGTGGTCGAGCTCGCCGCCGCCAAGGCCCCGTACGGCGTCTACCCGACCCCCGCCGACGTCGACAAGCTCGACGCCGACCCGGTCCGCTGCCTCGACGCCGACGCGTCGAAGGCGATGGTCGCCGAGATCGACCAGGCCCACAAGGACGGCGACACCCTCGGCGGCGTCGTCGAGGTCCTCGCCTACGGCGTCCCCGTCGGCCTCGGCTCCCACGTCCACTGGGACCGCCGTCTCGACGCCCGGCTCGCCGCCGCCCTCATGGGCATCCAGGCCATCAAGGGCGTCGAGGTCGGCGACGGCTTCGAGCTCGCCCGCGTACCCGGCTCGAAGGCCCACGACGAGATCGTGAAGACCGACGACGGCATCAAGCGCACCTCCGGCCGCTCCGGCGGCACCGAGGGCGGTCTGACCACCGGCGAGCTGCTGCGCGTCCGCGCCGCCATGAAGCCGATCGCCACCGTCCCGCGCGCCCTCGCGACCGTCGACGTGGCCACCGGCGAGGCCGCCGCGGCCCACCACCAGCGCTCCGACGTCTGCGCCGTCCCGGCCGCCGGCATCGTCGCCGAGGCGATGGTCGCCCTGGTCCTTGCCGACGCCGTCCTGGAGAAGTTCGGCGGCGACTCGGTCCCCGAGACCCGCCGCAACGTCCGCTCCTACCTCGACAACCTCCACATCCGGTGACCGGCGGCCCGCTGGTCGTCCTCGTCGGCCCGATGGGCTCCGGCAAGTCCACCGTGGGCGCGCTCCTCGCCGAACGGCTCGGAGCCGCCTACCGGGACACCGACGCCGACATCGTCGCCGCCGAGGGACGCGAGATCGCCGACATCTTCGTCGAGGACGGCGAGGACCACTTCCGCGCCCTCGAACGCGAGGCCGTGCGCAAGGCCGTCACCGAGCACGAGGGCGTCCTCGCGCTCGGCGGCGGCGCGGTGCTCGACGAGGGCACCCGCGCCCTGCTGCGCGGGCTGCCCGTCGCGTACCTCTCCATGGACGTCGAGGCCGCCGTCCGCCGCGTCGGCCTCGGCGCCGCCCGGCCGCTGCTCGCCGTCAACCCGCGCCGCCAGTGGCGCGAGCTGATGGACGCGCGCCGCCATCTGTACGAAGAAGTCGCCCGCGCCGTCGTCGCCACCGACGAGCGCACCCCCGAAGAGGTCGCCGACGCGATCCTCGACGCACTGGAGTTGAAGGACGTATGACGGACCAGGAAGTGACCCGTATCCAGGTCGGCGGCTCCGCGGGCACCGACCCGTACGAGGTACTGGTCGGCCGGCAGCTGCTCGGCGAGCTCCCCGGACTGATCGGCCCCTCGGTCAGGCGGATCGCGGTGATCCACCCCGAGGCACTGGCCGAGACCGGCGAGGCGCTGCGCGCCGACCTCGCCGAGCAGGGCTACGAGGCCGTCGCCATCCAGGTGCCCAACGCCGAGGAGGCCAAGACCGCCGAGGTCGCCGCCTACTGCTGGAAGGCGCTCGGCCAGACCGGCTTCACCCGCAGCGACCTCATCGTCGGTGTCGGCGGCGGCGCCACCACCGACCTGGCCGGCTTCGTCGCCGCGACCTGGCTGCGGGGCGTGCGCTGGATCGCGGTGCCCACCACCGTCCTCGCGATGGTCGACGCCGCCGTCGGCGGCAAGACCGGCATCAACACCGCCGAGGGCAAGAACCTCGTGGGCGCCTTCCACCCGCCCGCCGGGGTGCTGTGCGACCTCGCCGCGCTCGACTCGCTGCCGGTCAACGACTACGTGAGCGGCCTCGCCGAGATCATCAAGGCCGGTTTCATCGCCGACCCGGTCATCCTCGACCTGATCGAGGCCGACCCGCAGGCCGCCCGCACCCCGGCCGGACCGCACACCGCCGAGCTCATCGAGCGGTCGATCCGGGTCAAGGCCGAGGTCGTCTCCGGCGACCTCAAGGAGGCCGGCCGCCGCGAGATCCTCAACTACGGCCACACCCTCGCCCACGCCATCGAGAAGAACGAGCGGTACAAGTGGCGCCACGGTGCCGCCGTCTCCGTCGGCATGGTCTTCGCCGCCGAGCTCGGCCGGCTCGCCGGCCGCCTCGACGACGCCACCGCCGACCGCCACCGCGCGGTCCTGGAGTCGGTCGGTCTGCCGCTGACCTACCGCGGCGACCAGTGGCCGAAGCTCCTGGAGACGATGAAGGTCGACAAGAAGTCCCGTGGCGACCTGCTGCGCTTCATCGTCCTCGACGGGCTCGCCAAGCCGGCCGTCCTGGAGGGCCCGGACCCGGCCGTCCTGATCGCCGCGTACGGCGAGGTGTCCGCGTGAGCGAGCCGCGCCGCGTCCTCGTGCTGAACGGCCCGAACCTCGGCCGCCTGGGCTCGCGCGAGCCCGACATCTACGGAGCCACCTCCTACAAGGGGCTCGTGGAGTCCTGCCGCGCCCTCGGCGAGGAGCTCGGCTTCGACGTCGAGGTGCGGGAGACCAACGACGAGGGCGAGATGATCCGCTGGCTGCACGAGGCCGCCGACGGGTCCGTCCCGGTCGTCCTCAACCCCGGCGCCTTCACGCACTACTCGTACGGGATGCGCGACGCGGCCGCCCAGCGCACCGCGCCGCTGATCGAGGTGCACATCTCCAACCCGTACACCCGCGAGGAGTTCCGGCACACCTCGGTGGTCGCCGCCGTGGCCACCGGGACCGTCGCCGGCTTCGGCATCGGCTCCTACCGGCTCGCCCTGCGCGCGCTCGCCGAGGAGCTCGACTCCTGAAGCGGGATCCCTGAAGCCCGACTCCTGAAGCCCGACTCCTGAAGCCCGACTCCTGAAGCCGGATTCCTGAAGCCGGATTCCTGATCCGGGCACGTCGATCCGCCCCCGGCCGTTTCCCCTGGGGAAGCCGGGGGCGGTAACGTTCCGGCAACGACGGAATCATCGGCGCAGGGACGGAGTGGGCACCGGATGCAGCACGGGATGGGGGCTCCGTTGCCACCGCACGGACCCGCCGGCCACACCCAGTGGGCGCCCGGCGCCCTCGGCGCCCGGGCCCAGGGCGGACCTCCGCCCGTCCCGCCGGCGCCCCCGCACCACCCCTACCCGGCACCGCCCACGCCGCAGAGCCCGCCGCCGCCCGGGCCGCCCGCCCCCGGCTGGAACGCCCCGCCGGTCGCCCCGGCCGGGCCGCGGGCCACCGGGCACATCGCGATGCCGCCCCCGGTGACCGGCACCGGCACCGCCACCATCGCCGTGCTGCTCATCGGCCCGGCCGGAGCGGGCAAGACCACCGTCGCCCGCCACTGGGCCGGCCGCCGGAGCGTCCCGACGGCCCACATCAGCCTCGACGACGTGCGCGAGTGGGTCTGCTCCGGCTTCGCCGACCCCCAGTCCGGCTGGAACGAGAACTCCGAGGCCCAGTACCGCCTGGCCCGCCGCACCTGCGGCTTCGCCGCCCGCAACTTCCTCGCCAACGGCATCTCCTGCATCCTCGACGACGCCGTCTTCCCCGACTGGCCCGTCGTCGGCCTCGGTGGCTGGAAGCGCCACGTGGGCCCCGGCCTGCTCCCCGTCGTCCTGCTGCCCGGCCTCGACGTCGTCCTGGAACGCAACGCCGAACGCAGCGGCAACCGCCGCCTCGCCGACGAGGAGGTCGCCGCGATCCACGGCCGGATGGCCGGCTGGTACGGTTCCGGCCTCCCGATCATCGACAACTCGACGTACGACGTGGAGACCACGGCCCGCGTCCTGGACGAGGTCCTCGCCCGCGCGATATCCGGCCAGCCGCAGACCTGAGCTCCCGGCCCTCGACGGACCACCGGTGCGGGGCCCCGAGCTCCCGCAACCGGCTGCCGGACCAGGACCCGGGGCTCCCGCAGTGGGCCGCCGGTCCAAACGCTCGGGCAACCGGCCGCCGTCCATGGCCCCCGGCTCCCGCTTGGCCGCCGCCCACGCCCCCCGGCTCCCGCTTCGCCGCCGCCCACGCCCCCCGCTGCCCGGTCGGCCGCGCACAACAGGCCGGGCCGGCCGGGCGCTCGTAGGCTCGGAGCATGTCAGAGCTGTATGCGGACCGCCGGATGCGGCTGCGCGACCGGTGCGCGGCCGCCGGCAGCGCGGCGGCCCTGGTCACCCGCCCCGCCAATGTCCGCTATCTCTCGGGCGGTTCGCCCGCCGGCGCCGTGCTGCTGGTCGGCCCCGACGAGGACGTGCTGCTCTGCCCGACCGCCCCGGGCGGAGACCCGGCCGACGGGCGGCTCGACGAGCTCCTGCGCCAGGTCGTCCTGCCCAGCGACGGCGGTGACCCGGCCGTCGCCGCCGTCGACTTCGCCCGCAAGGCGGGGGCCGACGCCCTGTCCGTCGAGGAGCACCACCTGACCGTGGCCCGTCACCGGGCCATGGGCTCCGTCGCGCCGGGGCTGCGCCTGGCCGACCTGTCCTCGGCCGTCGAACAGCTCAGGATCGTCAAGGACGAGGACGAGATCGCCTGCCTGCGGATCGCCGCCGAGATCGCCGACCAGGCCCTCGGCGAGCTCCTGGAGTCGATCCTGGTCGGCAGGACCGAGCGGCACCTCGCGCTGGAGCTGGAGCGCCGGCTCGTCGACCACGGCGCCGACGGGCCCGCCTTCCCCACCTCCGTGGCCACCGGGCCGCACTCGGGCCGGGCCGGGCACAGGCCGACCGACCGGCGGGTCGAGGAGGGCGATTTCCTCACCGTCTGCCTCGGCGCCAACTACCGCGGCTACCGCTGCGAGATCGGCCGCACCTTCGTCATCGGCACCACCCCCGCGGACTGGCAGATCGAGCTCTACGACCTCGTCTTCGCCGCTCAGCGCGCCGGACGCGAGGCCCTGGTCCCCGGCGCCGCGTACCGGGACGTGGACCGCGCGGCCCGGCAGATTCTCACCGCGGCGGGCCACGGCGACGCCGCCACCGCCCTCACGGGGCACGGCGTGGGCCTGGAAATCGACGAGGACCCGCAGCTCGCACCCGCGGCCATGGGTAAACTGGACGCTTGTGTGCCGGTCACCGTCGAACCGGGGGTCCACCTCCCGGGCCGGGGCGGGGTCCGGATCGATGACACGCTCGTCGTGCGCCAGGAGGCGGACGGCGGACCCGAGCTACTCACCATCACGACCAAGGAGCTGCTCGCGCTGTAGGGCGCGTACGTCTCCGGGGTCCACGTCAGTCCAGGAGATTCCGCAACCGTGGCTTCCACGAACGACCTCAAGAACGGCATGGTGCTCAAGCTCGAAGGCGGCCAGCTCTGGTCCGTCGTCGAGTTCCAGCACGTCAAGCCCGGCAAGGGCCCGGCCTTCGTGCGCACCAAGCTCAAGAACGTCCTGTCCGGCAAGGTCGTCGACAAGACCTTCAACGCGGGCGTGAAGGTCGACACGGCCACCATCGACCGCCGCGAGATGCAGTTCTCCTACATGGACGGCGAGTACTTCGTCTTCATGGACATGGAGACCTACGACCAGCTGATGGTCGACCGCAAGGCCGTCGGCGACGCCGCCAACTTCCTCGTCGAGGGCTTCACCGCCCAGGTCGCGCAGCACGAGGGCGAGGTGCTCTACGTCGAGCTCCCGGCCGCCGTCGAGCTGACCATCGCCGAGACCGAGCCGGGCGTCCAGGGCGACCGCTCCACCGGTGGCACCAAGCCCGCCACCCTGGAGACCGGCCACCAGATCCAGGTCCCGCTCTTCATCACCACCGGTGAGAAGATCAAGGTCGACACCCGCACCAGCGACTACCTCGGCCGGGTGAACAGCTAACCGTGGCCGCCCGGAGCAAGGCCCGCAGGCGGGCCTTCCAGATCCTGTTCGAGGCCGACCAGCGTGGTGCCTCGGTGCAGGAAGTCCTCGCGGACCAGGTCCGGCACCACCGGGCCGACGACCGCCAGCCGCCGGTGAACGAGTTCACCATGCAGCTGGTCGAGGGCTACGCCCAGCACATCGCCCGGATCGACGAGCTCATCGCGACCTACGCGGTGGACTGGGACCTCGACCGGATGCCCGTCGCGGACCGGAACATCGTGCGCCTCGCCGCGTACGAGCTGATCTGGGACGACGGCACCCCGGACGCGGTGGCGATCGACGAGGCCGTGCAGCTCGCCAAGGAGTTCTCCACGGACGAGTCGCCGAGCTTCGTCAACGGTCTGCTCGCCCGCTTCAAGGACCTGAAGCCGCGCCTGCGCCGGGACGCGGACGCCTAGTCCCTCCCCTCCCCGGCAGTCGAAGGGGCCCGCAGCACACGCCGTGCTGCGGGCCCCTTCGGCGTGCCGTCGGATCATCGGACCCGCGTACCGCCGAACGGGTGACGGGGGCGGCCCGGGAGACGGAAAGCGCCGGGGCCGTGGGAGTCGGCGATCGACTCCCACGGCCCCGGCGGCACGTTTCTGCTGTGACCCGGCAAGGGGTCGGAAACGAAGGTCAGCTCTCCTCGTGGGCGACGGCGCGGCGCGCGTCCGCGTCCAGCACGCCCCAGCTGATCAGCTGCTCGGTGAGGACCGAGGGGGACTGGTCGTAGATGACGGCGAGGGTGCGCAGGTCGTCCTGGCGGATCGACAGCACCTTGCCGTTGTAGTCGCCGCGCTGCGACTGGATCGTCGCCGCGTAGCGCTGGAGCGGGCCGGCCTTCTCGGCGGGGACGTGGGCCAGGCGCTCCAGGTCCAGGACCAGCTTCGGCGGCGGCTCGGCGGCCCCGCCCGGCGTGGTGCCCGGCAGCAGCTCCTGCACCGGCACACCGTAGAAGTCCGCGAGCTCGGCCAGGCGCTGCACGGTCACCGCGCGGTCGCCACGCTCGTACGAACCGACCACGACCGCCTTCCAGCGGCCCTGGGACTTCTCCTCCACACCGTGGAGGGACAGGCCCTGCTGGGTGCGGATCGCACGGAGTTTGGCCCCGAGCTGCTTTGCGTATTCGCTGGACATAACGCTCCCGGACGCTGTGACGACATGCGGCTGCGCCGCGCGGCTGGTAACTCACTGTGAGGTTACGCAGCGTGACACTCTCCCGTCAAGCCGAATGGTCCATACCGCCCCCTCGCGAGGGACGGCGCCCGGAGTGGCGCCCGGGTGGTGAGCGGGGCACCCCTCCGCCCCTGGTAAGGTGGACGGCGCAATTCCGACGTCCTTTAAGAGCCGTCCCGTGAGGCGGAGAAGGAGGTCCGTTTCCACATGGACGCACAGCAGCAGACCGATGCCGCCCGGCCCGTTCTCGAGGCCCCGGACATCGCGCGGGTCCTGACCCGCATCGCCCACGAGATCGTCGAGCGCGCCAAGGGCGCCGACGACGTGGTCCTCCTCGGCATTCCCACCCGCGGCGTCTACCTCGCCCGCCGGCTGGCCGAGAAGCTCGAATCGATCACCGGCACCACGGTCCCGGTCGGCTCCCTCGACATCACCATGTACCGGGACGACCTGCGGATGAAGCCGGCGCGCGCCATCGGCCGCACCGACATCCCCGGGGACGGCATCGACGGCCGTCTCGTCGTCCTCGTTGACGACGTCCTCTTCTCCGGCCGCACCATCCGCGCCGCCCTCGACGCCCTCGGCGACATCGGCCGCCCCCGTGCCGTCCAGCTCGCGGTCCTCGTCGACCGCGGCCACCGCGAACTCCCGATCCGCGCCGACTACGTCGGCAAGAACCTCCCCACGTCGCTGCGGGAGACGGTCAAGGTCCAGCTCGCCGAGGAGGACGGTCGCGACACCGTCCTGCTCGGCAGCAAGCCCGCCTCCTGATCCGGACCGGCCCACGACGGGTCCGGGGCACAGCCCTGCGCACCCGCATGCCCACCTCCTCCCCACCACGGAGAGAAACCCCGATGATGCGTCACCTCATCTCGGCCGCCGACCTCACCCGCGACGACGCCGTCCTCATCCTCGACACCGCCGAGGAGATGGCCCGGGTGGCCGACCGGCCCATCAAGAAGCTCCCGACCCTGCGCGGGCGCACGATCTGCAACCTCTTCTTCGAGGACTCGACCCGCACCCGGATCTCCTTCGAGGCGGCCGAGAAGCGCCTGTCCGCCGACGTCATCAACTTCGCCGCCAAGGGCTCCAGCGTCTCCAAGGGCGAGTCCCTCAAGGACACCGCCCAGACCCTGGAGGCCATGGGCGTCGACGCCGTCGTCATCCGCCACAGCGCCTCCGGCGCCCCCTACCGCCTGGCCACCTCCGGCTGGATCGACGCCCCCGTCATCAACGCCGGCGACGGCACCCACCAGCACCCCACCCAGGCCCTCCTGGACGCCTTCACCATGCGCCGCCGCCTCGTCGGCCGCGACGCCGGCCTCGGCCAGGACCTGTCCGGAAAGCGCATCACCCTCGTCGGCGACATCCTGCACAGCCGGGTCGCCCGCTCCAACGTCGACCTGCTGCACACCCTCGGCGCCGAGGTCACCCTGGTGGCCCCGCCCACCCTCGTCCCCGTCGGCGTCGAGCACTGGCCCTGCGAGGTCTCCTACGACCTCGACAACGTGCTGCCGAAGTCCGACGCGGTGATGATGCTGCGTGTGCAGCGCGAGCGGATGAACGCGGCCTTCTTCCCGACCGAGCGCGAGTACTCGCGCCGCTACGGGCTCGACGGCCTCCGGATGGCGAAGATGCCCGAGCACGCCATCGTCATGCACCCCGGGCCCATGGTCCGCGGCATGGAGATCACCGCCGAGGTCGCCGACTCCGACCGCTGCACGGTCGTCGAGCAGGTCGCCAACGGCGTCTCCATCCGCATGGCCGTCCTCTACCTGCTGCTCGGCGGCTCCGAGCCCGCCGCCACCCACGCCCGTACCGAGGAGAACTGAACCGCATGAGCAAGATCCTGATCCGTGGTGCGAAGGTGCTCGGCGGCGAGGCCCAGGACGTCCTGATCGACGGCGAGATCATCGCCGAGACCGGCAAGGGCCTGGTGGCCGAGGACGCCCAGGTGATCGAGGCCGAGGGGCAGATCCTCCTGCCCGGCCTGGTCGACCTGCACACCCACCTGCGCGAGCCCGGCCGCGAGGACTCCGAGACCGTCCTCACCGGCACCCGCGCCGCCGCCTCCGGCGGCTACACGGCCGTCTTCGCCATGGCCAACACCTTCCCCGTCGCCGACACCGCCGGCGTCGTCGAGCAGGTCTACCGGCTCGGCAAGGAGGCCGGCTACTGCGACGTGCAGCCCATCGGCGCCGTCACCGTCGGCCTGGAGGGCAAGAAGCTCGCCGAGCTCGGCGCCATGCACGACTCCGCCGCCGGCGTCACCGTCTTCTCCGACGACGGCAAGTGCGTCGACGACGCGGTGATCATGCGCCGCGCCCTGGAGTACGTGAAGGCCTTCGGCGGCGTCGTCGCCCAGCACGCCCAGGAGCCCCGCCTCACCGAGGGCGCCCAGATGAACGAGGGCGTCGTCTCCGCCGAGCTCGGCCTCGGCGGCTGGCCCGCCGTCGCCGAGGAGTCGATCATCGCCCGCGACGTCCTCCTCGCCGAGCACGTCGGCTCCCGCGTCCACATCTGCCACCTCTCCACCGCCGGCTCCGTCGAGATCGTCCGCTGGGCCAAGTCCCGCGGCATCGACGTCACCGCCGAGGTCACCCCGCACCACCTCCTCCTCACCGACGAGATGGTCCGCAGCTACAACCCGGTTTACAAGGTCAACCCGCCGCTGCGCACCGAGCGCGACGTGACGGCCCTGCGCGAGGCCCTGGCCGACGGCACCATCGACATCGTGGCCACCGACCACGCCCCGCACCCCCACGAGGACAAGGACTGCGAGTGGGCCGCCGCCGCCATGGGCATGGTCGGCCTGGAGACCGCCCTGTCCGTCGTCCAGCAGACGATGGTGGAGACCGGCCTGCTCGACTGGGCCGGCGTCGCCGACCGGATGTCCGTCAAGCCGGCCCGGATCGGCGCGGCCAAGGGTCACGGACGCCCCGTCTCGGCTGGTGAGCCCGCCAACCTGACCCTCGTCGATCCGGCATACCGTGGTGTGGTGAACCCCGCCGACTTCGCCTCCCGCAGCCGCAACACCCCCTACGAGGGCCGCGAGCTTCCGGGACGCGTCACCCACACGTTCCTGCGGGGCCGGGCAACGCTCGTCGACGGGAAGCTGGCGTGACACCACTCATCCACCTGGCCGCAGAAGCCGAACAGAAATCGGCCGAGGTCACCGACTGGGCCGGACGGCTCGGCTGGGTCGCCGGACTGCTGCTCTTCATCGCCTTCGTCTACTGGCTGATGCGCCAGGGATGGAAGTGGCGGGGCAGCCTCCAGTCCGACCTGCCGCCCCTGCCCACCGCACCCGAGGAGCCCGGCGAGGCGCGCCTCACGCTGCACGGCCGCTACCACGGCTCCACCACCGCCGGTCAGTGGCTCGACCGGATCGTCGCCCACGGCCTGGGCGTCCGCAGCCGCGCCGAGCTCACCCTCACGGACGCCGGGATCAGCGTCGTACGCCCCGGGGCGGACGACTTCCACATCCCGGCCCACGCCCTGCGCGAGGCCCGCCTCGACAAGGGCATCGCCGGAAAGGTCCTCACCGAGGGCGGCCTGCTGGTCGTCACCTGGGCCCACGGCGACACGCTGCTCGACTCCGGCTTCCGCGCCGACCACGCGGCCGAGCACGCCGCCTGGGTCGAGGCCATCAACTCCCTGAGCCCGAACACCCCCGCAAGCACGACGGAAGGCACCGCACGATGACGACCTCCACAAGGGGAACCGCCAAGGTTCCCGCCGTACTCGTCCTGGAGGACGGCCGCATCTTCCGCGGACGCGCCTACGGGGCCGTGGGGGAGACCTTCGGCGAGGCCGTGTTCTCCACCGGCATGACCGGCTACCAGGAGACCCTCACCGACCCGTCGTACCACCGCCAGGTCGTGGTGATGACCGCCCCGCACGTCGGCAACACCGGCGTCAACGACGAGGACCCCGAGTCCGCCCGCATCTGGGTGGCCGGCTACGTCGTCCGCGACCCCGCCCGCGTCTCCTCCAACTGGCGCGCCCGCCGCTCCCTCGACGAGGAGCTGCGCGCCCAGGGCGTCGTCGGCATCCAGGGCGTCGACACCCGCGCCCTCACCCGCCACCTGCGCGAGAGCGGCGCCATGCGCGTCGGCATCTTCTCCGGCACCGCGCTCCCCGACGAGGGCACCATGCTCGCCGAGGTCCGCCGGCAGCCCGAGATGACGGGCGCGGACCTCTCCGCCGAGGTCGCCACCAAGGAGGCCTACGTCGTCCCCGCGATCGGCGAGAAGAAGTTCACCGTCGCCGCCGTCGACCTCGGCATCAAGGGCATGACCCCGCACCGGATGGCCGAGCGCGGCATCGAGGTCCACGTGCTGCCCGCCACCGCCACCGCCGAGGACGTCTTCGCGGTGAACCCCGACGGCGTGTTCTTCTCCAACGGCCCGGGCGACCCCGCCACCGCCGACGGCCCCGTCGCCGTCATGCGCGCCGTCCTGGAGCGCAAGACCCCGCTCTTCGGCATCTGCTTCGGCAACCAGATCCTCGGCCGCGCCCTCGGCTTCGGCACGTACAAGCTGAAGTACGGCCACCGCGGCATCAACCAGCCCGTCCAGGACCGCACCACCGGCAAGGTCGAGGTCACCGCGCACAACCACGGCTTCGCCGTCGACGCGCCCCTCGACAAGGTCTCCGACACCCCCTACGGGCGTGCCGAGGTCTCCCACGTGTGCCTGAACGACAACGTGGTGGAAGGCCTCCAGCTGCTCGACCAGCCCGCCTTCTCCGTCCAGTACCACCCCGAGGCGGCCGCCGGCCCGCACGACGCCGCGTACCTCTTCGACCGCTTCGTTTCTCTGATGGAGGCCGAGCGTGCCTAAGCGCACCGATATCCAGTCCGTCCTGGTCATCGGCTCCGGCCCGATCGTCATCGGCCAGGCCGCCGAGTTCGACTACTCCGGCACCCAGGCATGCCGGGTCCTCAAGTCCGAGGGCCTGCGCGTCATCCTGGTCAACTCCAACCCGGCCACGATCATGACCGACCCGGAGATCGCCGACGCCACCTACGTCGAGCCGATCACCCCCGAGTTCGTCGAGAAGATCATCGCCAAGGAGCGCCCCGACGCCCTGCTGCCCACCCTCGGCGGCCAGACCGCGCTCAACACCGCGATCTCCATGCACGAGCAGGGTGTCCTGGAGAAGTACGGCGTCGAGCTCATCGGCGCCAACGTCGAGGCCATCCACAAGGGCGAGGACCGCGACCTCTTCAAGGGCGTCGTCGAGGCCGTCAAGGCCAAGATCGGTTACGGCGAGTCCGCCCGCTCGGTCATCTGCCACTCCATGGACGACGTCCTCAAGGGCGTCGAGACCCTCGGCGGCTACCCCGTCGTCGTCCGCCCCTCCTTCACCATGGGCGGCGCCGGCTCCGGCTTCGCCCACGACGAGGAGGAGCTGCGCCGCATCGCCGGCCAGGGCCTCACGCTCTCCCCGACCACCGAGGTGCTCCTGGAGGAGTCCATCCTCGGCTGGAAGGAGTACGAGCTGGAGCTGATGCGCGACAAGGCCGACAACGTCGTGGTCGTCTGCTCCATCGAGAACTTCGACCCGATGGGCGTCCACACCGGTGACTCCATCACCGTCGCGCCCTCGATGACCCTCACCGACCGCGAGTACCAGCGGCTGCGCGACATCGGCATCGCGATCATCCGCGAGGTCGGCGTCGACACCGGCGGCTGCAACATCCAGTTCGCGGTCAACCCCGCCGACGGCCGGATCATCGTCATCGAGATGAACCCGCGCGTCTCCCGCTCCTCCGCGCTCGCCTCCAAGGCCACCGGCTTCCCGATCGCCAAGATCGCCGCCAAGCTGGCCGTCGGCTACACGCTGGACGAGATCCCCAACGACATCACCGAGAAGACCCCGGCCTCCTTCGAGCCGACCCTCGACTACGTCGTCGTCAAGGCGCCCCGCTTCGCCTTCGAGAAGTTCCCCTCCGCCGACTCCACCCTCACCACCACCATGAAGTCGGTCGGCGAGGCCATGGCGATCGGCCGCAACTTCACCGAGGCGCTCCAGAAGGCCCTGCGCTCCCTGGAGAAGAAGGGCTCGCAGTTCGCCTTCACCGGCGAGCCCGGCGACAAGGCCGAGCTGCTGCGCGAGGCGGTCCGCCCCACCGACGGCCGGATCAACACGGTCATGCAGGCCATCCGCGCGGGCGCCACGCCCGAGGAGGTCTTCGAGGCCACCAAGATCGACCCCTGGTTCGTCGACCAGCTCTTCCTCATCAAGGAGATCGCCGACGAGCTCGCGCTGGCCGAGAAGCTCGACCCCGAGCTGCTCGCCGAGGCCAAGCGCCACGGCTTCTCCGACGCCCAGATCGCCGAGATCCGCGGCCTGCGCGAGGACGTCGTCCGTGAGGTCCGGCACGCCCTCGGCGTCCGCCCGGTCTACAAGACGGTCGACACCTGCGCCGCCGAGTTCGCCGCCAAGACCCCGTACTTCTACTCGTCCTACGACGAGGAGACCGAGATCGCGCCGCGCGAGAAGCCCGCGGTGATCATCCTGGGCTCCGGCCCGAACCGCATCGGCCAGGGCATCGAGTTCGACTACTCCTGCGTCCACGCCTCCTTCGCCCTCAGCGACGCCGGCTACGAGACCGTGATGGTCAACTGCAACCCGGAGACCGTCTCCACGGACTACGACACCTCCGACCGCCTGTACTTCGAGCCGCTGACGCTCGAGGACGTCCTGGAGATCGTCCACGCCGAGTCGCTCGCCGGCCCCATCGCGGGCGTCGTCGTCCAGCTCGGCGGCCAGACCCCGCTCGGCCTCGCCCAGGCGCTCAAGGACAACGGCGTGCCGGTCGTCGGCACCTCCCCGGAGGCCATCCACGCCGCCGAGGACCGCGGCGCCTTCGGCCGCGTCCTGGAGGAGGCGGGCCTGCCCGCCCCCAAGCACGGCACCGCCACCACCTTCGAGGGCGCCAAGAAGATCGCCGACGAGATCGGCTACCCCGTCCTCGTACGCCCCTCGTACGTGCTCGGCGGCCGCGGCATGGAGATCGTCTACGACGAGACGCGCCTGGAGGCGTACATCGCCGAGTCCACCGAGATCTCCCCGACCCGCCCGGTCCTCGTCGACCGCTTCCTCGACGACGCCATCGAGATCGACGTCGACGCGCTCTACGACGGCGAGGAGCTCTACCTCGGCGGCGTCATGGAGCACATCGAGGAGGCCGGCATCCACTCCGGCGACTCCGCCTGCGCCCTGCCCCCGATCACCCTCGGCGGCTTCGACGTCAAGCGGCTGCGCGCCTCCACCGAGGCCATCGCCAAGGGCGTCGGCGTGCGCGGCCTGATCAACATCCAGTTCGCGATGGCCGGGGACATCCTCTACGTCCTCGAGGCCAACCCGCGCGCCTCGCGCACCGTCCCCTTCACCTCGAAGGCGACCGCGGTGCCGCTCGCGAAGGCCGCCGCCCGCATCTCGCTGGGCGCCACCATCGCCGAGCTGCGCGCCGAGGGCCTGCTGCCGAAGAACGGCGACGGCGGCACCCTGCCGCTGGACGCGCCGATCTCCGTCAAGGAGGCCGTCATGCCGTGGTCGCGCTTCCGCGACATCCACGGCCGCGGCGTCGACACCGTCCTCGGCCCGGAGATGCGCTCCACCGGCGAGGTCATGGGCATCGACTCGGTCTTCGGCACGGCGTACGCCAAGTCGCAGGCCGGCGCCTACGGCCCGCTGCCCACCAAGGGCCGCGCGTTCATCTCCGTCGCCAACCGCGACAAGCGCTCGATGATCTTCCCGGCCCGCGAGCTCGTCGCCCACGGCTTCGAACTGCTCGCCACCTCCGGCACCGCCGAGGTCCTCAAGCGCAACGGCATCAACGCCACCGTCGTGCGCAAGCTCAGCGAGGGCGAGGGCCCCGGCGGCGAGAAGACCATCGTCCAGCTGATCCACGACGGCCAGGTCGACCTCATCGTCAACACCCCGTACGGCACCGGCGGCCGCCTCGACGGCTACGAGATCCGTACGGCGGCGGTCTCGCGCGGCGTCCCCTGCCTCACCACGGTCCAGGCGCTCGCCGCCGCCGTCCAGGGCATCGAGGCGCTGGGCCACGGCGACGTGGGCGTCCGCTCGCTCCAGGAACACGCCGCGCATCTGATCGCGGCCCGCGACTAGCAGCCCACAAGGGGGACACCGGAAACGGTGTCCCCCTCTTGCTGAGGACACCCTTCATGTACAAGTTCTTCTTCCACCTCGTCTTCAAGCGGATGGACCCGGAGGAGGCCCACCACCTGGCCTTCCGCTGGATCCGGCTCGCGGCCCGCGTCCCGGTCCTGCGCACCTTCGTCGCCGCCGTCCTCGCGCCCCGTCACAAGGAGCTGCGCACCGAGGCCCTCGGCCTGCGCATGCACGGCCCCTTCGGTCTCGCGGCCGGCTTCGACAAGAACGCCGTCGCCATCGACGGCATGGCCATGCTCGGCTTCGACCACGTCGAGATCGGCACCGTGACCGGCGAGGCCCAGCCCGGCAACCCCAAGAAGCGGCTCTTCCGGCTCGTCCCGGACCGCGCCCTGATCAACCGCATGGGCTTCAACAACGAGGGCTCGGCCGCCGTCGCCGCCCGCCTGGCCGCCCGCAACCCCGTCTTCAAGACCGTCGTGGGCGTCAACATCGGCAAGACCAAGGTCGTGCCCGAGGCCGAGGCCGCCGCCGACTACGTGAAGTCCACCGAGCGCCTCGCCCGGCACGCCGACTACCTCGTCGTCAACGTCTCCTCGCCGAACACCCCGGGCCTGCGCAACCTCCAGGCCACCGAGTCCCTGCGCCCGCTGCTCACGGCGGTCCGGGAAGCGGCGGACCGGTCCGTCGAGGGCCGCCGGGTCCCCCTTCTGGTGAAGATCGCCCCCGACCTCGCCGACGAGGACGTGGACGCCGTCGCCGACCTCGCCCTGGAGCTGGGCCTCGACGGCATCATCGCCACCAACACCACCATCGCCCGCGAGGGCCTCGGCCTGACGTCCGACCCGGCACTGATCAAGGAGACCGGCGGCCTGTCCGGCGCCCCCGTCAAGCAGCGCTCCCTGGAGGTCCTGCGCCGCCTCTACGCGCGCGTGGGCGACCGGATCGTCCTCGTGGGCGTCGGCGGCATCGAGAACGCCGAGGACGCCTGGCAGCGGATCCTGGCCGGCGCCACCCTGATCCAGGGCTACAGCGCCTTCATCTACGAGGGCCCGTTCTACGCCCGCGCGATCCACAAGGGCCTCGCGGCGCGCCTCGCGGCCTCCCCGTACGCCACCCTCGCCGAGGCCGTCGGCGCCGACACCCGAAAGGCCGCCGCCTGATGACCCTCTCCTTCGGCACCCGCCTGCGCTCCGCCATGGACGAGCGCGGCCCCCTGTGCGTCGGCATCGACCCGCACGCCGCCCTCCTCGACTCCTGGGGCCTGGCCGACGACATCGCGGGCCTGGAGCGCTTCACGTACACCGTCGTCGAGGCGCTGGCCGGCACGGTCGCCGTCTTCAAGCCGCAGGCCGCCTTCTTCGAGCGCTTCGGCTCGCGCGGCGTGGCCGTCCTGGAGCGCGCCGTCGCCGACCTGCGGGAGGCGGGCGGCCTGGTCGTCATGGACGCCAAGCGCGGCGACATCGGCTCCACCATGGCCGCCTACGCGGAGGCCTTCCTGCGCAAGGACTCCCCGCTGTTCTCCGACGCGCTCACCGTCTCCCCGTACCTCGGCTACGGCTCGCTGAAGCCGGCCGTGGACCTGGCCCGGGAGTCCGGTGCCGGGCTCTTCGTCCTGGCGCTGACCTCCAACCCGGAGGGGGCCGAGGTCCAGCGCGCCGTGCGTGAGGACGGCCGGACCGTCGGTGCGACGATGCTGGCGCACCTGGCGGAGGAGAACGCGGGGGAGAGCCCCATGGGCTCCTTCGGCGCGGTCGTCGGTGCCACCCTCGGCGACCTGTCCGCCTTCGACCTCGACATCAACGGCCCGCTGCTCGCCCCCGGCATCGGCGCCCAGGGCGCGACCGCGGCCGACCTGCCCGCCGTCTTCGGCGCGGCGGTGCGCAACGTCGTCCCGAACGTCAGCCGCGGGGTCCTGAAGGAGGGCCCGGACGCCACCGCTCTGCGGGCGGCCGCGGAACGTTACGCGAACGAGATCAGGGCGGCCGTGGGCGCCTGAGGCACCCGGACGGCTTCCCCCAGACTCCGTCCGGGGGCACCCCCACGGCGGGTTCTCGCCAATCCGCAGGTCGGGCGGCGTGTCCTCGCC
Organism: Streptomyces sp. NPDC126499; assembly: GCF_040302485.1. Taxonomy (NCBI): domain Bacteria; kingdom Bacillati; phylum Actinomycetota; class Actinomycetes; order Kitasatosporales; family Streptomycetaceae; genus Streptomyces; species Streptomyces sp. NPDC126499. The sequence continues at coordinate 91,670 of NZ_JBEOUO010000008.1, read as the reverse complement.
GTCTCACTCCTTGACAAAAGTTGACCCAAAACCGGGTCGTAATGTCGGAAAAGTCCTGGTCGGTCGATGCTGACCAGGACTTTTCGTCTGTTCTCGCTGACTGGAGCGGCCTTGGCCGCTAGTCTCCGGGACAGAGTCGGCGTTCGGCGTACTCCACGTCGGTCGTCGCTCCACTGGTGTGGGGTGCTCCGCTCACGCGGGGCGTGCAGTTTCCCACCGGTCCGTATCCGACAGTTCGACATCCGAGGTGACGTAGGCGTGGCTCTTCCGCCCCTTACCCCTGAACAGCGCGCAGCCGCGCTCGAAAAGGCCGCCGCGGCTCGCCGGGAGCGGGCCGAGGTCAAGAATCGACTCAAGCACTCCGGCGCCTCTCTCCACGAGGTCATCAAGCAGGGCCAGGAGAACGACGTCATCGGCAAGATGAAGGTCTCCGCGCTGCTCGAGTCCCTGCCCGGCGTCGGCAAGGTCCGCGCCAAGCAGATCATGGAGCGACTGGGCATCTCCGAGAGCCGCCGGGTCCGCGGCCTCGGTTCCAACCAGATCGCCTCCCTGGAGCGCGAGTTCGGCAGCACCGGCGCCTGAGGGCGCCCCCGCCCGGGGGCAAGCGTCCCGGGCACACCCGTAAAGCTGGAATAATCGCTGCATGGCAGCAGAGGTACGTCCGCGGCTGACCGTGCTCTCCGGCCCCTCAGGGGTGGGCAAGAGCACGGTCGTCGCTCATATGCGCAAGGTCCACCCCGAGGTCTGGCTCTCGGTGTCGGCCACGACACGAAAGCCGCGACCCGGCGAGCAGCACGGCGTCCAGTACTTCTTCGTCACGGACGACGAGTTCGACAAGCTGATCGCCAACGGCGAGCTGCTCGAGTGGGCCGAGTTCGCGGGCAACCGCTACGGCACCCCGCGCCGCGCGGTCCTCGACCGCCTGGAGGCGGGCGAGCCCGTCCTCCTGGAGATCGACCTCCAGGGCGCGCGCCAGGTCAAGGACTCCATGGCCGAGGCCCAGCTGGTCTTCCTGGCCCCGCCGAGCTGGGACGAGCTGGTCCGCCGGCTCACCGGCCGCGGCACCGAGTCGCCCGAGGTCATCGAGCGCCGGCTGCAGGCGGCGAAGGTCGAACTGGCCGCCGAGTCGGAGTTCGACACCACGCTCGTCAACACCTCCGTCGAGGACGTCGCCCGCGAGCTGCTAACGTTGATGCACGTTGTCTGATCTTTTTTCCATCTTCGGAAGGTAGAGCGTGTCCTCTTCCATCACCGCGCCCGAGGGCATCATCAACCCGCCGATCGACGAGCTCCTCGAGGCCACTGACTCGAAGTACAGCCTCGTGATCTACGCGGCCAAGCGCGCGCGTCAGATCAACGCGTACTACTCGCAGCTCGGCGAGGGTCTGCTCGAGTACGTCGGTCCGCTCGTGGACACCCACGTCCACGAGAAGCCGCTCTCGATCGCCCTGCGCGAGATCAACGCGGGCCTGCTGACCTCCGAGGCCATCGAGGGTCCGGCGCAGTAGAGCAGCGCTCTTGTAACGCTTGTCACCACAGGCCCGGCGGAACATCCGCCGGGCCTGTGGTGTCTCATGGAGACGTGTAGTCGTGCGGTCGTACGCATCCGAGTGCGGGGAGCAGAGTTGAGCGCGGTGGCGAAGCCGAAGGTCGTCCTGGGCGTGAGCGGTGGCATCGCCGCCTACAAGGCGTGCGAGCTGCTGCGGCGGCTGACCGAGTCGGGCCACGACGTCCGGGTCGTCCCGACCGACTCCGCCCTGCACTTCGTGGGCGCCGCCACCTGGTCCGCGCTCTCCGGCAACCCGGTCTCCAGCGAGGTCTGGGAGACCGTCCACGAGGTCCCGCACGTGCGGATCGGCCAGGCCGCCGACCTCGTCGTCGTCGCCCCGGCCACCGCCGACATGCTGGCCAAGGCCGCCCACGGCCTCGCCGACGACCTGCTGACCAACACGCTGCTCACCGCGCGCTGTCCGGTCGTCTTCGCCCCCGCCATGCACACCGAGATGTGGGAGCACCCCGCCACCCAGGAGAACGTGGCCACCCTGCGCCGCCGCGGCGCCGTGGTCATCGAGCCCGCCGTCGGCCGTCTCACCGGCGTCGACACCGGCAAGGGCCGGCTCCCGGACCCGGGCGAGATCTTCGAGATCTGCAAGCGGATCCTGGCCCGTGGCGTCACCGCCCCCGACCTGGCCGGCCGCCACGTCGTGGTCAGCGCCGGCGGCACCCGCGAGCCCCTCGACCCGGTCCGCTACCTGGGCAACCGCTCCTCCGGCAAGCAGGGCTACGCCCTCGCGAGGGCCGCCGCCGCCCGGGGCGCCCGGGTCACCCTGATCGAGGCCAACACGGGGCTGCCCGACCCGGCGGGCGTCGACGTCGTACGCGTCGGCACCGCCGTCCAGCTGCGCGAGGCGGTCCTCAAGGCCGCCGCCGACGCCGACGCGGTCGTCATGGCCGCCGCGGTCGCCGACTTCCGCCCCGCCGCCTACGCCACCGGCAAGATCAAGAAGACCGACGACGGCGGCGCCCCCACCATCGAGCTGGTCCGCAATCCGGACGTCCTCGCCGAGATCTCCGCCGACCGCGCCCTGCCCGGCCAGGTCGTCGTCGGCTTCGCCGCCGAGACGGACGACGTGCTCGCCAACGGCCGGCGGAAGCTGCGCCGCAAGGGCTGCGACCTGCTCGTCGTCAACGAGGTGGGGGAGCGCAAGACCTTCGGGTCGGAGGAGAACGAGGCCGTGGTCCTCGCCGCCGACGGCACCGAGACCCCCGTCCCGTACGGACCGAAGGAAGCCCTCGCCGAGACGGTGTGGGACCTGGTCCTGCCGCGCCTGCGCACCCCCGCCCCGTAACACCGGCGCGAAGGCCCCCACGGGCGTGGCAGTGAAGACCCCGACGAGTCCCGCGGTGAAGGCCCCGGCGAGCGGCGCGATGAACTCCTCACGAACGGGACGGGACGCCGAGGCGTCCCGTCCGCGACCGAGAGGAACCCCGCGAAACGGGACATACGCCCGGCCCGGCGCGTCGGATGGCGCACAGATCACGCCTCTCCCGGCCGGGGGACCTGGCCAGATGACCGATCGTGCCCGATAGACTGTCCTCGGAACGTCGCGGGGCGCAGCCCCCTGCCGGTCCGCAATCGACTAGCCAGCAGCCGCTGCAACCCCAGGGAGCGTTGTGTCCCGTCGTCTGTTCACCTCGGAGTCCGTGACCGAGGGTCACCCCGACAAGATCGCTGACCAGATCAGCGACACCATCCTCGACGCGCTGCTCAAGGAGGACCCCACCTCCCGCGTCGCCGTCGAGACGCTGATCACCACCGGCCTCGTGCACGTCGCCGGTGAGGTCACCACCAAGGCCTGGGCGGACATCCCCACCCTCGTCCGCAACAAGATCCTCGACATCGGGTACGACTCCTCGAAGAAGGGCTTCGACGGCGCCTCCTGCGGCGTCTCGGTCTCCATCGGGTCGCAGTCCCCGGACATCGCGCAGGGCGTCGACACCGCCTACGAGCAGCGCGTCGAGGGTGACGAGGACGAGCTCGACAAGCAGGGCGCCGGTGACCAGGGCCTGATGTTCGGCTACGCGTCGGACGAGACCCCGGAGCTCATGCCGCTCCCGATCCACCTGGCGCACCGCCTCTCGCGCCGCCTGACCGAGGTCCGCAAGAACGGCACCATCCCGTACCTGCGCCCCGACGGCAAGACCCAGGTCACCATCGAGTACGACGGCGACAAGGCCGTCCGCCTCGACACCGTGGTCGTCTCCTCCCAGCACGCCTCGGACATCGACCTCGAGTCGCTGCTCGCGCCCGACATCCGCGAGTTCGTCGTCGAGCACGTCCTGAAGCAGCTCGTCGAGGAGGGCATCAAGCTCGACACCGACGGCTACCGCCTCCTGGTCAACCCGACCGGCCGCTTCGAGATCGGCGGCCCGATGGGCGACGCCGGCCTCACCGGCCGCAAGATCATCATCGACACCTACGGCGGCATGGCCCGCCACGGTGGCGGCGCCTTCTCCGGCAAGGACCCGTCCAAGGTCGACCGCTCGGCCGCCTACGCCATGCGCTGGGTCGCCAAGAACGTCGTCGCCGCGGGCCTCGCCTCCCGCTGCGAGGTCCAGGTCGCCTACGCGATCGGCAAGGCCGAGCCCGTCGGCCTCTTCGTCGAGACCTTCGGCACCAACACCATCGAGACCGAGAAGATCGAGAACGCCATCGCCGAGGTCTTCGACCTCCGCCCGGCCGCGATCATCCGCGACCTCGACCTGCTCCGCCCGATCTACTCCCAGACCGCCGCCTACGGCCACTTCGGCCGCGAGCTGCCGGACTTCACCTGGGAGCGCACCGACCGCGTGGACGCCCTCAAGGCGGCCGCGGGTCTGTAAGCGACCCCGAGCGACCCACACGAGTCGCGAGCGGGCGCGAGCGACCGCAGCACGACGAAAGGCCCGGCACCCCGGTGGTGCCGGGCCTTCGCCGTCCCCGCCTGACTGTCGGTGGCGTCTGGTAGGTATGAGCCTGTGAGCAGCGAGAACGAGAAGCCCCGGGGGCACGAAGGGCACGGGGGCCACGAGGAGCCCGAGCAGCTCGCGCTCATCCGGGAGACCGTGCGGAAGGCGAAGGTGCCGCGGGCCAAGCCGCGGACGTGGCGGGGGGCCGCGCTGGCGCCGGAGCTGCCGGTGGCGCGGGTCGTGGTGAACAAGGGCGTGCTGCACCTCGACCAGTTCTTCGACTACGCGGTGCCCGAGGAGCTGGACGCCGCCGCGCAACCCGGAGTGCGGGTGCGGGTGCGGTTCGGGGCCGGGGCGCACCAGGTGCGGGGCGGGCGGCGCGAGGGCGGGCGGCTCATCGACGGGTTCCTCGTGGAGCGGCGGGCCGAGTCCGACTACTCCGGGCCGCTCGCCGCGCTCGCCGACGTCGTCTCGCCCGAGCCGGTGCTCGGCCCCGAGCTGCTCGCCCTCGCCCGGGCCGTCGCCGACCGCTACGCGGGCAGCCTCGCCGACGTCCTGCAGCTCGCCGTGCCGCCGCGCAACGCCCGCGCCGAGAGCCGGCCCTCGCCCGAGCCGCTGCCGCCGCCGCCCGCACCCGAGCCGGGCAGCTGGCGGCGCTACGAGCAGGGGGCGGCGTTCCTTCAGGCGCTGGCCCAGGGCGGGGCGCCCCGGGCCGTGTGGAACGCCCTGCCGGGACCGCACTGGGCCGAGGAGATCGCCCGCGCCGTCACCGCCACCCTCGCCTCGGGGCGCGGCGCCCTCGTCGTCGTCCCCGACGGCCGGGCCGCTTCCCGTGTCGACGCCGCCCTGACCGCCGTGCTCGGCGAAGGACGACACGCCCTGCTCACCGCAGAGGCCGGACCAGAGAAGCGGTACGCCGAGTGGCTCGCCGTCAGGCGCGGAGCGGTTCGCGCGGTCGTCGGCACCCGCGCCGCCATGTTCGCCCCCGTACGCGACCTCGGGCTCGCCGTCATCTGGGACGACGGCGACACCAGCCACAGCGAGCCCCACGCCCCGCAGCCGCACGCCCGTGACGTGCTGCTGCTGCGCGCCGCCCACGACCGCTGCGCCTTCCTGCTGGGCTCCACCAGCTGCACCGTGGAGGCCGCCCAGCTCGTCGAGTCCGGCTGGGCACGGCCCCTCGTGGCCGACCGCGAGCAGGTGCGGATCGCCGCCCCGCTCGTACGGACGGTGGGCGACGAGCTGCTCGCCCGCGACGAGGCCGCCCGTGCCGCCCGGCTGCCGTCCCTGGCCTGGGAGACCGTGCGCGAGGCGCTCAAGACGGGCCCGGTCCTCGTCCAGGTGCCCCGCCGCGGGTACGTCCCCCGGCTCGCGTGCCAGCGATGCCGCACCCCCGCCCGCTGCCGCCACTGCTCGGGCCCCCTGGAGGCCCCCGAGCAGCAGGAGCTGCACTGCGGCTGGTGCGGGCGGACCGCCGGCGACTGGCACTGCGTGGCGTGCGGCTCCACCCGGCTGCGCGCCCAGGTCGTGGGAGCCCGGCGCACCGCCGAGGAACTGGGCCGGGCCTTCCCGGCCGTCCCCGTACGCACCTCCGGGCGCGACCACGTCCTCGACCGCGTACCGGGCCGGCCGGCGCTCGTGGTGAGCACCCCCGGCGCCGAGCCCGTCGCCGACGGCGGCTACGCGGCCGCCCTGCTCCTCGACGGCTGGGCCATGCTCGGCCGCCCCGACCTGCGGGCCGGCGAAGAGGCGCTGCGCCGCTGGATCGACGCGGCCTCGCTGGTACGGGGTCAGGGCGACGGCGGCACCGTGGTGGTCGTCGCCGAGCCCACCCTGCGCCCCGTCCAGGCCCTCGTCCGCTGGGACCCCGTCGGCCACGCCCAGCGCGAGCTGGCCGAGCGGGCGGAGCTGGGCTTCCCGCCCGTCTCCCGCATGGCGGCGGTGGCCGGCCCGCCGGAGGCCCTCGCGGCCTTCCTCACCGCCGCCGACCTGCCCCCCGACGCCGAGGTCCTGGGCCCGGTCCCCCTCCCCGTGACCCGTCCCGGCGGCCCCCGCCGCCCCGGCGACACCCCGCCGGGCGAACAGTGGGACCGCGCCCTGATCCGCGTCCCCCCGGGCAGCGGGGCCGCCCTGGCCGCGGCCCTCAAGAAGGCCCAGGCCGCCCGCCTCGCCCGAGGCGGCGGCGAGCCGCTCCGGATCCGGGTCGACCCACCGGACATCGGCTGACGTCCCGCCGGCGGGGGAGGAGAGCCGCCCGACCGGCCGCGGCCCCGCGTGCCGCCGCTCCCGTCCCGCCAGCGGGACAGGGGAGCCGCCCGACCGGCCGCGGCCCCGCGTGCCGCCGCCCCGCGCCTGCCCACGTGGCGCGAGAGGCCCCCCGCCGCCCACCAGGCCGCCCGACGCACCAGGCCGCCCGTGCGCGTACGGCACGGGCGGCCTGGGAGGGGGCGGCGGTCCGTCAGCCGTTGCGGGGGGCCGGGAAGGCCGGCGGGCGGGTGTCCTCGCGGAGCGTCTGACTGCCCGAGGTCGGCTGCGGCGGCATGCTGCGGGCGGGCGGGACCACGGGGATCGTGCGCGTCGTGCCAGGCTCCGCCGCGCGGTCGGTGTCCAGGGCGACGCCCGGCTGGGGCGCGCGGCGGGAGCCGTAACGGCGGTGGACCGCCTGCTTGGTGACTCCGAGCGCGGAGCCCACCGCGTCCCACGAGAAGCCGAGGGAGCGGTCGAAGTCCACCGCGGCCGTCACCAGGGTCTCGACGCTGTCCCGCAGCTCCTGGGCGAGGCGGACGGTCGGGGCGGGGGCGCGTCCGTAGACGACGAAGCCCGTCGAAGGGGCTGAGCGGCGAGGGCGGTAGACATTGCCCAGCTGGGCCGTCAGGGTGCGCAGTGCGTCAACCTGCCGCCGGACCCGCTCGATGTCCCGCACCAGCAGGTGCAGACTCGCCCGGGCCTGGGCGTCGTGGGTTGCGTGGTCGGCCATGGATAAGCCTCTCGAACCGGCGTGAAAGGGGCGGGTCGCGGGGGGAGGGCGACCCGATTCGGTCAATCTCTCTTGACCAACGCGCCACCGGGACTTGGGTCACGCTGCGGGGGCGTATCCGCATATGCGCGGGGCGCTCGTCCTCCCGCACGCCCCCGCCCGCCGAGCGCCCAGGCGGCCCCCAGGGGGGTGTCTCGCCGATCTTGCCGGGCTCGCGGCGTGATCGACAGGACAGCCCTAGACTGGTGCGCTGCCCTCCCCCGAGCTCTCCGCTGCGCTCGAGCAGGGAGGTACCCCCATCGCCCCGAGATGCGAGGTTTTCCCGCGTGAAGCTCGTCTTCGCAGGTACCCCCGAGGTCGCCGTACCCGCCCTGGACGCCCTGCTCGCCTCCGGGCGGCACGAGGTGGCCGCCGTCGTCACCCGGCCCGACGCGCCCGCCGGGCGCGGGCGGCGGCTCGTCGCGAGCCCCGTCGCCGCGCGCGCGGAGGAGGCCGGGATCGAGGTGCTCAAGCCGGAGCGGCCGCGCGACGAGGCGTTCCTCGCGCGGCTCCGGGAGATCGCGCCCGACTGCTGCCCCGTCGTGGCGTACGGCGCGCTGCTGCCGCGCGTCGCCCTCGACATCCCCGTCCACGGCTGGGTCAACCTGCACTTCTCCCTGCTGCCCGCCTGGCGCGGCGCGGCGCCCGTGCAGCACGCGCTGATGGCCGGGGACCAGGTGACCGGCGCGTCGACCTTCCAGATCGAGGAGGGGCTCGACTCGGGCCCGGTGTACGGGGTCGTCACCGAGGAGGTCCGCCCCACCGACACCAGTGGTGACCTGCTCACCCGGCTCGCCTTCGCCGGCGCGGGGCTGCTCGCGGCGACCATGGACGGCATCGAGGACGGCACCCTCAAGGCCGTGCCGCAGCCGGCCGAGGGCATCACCCTCGCCCCGAAGATCCAGGTCGAGGACGCCCACGTCGACTTCACGGCCCCCGCACTGCGCGTCGACCGCGTCGTCCGCGGCTGCACCCCCGCGCCCGGCGCCTGGACCCTCTTCCGCGGCGAGCGCCTCAAGCTGATCCAGGTCGCCCTGCTGCCCGACCGCACCGACCTGGCCCCGGGCGAGCTCGCGGCCGGCAAGAACAACGTGTACGTGGGCACCGGCTCGCACGCCGTGGAACTCCTGTGGGTCCAGCCCCAGGGCAAGAAGCCGATGAAGGCGGCGGACTGGGCGCGCGGCGTCCGGATCGCCCCGGGCGAGCGCGTAGGGGCGTGAGGGCGCCCGACGTGCTGCTCCCGCTCCCCGAAGGGTCCTGGTGGGACTGGACGGTCCTCGGCTACGACGGCAGCCGGCTGACGCTCGCCGCCGACCACGACCTCACCTACCACCACGGGCTCGAAGTCGTCTTCACGGACACCCTCTACGTACGGTGCCCGATGGACTTCGCCGACCCCGACTTCCGGGAGCCCGTCCCCGAGGAGCGCGCGGAGGTCACCCGGCTCCTCGGGGCCGACCCTCCCGTGCTCGTCGCCTTCGAGGCGGACGGCGGCGGTACGGCGCCCGTCTCCTGTCTGATCGCCGCCGAGTCCTGGGCGGTCCGGCAGGGTCGTTTTTCCAGGCCGGGCGGCACGGACGTACGCTGAGGGTGTCCGACCTCCGGTCTTTCGACCCCCGGTCTTTCGGCCCCTGGTCTTCCGACCTCACGTCTTTTCCTCACGCGGAGCACCTTTGAGCGAGCAGCCACGTCGCCGCACCCCGAAGTCCCCCACCTCCCCGAAGTCCCCGAGGCCCCACCGCAGGCCCAAGAAGGACCCCGTCCGGATCCTGGCCTTCGAGGCGCTGCGGGCCGTGGACGAGCGGGACGCGTACGCGAACCTGGTGCTGCCGCCGCTGCTGAAGAAGGCCCGTGAGAAGCACGAGGGCTTCGACGGCCGGGACGCGGCGCTCGCGACCGAGCTCGTGTACGGGACGCTGCGCCGGCAGGGGACGTACGACGCGATCATCTCCGCCTGCGTCGACCGGCCGCTGCGCGAGGTCGACCCGCCGGTGCTCGACGTGCTGGCGCTCGGCGCGCACCAGCTGCTCGGCATGCGGACCCCGAGCCACGCCGCGGTGTCCGCCACCGTGGAGCTGGCACGGGTGGTCCTCGGGGACGGGCGGGCCAAGTTCGTGAACGCCGTGCTGCGCAAGATCGCACAGGACGACTTCGACACCTGGGTGGCGCGGGTCGCGCCCCCGTACGAGGAGGACGCCGAGGACCACCTCGCCGTCGTCCACTCCCACCCCCGCTGGGTGGTCTCCGCGCTGTGGGACGCCCTCGGCGGCGGCCGGGCCGGGATCGAGGCCCTTCTGGCGGCCGACAACGAGCGGCCCGAGGTGACGCTGGTGGCCAGGCCGGGCCGGGCCACCACCGAGGAGCTGGCCGCCGCCGCGGAGACCGAGCCCGGACGCTGGTCGCCGTACGCGCGGCGGCTCGCCGAGGGCGGCGAGCCAGGCGCCATCGAGGCGGTCCGGGAGGGCCGGGCCGGCGTCCAGGACGAGGGCAGCCAGCTCGTCGCGATCGCGCTCGCCAACGCGCCCGTCGACGGCTCCGACACCCGCTGGCTCGACGGCTGCGCCGGCCCCGGCGGCAAGGCGGCCCTGCTGGGCGCGCTCGCCGCCGAGCGCGGCGCCGCCCTGCTCGCCTCCGAGAAGCAGCCGCACCGCGCCCGCCTGGTCGAGCGCGCCCTGGCCGGCAACCCCGGCCCGTACCAGGTCATCGCCGCCGACGGCACCCGCCCGCCGTGGCGCGAGGGCGCCTTCGACCGGGTCCTGATGGACGTGCCCTGCTCGGGCCTCGGCGCCCTGCGCCGCCGCCCCGAGGCCCGCTGGCGCCGCCGCCCCTCCGACCTCGACGGCTTCGCCCCGCTCCAGCGGGGGCTGCTCACCGAGGCACTGCGGGCCGTGCGGGTCGGGGGAGTGGTCGGCTACGCGACCTGCTCCCCGCACCTGGCGGAGACCCGGGTGGTCGTCGACGACGTCCTGAAGAAGACCGGCGGCGCCGAACTGATCGACGCCCGCCCGCTGCTTCCCGGCGTCCCCGAGCTCGGCGACGGGCCGGACGTCCAGCTGTGGCCGCACCTGCACGGTACGGACGCGATGTATCTGGCGCTGATCCGCCGCACGGCCTGAACTCCCCCGAGGGCGGCGGCCGCCACCGCGTCGCCGGGGCCGCCGCCCCGCCGCCCCCTCCGCGGCCCTCGCCCCTCGTCCCCCCGCCCCGTCGGCGGACCGGATGCTCAAGTCATATGAGTACGCGTACTCATGAGTCGGGCGTCGCGGGTGCGATGGAGTGGTCCCCACTGATGATCGTTAGCGGTGAGACGGGGGACGAGGCGTGGCGTGGGACGAGTGGGAGCAGATCAAGGCCGAGGTGGCCGGCGAGCGGCAACCCACGGCGATGCGGCTCAACCAGCTGCCGGCCGAGTCCGGTTCCGCTCCCAGCGCCGTGACGGGCGGCCTGAAGTCCAGCCAGAAGGCGTGGAACACCGCGGGTGAGGGCGTGGGCTCCCTGCGCCAGGGCATCGGCACCGGGGTGGCCAAGCTGGAGGAGGGCCAGGCGGGGCTCGGCGCGACCACGGGCTGTCTGACCGCGGCCGCGCAGAAGGACGTCTACGACTCCTGGAAGAAGTACGCCGAGAGCGTCAGCAAGCGGTGCGGGGCGCTCCAGGGCATCCTGCAGCAGGTGGGCCGCGACGTCCTGACGACCGATGACGCGGTCAAGGGCGAGATGGACCGGCTGAGCCGCGAGTACGCGGACACGGACGCCGTCGGCGGCCAGACGAAGGGCCGGTGACGGCGGCATGGACTACGCCACCCTCAAGGCCTTCAAGCCCGCCGAGTTCGAGGGCGCCGCGGATGGATACCGTGCCCTCGGCAACGCGGCCCAGGCGGCCAAGCAGCACATCGAGAACACCGTCGCCACCGGGATGCGCAAGTCGCTGGCCGGTGAGGCGATGGAGGCGTCGCAGAAGCAGCTTCAGGCCCTGGCGAAGAACTTCCACTACGCCGTGACCGAGTGCCACGTGATCAGCACCGCCCTCAACGGCTTCGCCCACGACATGGCGGCCGCCCAGCGGAAGCTGCAGGCGGCGATCGACGACGCCACGGCCGACGGCTGCACCGTGAACGGGGACGGGTCCGTCGCCTTTCCCGCGGGCCGGAAGCCCGGCGCGGACAAGGACGCCGAAGGCGGCACGGTGACGGGAAGCGCCGGGGGGAACGAGACCTCCGACGCGCTGGAGCGCCAGGCGGCGAACATCCACCCCAACCCGAACTACGGCAAAGCGATGGCGTACGCCGACCGGATCGCCGACGCGCTCAAGGAAGCCACGGACGCGGACGCGAAGTGGGAGCCGAAGATACGGGCCCTCAAGGCCGACGACGACCTGACCGTGTCCGACAGGGACTGGACGGACGTCACGTCGGACACCGCGGGCGTCCGCGGGGCGGCCGACGCCTACCTCGACGCGATCAAGCCGCCGCCCAAGAACAACTGGCCCTACGACAACGCCGACTGGTGGAACGGTCTCACGGACGAACAGCGCGAGGCCTACATCTCGATGCACCCCGCGAGCATCGGCGCCCTCGACGGTCTCCCCTCGAACGTGCGCGACGAGGCGAACCGCACGGTGCTCGCGGAACAGCGAGCCGCCAAGCAGCTGGAGTACGACGCCTGGCTGAAGAAGGAGCCGGAGCACTACCGGCCCTACATCAGCCCGGTCACCGGTCGCGAGGTCAAGGGCGCGATGGTCCCGACGGACGAGTGGAAGGAGTGGGAGGAGAAGAGGAAGCAGCTGGAGAACGGCTACAAGGGCATGGACGCCATCCAGTCCCGGTTCGACAGCTTCACGAGCGAGACCAACCGCCCCTATCTCCTCGGCTTCGACGGCAAGGACATGGGCCGCGCCATCGTCTCCATCGGCAACCCGGACACCGCCGACAACGTGGTGACGTACGTGCCGGGGACGTTCGCCAAGCTGGAGTCCATCGGCGGGGACATCGACAGGGCCGTGGTGCTCCAGGCCGAGGCGGAGCGGCAGGACGGCGCCCACAGGACGGCCTCGATCGTGTGGCTCGGTTACGACGCCCCGCAGGGGATCATGACCGACGCGACGGAGACGAAGTGGGCCGACGACGCCAAGGAGCCGCTCGGCGACTTCATCCAGGGGATCGACGTGGCCAATCACCGCGAGAACGGTGTGAACCAGACGCTCATGGGTCACAGCTACGGCTCCCTGGTGGTGGGCGAGACGATGGAGATGCACATCGATCTGCCGGTCGACAACGCGATCATGCTGGGCAGTCCTGGTGTGGGAGTGGACCACGCCAAGGACCTGAACATCCCGCCGGACCGCGTCTTCGCGGCCACGGCCCAGAACGACCTGATCAACCTCGCCCCGCCGATGGCCAAGGACCTGCTCAGCCCCAAGGCGTACTGGGATACGTTCTTCGACGGCGACGCGATCGTGCATGGAACCGACCCGACCTCCGAGGACTTCGGTGGCCAGGTCTTCGAGGTTCCCAACGGGAAACTGCCGCTGGTCCACGACTGGGAGATGATGCCGGCGCACTCCCAGTACTGGGAGGAGAAGCCGCTCGGCAGTCTGGGGAAGATCGTGACCGGAGGACGACCGTGAACCCACGCAGGGCCATCCCGGCTGCCGTACTGCTGGCCATGACGATCATGGCGACCGGGTGCGGGGCACAGGAGGACGGACAGGTCGGCGGAACCACACCGAAGCAGGTAACGATGAACGAACAGCAGGCGATCGACCGGGCCGAGCAGATCATCGGCGAGGCGGTGGACGGCATGTCGCCCCGACCGACCCTGGAGCGCATGGGCAACGCGCCGGTCGGCGCCTGCATCGCCCGGGACGACCACGGCCACGACGACCGGGTACAGGTCACCCTCATCTACAAACTGACCGGCGTTCCCGGGGCCCAGGCCCAGAACCTCGTGCGCCAGGCACGGGACGCCTGGCTGAAGAAGGGCTACACGTACAACACCTCGGGCGAGGTCGACTGGGACGGAGCCTTCCCGACCGTCTACATGCGTACGGAGCCCGACGACTTCTGGATGGACGCCGTCACCGGGGTCGTCGACCGCGCCAAGGGAGAAGGGATCGCCTCACTCAAGGTGACGTCCCCCTGCTTCCTCCCGCCCGGCAAGGCATCGGCGGGCTCCGCCGCCGACCCCGCCGCGTTCCAGACGCCGGAGCCCGACTCTCCCGCCGCGCGCCGGGCCCTTGGGCACTCCAGTCGGATCTATGACGTGCTGGGCGTCGGACCGGCGCCCACGCAGGCCGGGGAGGGCCTCCGTACGGTCCGGGAAGAGGCTCTGACCGCGGTGCACCACACCTGGTCGACCGTTCCGCTGGCGGGGGACGACGAGCGGGCGCGGGCGGTCGCCCGAGTGGAGGCGTACTTCCGCGGCGCGGGGTGGAAGGTGCGCCGCCTGCCGTCGCCGGAGGGCGCCCCGGCCCTCGTCGCCGGCCACCCCGAGGAGCACACGGTCGCCCAGGTCGCGCCCTCGCCCACGGGTGCGCTCAGGGTCGCGGTGACGACGCACTTCGACGGTCCGGCGTCCGCGGAGGCGTGACGGCCGGTTCCGATCGCCGTCGGCCGCGTGTTCCTCAGGTCCGGAGGAGGCACGCGGCCGGCGAAATCAACTGGTCTGTACCATTACGTCCCCGCCGTCCGGCGTCCCCCGCACAATCCGCACCGCATCGCGGCAAAGAAGTCCTCAAGAACGTGGCAGGCTTGGCTCATGGCGCAGATCAATCCCAGCATCCTGTCCGCGGACTTCGCCCGGCTCGCCGAGGAGGCGAAGGCGGTCGACGGCGCCGACTGGCTGCACGTCGACGTGATGGACAACCACTTCGTGCCCAATCTGACGCTGGGCGTGCCGGTGGTCGAGTCGCTGAGCCGGGCCACGGACACCCCGCTCGACTGCCATCTCATGATCGAGGACCCGGACCGCTGGGCCCCGCAGTACGTGGAGGCCGGGGCCGGTTCGGTCACCTTCCACGTGGAGGCGGCGGCCGCCCCGGTGCGCCTGGCGCGGGAGATCAGGGCCAAGGGGGCGCGGGCGTCGATGGCGCTCAAGCCGGCCACGCCCATCGAGCCGTACGAGGATCTGCTCCCCGAGCTCGACATGCTCCTGATCATGACGGTCGAGCCCGGCTTCGGCGGCCAGGCCTTCCTCGACATCATGCTGCCGAAGATCCGCCGCACCCGTGAGCTCATCTCCAAGCACGGTCTGGAGCTCTGGCTCCAGGTGGACGGCGGTGTCGCAGAGTCGACCATCGAGCGGTGCGCCGAGGCCGGCGCGGACGTCTTCGTGGCCGGTTCCGCCGTCTACGGGGCCGCCGACCCGGCCGAGGCCGTCCGCTCCCTGCGGGCCAGGGCCGAGGCCGTGACCGCCTCGGCGCCGTGGGCATGTGGCCACTGAGCCACCACGGACCCACCGGTACGTGAACGCGGTCCGTCGGGCCGCCGACACGGCCGATCAGGACCGCCGGATCTGACAGGATGAACGGTGAGTCCGGAGTGTGAACAGCAGCACCGAAGCGCAAGCGCAGCCGGAACACGGCACATGAGCAGCGGTACGTGAACAGCAGTGAGGAGATCGCGGTGGCGGGTATGTCGGCGGGACGGTCAGCCCTGCGGATGGGACCCGCGGAGCTCGTGCAGGCGGCGGCCATGGCCCGCCGCTTCTACCTCGAGGGCAAGTCGAAGATCCAGATCGCCGAGGAGTTCGGCGTGAGCCGCTTCAAGGTGGCCCGGGTCCTGGAGACCGCCCTGGAGCGCGACCTCGTGCGCATCGAGATCCGCGTCCCGGCCGAGCTGGACGCCGAGCGCTCCGACGCGCTGCGCGCCCGCTACGGGCTGCGCCACGCCGTCGTCGTCGAGTCCCCGGCGGAGGGCGACGAGGAGTCGCCCGACCCGGAGAACCTGGGCGAGGTGGCGGCCGACCTGCTCGGCGAGCTGGTCAACGAGGGCGACGTCCTGGGCCTGGCCTGGGGCCGCTCCACCATCCACATGGCGGCCGCCCTCGACCGGCTGCCGCCCTGCACCGTCGTCCAGCTCACCGGCGTGTACGACGCGGGCACCGCCGAGCGCGGCTCGGTCGAGGCGGTACGGCGTGCCGCCCAGGTCTCCGGCGGCGAGGCGCACCCCATCTACGCGCCGATGCTGCTGCCGGACGCGGCCACCGCCAACGCCCTGCGCAGCCAGACCGGCATCGCCCGGGCCTTCGAGTACTTCGACAAGGTGACGGTCGCCTGCGTCTCCATCGGCTCCTGGGAGCCGGGCATCTCGACCGTGCACGACATGCTCTCCGACGAGGAGCGGGCCCACTACGCCTCGCTCGGCGTCGCGGCCGAGATGTCGGCGCACCTCTTCGACGCGGAGGGCCGCCGGGTGGGCCGGGACCTCGGCGAGCGCTGCATCACCGTCGAGGCGGACCGGCTGCGCCGGATCCCCGAGGTCGTCGCCATCGCCGGCGGCCAGCGCAAGGCGGCGGCGATCGGGGCGGTGCTCCGCTCCGGTCTCGTCACCAGCCTGGTGACCGACCGGTCCGCGGCCGACTACCTGCTCACCGAGTCCAGTCCCGGTCCGCGCCCCGCCCTCGACCGGGCCGACCCGGACGGCATCTGACCGCCCCGCCCCCGGGCACGCCCGGTCCGCGCCCCGGTCCGCGCCCCGCCCTCGACCGGGCCGACCGGGACGGCATCTGACCGCCCCGCCACGGGCGCGCCCCGCCCGCGTGCCGGGCGGGGCGGTGGCAGCATCGGGGCATGATCCAGCGTCGTGCCCGGCTCGTGCTCGCCCTCCTGGCCGGGCTCTCGCTGCTGTTCGCGGGGCTCCTCGCGGGCTGCGGCGGCGGCCCGGCCACGGAGACGGCGCCCCCGACCCGTACGGGCACCGCGGCGGCCACCACCACCGTCACCGCGGCCCTCCCGTCCTCCGGCCTCCCCACCGTCCGCGAGCGCGACCTGCCGCCGGAGGCCCGCGAGACCCTCGCCCTCATCAGGAGCGGCGGGCCCTTCCCGTACGCCAGGGACGGCGCCGTCTTCTCCAACTTCGAGCGGATCCTGCCGCGGCGCGAGCGCGGCTACTACCGCGAGTACACCGTCCGGACGCCCGGCGAACGCGACCGCGGCGCCCGGCGCATCGTCACCGGCCGGAGTGGGGAGACGTACTACACGGACGACCACTACCAGAGCTTCCGGGAGGTGGTCGCGGATGAGAATCGATGACGCCGTCGTCCTCGACCTGCACGGGGTCACCGACAAGAACGCCTTCATCAGCCGCTGTGTCCGCATCCTGCCGCTGCCGGTCCGGTTCGGGCGCAACTGGGACGCCCTCGCCGACTGCCTCGCCGACATGCGCGAACCCATGGCGATCGTGGTGACCGGCTGGCACGCTTATGCCGAGGCCGAACCGGACGACTGGTCCATCGCCCAGGAAGTGTTCTCGGCGGCGGCCCGGGCCAGTTCGGCCGGCCTCGCGGTCCTTCTGTCCCTCGGCGGCGACCTCGCCCATTTGGAGGATCGGACAAGCGCACCCTCGCAAGGCTCGGACGATCAGCCCGCACCGCCCCGCGCCCCCGGCGTGGGACAATGAACTACGTGCTTTTTCCCCTGGCTGAAATGCCTAGGGGCCGATCCGAACGACTGGGATGTCAGCACGTGCGTTTCCTCAATGACGTCAAGCCGCCGTACGACCTCACGTACGACGATGTGTTCATGGTGCCGAGCCGCTCGGCCGTCGGTTCCCGCCAGGCCGTGGACCTCTCCTCCCCGGACGGGACCGGTACGACGATCCCGCTGGTCGTGGCCAACATGACCGCCATCGCCGGCCGCCGCATGGCCGAGACCGTCGCCCGCCGCGGTGGCCTGGTCGTCATCCCGCAGGACATCCCGATCGAGGTCGTCACCGACGTCATCGGCTGGGTCAAGTCCCGCCACCACGTCCTCGACACCCCCATCGTGCTGGCCCCGCACCAGACCGTCGCCGACGCGCTCTCGCTGCTGCCGAAGCGGGCGCACGACGCCGGCGTCGTCGTGGACGAGAACGACCGCCCGGTCGGTGTCGTCACCGACGCCGACCTGTCCGGCGTGGACCGCTTCACCCAGCTGTCCGAGGTCATGTCCCGGGACCTGCTGCTGCTCGACGCGGACATCGACCCGCGCGAGGCGTTCAACACCCTGGACCACGCCAACCGGCGCTACGCCCCGGCCGTCGACAAGGACGGCAAGCTGGTCGGCATCCTCACCCGCAAGGGCGCCCTGCGCGCGACCCTGTACACGCCGGCGGTCGACGCCAAGGGCCGGCTGCGCATCGCCGCCGCCGTCGGCATCAACGGCGACGTCGCGGGCAAGGCCAAGCAGCTGCTCGACGCGGGCGTGGACACGCTCGTCATCGACACCGCGCACGGCCACCAGGAGTCGATGATCAACGCCATCCGGACCGTCCGGGCGCTCGACCCGCAGGTCCCGATCGTGGCGGGCAACATCGTCGCCGCCGAGGGCGTCAAGGACCTCATCGACGCCGGCGCGGACATCATCAAGGTCGGCGTGGGCCCCGGCGCCATGTGCACCACCCGCATGATGACCGGTGTCGGCCGTCCGCAGTTCTCGGCCGTCCTGGAGTGCGCCGCCGAGGCGAAGAAGTACGGCAAGCACGTGTGGGCCGACGGCGGTGTCCGTCACCCGCGCGACGTCGCCATGGCGCTCGCCGCCGGTGCGTCCAACGTCATGATCGGCTCCTGGTTCGCCGGCACCTACGAGTCCCCGGGCGACCTCCAGCACGACGCCAAGGGGCGCGCGTACAAGGAGTCCTTCGGCATGGCCTCGGCCCGCGCCGTCAAGAACCGGACCTCCGACGAGTCCGCCTACGACCGCGCCCGCAAGGCGCTGTTCGAGGAGGGCATCTCCACCTCCCGGATGTTCCTCGACCCGCAGCGTCCGGGCGTCGAGGACCTGATCGACTCGATCATCGCCGGTGTCCGCTCCTCCTGCACCTACGCCGGTGCGGGCTCGCTCGCCGAGTTCGAGGAGAAGGCCGTCGTCGGCATCCAGTCCGCCGCCGGTTACGCGGAGGGCAAGCCGCTGCACGCCAGCTGGAGCTGACCGGCGCATAGCCGGCCGCCGAAACGAATCGGCAACGCTACGGGCCCCCGGGAAATCCCTCCCGGGGGCCCATGGCGTTCCCGTACGGTCGGGCACATGGAGCGTACGGAGATCAGACCCTGCCGGGCCGAGGACGTCAGCCTGCTCGACCGCCACCTGCCCACCCCGGACGCGCCGACCCGGCACTCCGGCCGGTTCGCCCGCCAGGAGGCCGGTCTCGCCACCTATCTGCTCGCCTGGCACGACGGCGTCCCGGCCGGGCACGGACTGGTCCGCTGGGACGGCTGCGCCGCCCCCGAGGTGCGGGCCCTGCTCGCCGACTGCCCCGAACTCAACGGCCTGGACGTCCGCGCGGACCTGCGCGGGCGAGGCATCGGTACCGCCCTGGTGCGCGCGGCCGAGGACCTGGCGCGCGAGCGGGGCCGCACGCTCCTGGGGCTCGGCGTGGCCGACGACAACCCCCGGGCCGCGGCCCTGTACGCGCGCCTCGGCTACGAGTCCGTGACCCCGTACACCGACCGCTGGTCGCACACCGACGCCGAGGGGCGGACGCACCACCACGCCGACTCCTGCACCTTCCTGGTCAGACGCCTGGCCTGACGTCCTCGCGGGGCGGCCGGACAGGCCCCCGCCGCCCCACGAAGCCCGCCTCGCGCAGCGCCGCCGCCACCGCCGCCGCGATCCGCGCGTGGCCGCCGTCGTCGGGATGGAGCCCGTCGGCCAGGTCCTCGGGCCCCAGGAGCTCCCGGCCGGGCAGCAGCGCCAGGCGGGCGTCCCCGGCCGCCATCAGGTCCCGTACGGCCTCCTCCATGGCCGTGCGCAGCTCCGCGAGCGTGGCGCCCAGGGCGTTGCCGGTCCGCTCGGCCGCGGGGCGCAGCACGGGGGAGAGCAGCAGCAGGGGAGTGTCGGGATGGCCGCGTCGGACGAGGGTGACGAAGGTGCGGGTCGTCTCGTAGAGCAGCGGCGCCGAACTGGGCACGGCCGACCAGCAGTTGGTGCCGAACGCCAGGGTGATCAGCTCGCCCGGGAGGCGGGCGAGGTGCTCGGCGAGGGGCAGCTCCCCGCGCGCGCCGCCCGCGTAGCCGAGGTTGACCGGGTCCAGGCCGAGCGTCCGGCCGGCCGTCGCGGGCCAGGAGCGCGCCGGCCGGGTGGCCCACCAGCCCTCGGTGATCGAGTCGCCGTGGACCAGCCAGCGGGGGCGGCGCGGCACGGGCGCCAGGGCGCCGCCGACCGGCCTGAGGGCCCGCACGAGCGGCGCCTGCGCTTCCGGCAGGTACACGGTGAAGTCCCCGCCACCGGGCGGGAGCCCGATGCGTACGACCGACTCCTCGGCCGGCTCGGCGAACACCTCCGCGAGACACCGCGGCCCGCGCCAGAGCGCGAAGCCGTGCCGCAGTGCCCGCACCGGGTCGCCCGCCGCCGGCACCGCCGCCCGGTAGCGCAGCTCCACCGCCCGGGTGCCCGGCGCCGCCGCGAACTCCACCCGCACCCCGATGGGCAGCGCGGCCCGCTCCGCGATGTCCCAGGGCAGCCGCGCCAGGTCCGCGGGATCGGCCCGTACCGGCCGCTCGCCGTCCCGCCACGCGACACCGCGAAGAAAGGGTCCGGGTTCCAGCCAGCTCACGACGACCTCCGATCGGGCGGACGGCGGGTGCGCGCGGTCGCGCGCCACAAGGAGTCCCTGCACGCCGGAGGCCCTCCCTACGCCCCCGATGTGTCGATTCATGCGGGGGAGCGCAATGTTTCCCCGTCTGTGCCGGAAGCGCGCAATGATCATTCGGTAGTGCGCAACAACCCTGCATTACGAGTGCGAAGCCTCAGCGCTTAGGCTCAACCCTCGTACCAGGAGTGGCGGCGACCGCCTGCTCGGCGGTTCCCCCTTCCCCCGTGGGCTCTCGACATGCCCGCGTACCGCCGCGGTCCTCGCCTCGTCTACAGGCAGCGATAAGGAGCCTTTGCAGTGCTGGACCATGGCGCAGCCCCACCGGCCGAGGACACGACCGTCCCGGCCGCCCGCAAGACCTCCGGGCTCTCTGCCCTCACCCGTCGCAAGCCGGTCGAAGACCTGGTCGCGGAGGGTGGCCAGGGCGAGGGCGGCACCCTCCGCCGCTCGCTCTCGATGTGGCAGCTGACCATGATCAGCATCGGTGCGACGCTCGGCACCGGCATCTTCGTCGTGCTCGGCGAGGCCACCCCGCTGGCCGGCCCCGCGGTCGCGATCTCCTTCGTCCTCGCGGGCCTCACCGCCCTCTTCTCGGCGCTCTCCTACGCCGAGCTGGCCGGCTCCATACCGGTCTCCGGTTCCTCGTACTCGTATGCGTACGCAACGATGGGTGAGCTCATCGCCTGGGTCTGCGGCTGGTGCCTCGTCCTGGAGTACGGCGTCTCCGTCGCCGCCGTGGCGGTCGGCTGGGGCGAGTACCTCAACGAGCTGCTCGACGGCACCATCGGGGTGACCATCCCCGAGGCCGTCTCCGCGCCGCTCGGCGAGGGCGGGTTCGTCAACCTCCCGGCCCTCGTCGTGGTCCTGCTCGCGATGGTCTTCCTGATGGGCGGCGCCAAGGAGAGCGCCCGCATCAACACGATCATGGTCGCCGTGAAGATCGTCACGCTGCTGCTCTTCATCGGCATCGGTTTCCTGGGCATCAAGGCGGGCAACTACGCCCCGCTCGCCCCGCTCGGTGTGACCGGCATCAGCGCCGCCGCGGCCACGCTGTTCTTCTCGTACATCGGCTTCGACGCCGCCTCCACCGCCGGTGAGGAGGCCAAGAACCCCAAGCGGGACCTGCCGCGCGCGATCATGCTCTCGCTGCTGATCGTCACCGTGCTGTACTGCCTGGTCGCGCTGGTCGCCGTCGGCGCCATGCCGTGGCAGGACTTCGAGGGCACCGAGGCGGCCCTCGCCCAGATCATGAAGGACGTCACCGGACAGAGCTTCTGGGGCGTCGTGCTCGCGGCGGGCGCGGTCGTCGCCATCGCCAGCGTCGTCTTCGCCGTCCTCTACGGACAGACCCGCATCCTCTTCGCGATGTCGCGCGACGGCCTGGTGCCCAAGGTCTTCGCGAAGGTCGACTCGAAGAGCGGCGCCCCGCGCGTCAACACCGTGATCGTCTCGCTCTTCTGCGGCGGCCTCGCCGCGTTCATCCCGCTGGGCGAGCTGGCCAACGCCACCAGCATCGGCACGCTGTTCGCCTTCGCCCTGGTCAACGTCGCGGTCATCGTCCTGCGCTACACGCGGCCCGAGATGAACCGCACTTTCAAGGTGATGCTCTTCCCGGTCACCCCGATCCTGGGCTTCCTCTTCTGCGGCTACATGATGATCAGCCTTCCGGCCGTCACCTGGCTGTGGTTCGGCGGCTGGATGATCGCGGGTCTCGTGTTCTACTTCCTGTACGGCATGCGCCGCTCCCGACTGGCCACGGCCCCGGCCCTGGCAGAGGCCCCCGCAGAGAAGTGATCCACCCGTAGTGCGACTCAACGACCTCGACGAACGCATCGTCCACGCCCTCGCGGAAGACGCCCGCCGCAGCTACGCCGACATCGGCTCGCTCGTCGGCCTCTCCGCGCCCGCCGTCAAGCGGCGCGTGGACCGGCTCCGGGCCGAGGGCGCCATCACCGGCTTCACCGTACGGGTGGACCCGGCGGCGCTCGGCTGGGAGACGGAGGGGTTCGTCGAGATCTACTGCCGCCACAACACCTCGCCGGACGACATCCGGCGCGGTCTGGAGCGGTATCCCGAGGTGGTGTCCGCGTCGACCGTCACCGGCGACGCGGACGCCGTCGTGCAGGTCTTCGCCTCCGACATGCGCCACTTCGAGCGGGTCCTGGAGCGGATCGCGGGCGAGCCCTTCGTGGAGCGCACCAAGTCCGTCCTGGTGCTGTCGCCGCTGCTGCGGCGCTTCTCCTCGGGCTCGCCCGCGTAGCCCCCGGCACCGTCGAGGCCGCAGAGGGACCGCCCACCCCCGTGGGGCGGTCCCTCTGCCCGTTGCGGCGGGTGCGGCCCGGTCATTCCGTCGGGTAGTCCAGGCGCCAGGGCAGCACCCGGAAGTCACCCGTCCCGGCCCGCACCTTCTCGAAGGGGGCGGCGCTCAGGCACGGCGGCACCTCCAGGTGCGCGTCCCGCCCGACCCAGCTGTATCCCAGCCGGTCGCGCTTCCCGTCGTCGTGGACGGAGATCCCGACCCGCTTGCCCCTCAGGTGGTCCAGGTCGGTCTCGGTGACCACCCCCGTCACCACGGCCACCTTGCCGCCGGTGGTGAGGCAGTCCACCTTCGCCACCGCGTAGCCGCCCTTGCCGTTCTTGTAGTGGCTGTAGCGGAAGGTGCCGGTCGCCGCCTGCGGGTCCATGGTGTCCTTCGCCGCCAGATGCGCGTCGAAGGAGAAGGTGATGTCGTCGCCGGCCGGCCGGTACAGCTTGGCGGTGCCGGTCAGCGCCGCCGCCTCGCGGCTGCCGCCCTTCCCGTCTCCCGACGCGGTGGCGGAGCCGCCCGCTCCGGCGGTGATCAGCAGGGCGGCGGCCACGGCGGCGATCTTCGTGCGACGGTCCATGTCGTGTCGGTCCTCTCGGCAGGTCGTCCGGTGTTCTGCCGGACGCCCACCACTCTTCCGCGCCGCCCGCGCCGGGGCGTCGCGCCCGGGAACGGTCTCCCCCTCCGCCGCGCGGCGGGCAGGCCCTACGCCCCTGGTCGGAGCCTCGCGCAACGAATCGCCGTGGTCGCGGGCGATCGCGCAACGGTTCGACGGTCGGTCCGCAACGGTCCCGCCTTGTCCCGGAGGAGCGCGAAACCGTACCGTTTTTGACGTCTTCCCCCTCAACTCCGCCCCCCGAGGATCGCTCATGCCCGCGCTGCGCATCGCCCTGCTCCAGAGCTCCGGACAGCTCGGTGACGTGGCCGCCAATCTGAAGATCCTCGACGAGGCCGCGGCCCGTGCCGCGGCGGCCGGAGCGGGCCTGCTGCTCGCCCCCGAGCTGATCCTGACCGGCTACGCCATCGGCCCCGACCTCGCGCGGCTCGCCGAGCCGTCCGACGGCCCCTCCGCCCACGCGGTCGCGGACATCGCCGCCCGTCACGGCCTCGCCGTCGGCTACGGCTACCCGGAGCGCGACACCGAGCGGCACGGCGTGCTGTACAACTCCGCCCAGCTCTTCGGCGCCGACGGCGCGGTGCTCGCCCACTACCGCAAGACCCACCTCTTCGGCGACTTCGAGGCGAAGTGGTTCACGCCCGGCGACGACGGCCTCGTCCAGACGGAGCTCGGCGGCCTCACCGTCGGCCTGATGATCTGCTACGACGTCGAGTTCCCCGAGAACGTACGGGCGCAGGCGCTGGCCGGCACGGACCTCCTCCTCGTCCCGACCGCGCTGATGCACCCCGCCGAGATCGTCCCCGAGTCCGTGGTCCCCGTGCGCGCCTTCGAGAACCAGATCTACCTCGCGTACGCCAACCGGACCGGACCCGAGGGCGACTTCGAGTTCGTCGGTCTGTCCACGCTCGCCGGCCCCGACGGCACCGCCCGGGCCCGCGCCGGGCGCGGCGAGGACCTGGTCTTCGGCGACGTCGACCCCGACTTCCTGGCGGCCTCCCGGAAGGACAACCCCTACCTCCGCGACCGCCGCCCCGGGCTCTACGGCTCCCTCGTCTGAGCCACGCCCGCCCCCGCCCTCCCCTCTGCCTCACCTGTTTCGTGCAAGGAGTCCGTACCCCATGACGTCCACGGTGCCCACCGCCGTCCAGCACACCGACGCGCAGCCGCCGATCACCATGTTCGGCCCGGACTTCCCGTACGCCTACGACGACTTCCTGGCCCACCCGGCGGGTCTCGGCCAGATACCCGCGACCGAGCACGGCACCGAGGTCGCCGTCATCGGCGGCGGTCTGTCCGGCATCGTCGCCGCCTACGAGCTGATGAAGATGGGCCTCAAGCCCGTCGTCTACGAGGCCGACCAGATCGGCGGCCGGCTGCGGACCGTCGGCTTCGAGGGCACCGGCGCCGAGGGCCTGACCGCCGAGATGGGCGCCATGCGCTTCCCGCCCTCCTCGACCGCGCTCCAGCACTACATCGACCTGGTGGGCCTGGAGACCCGGCCCTTCCCGAACCCGCTGGCCGAGGCCACCCCCTCGACCGTCGTCGACCTCAAGGGCGAGACGCACTACGCGGAGACCATCGACGACCTGCCGCAGGTCTACCGTGACGTCGCCGAGGCCTGGAACAAGTGCCTCGACGAGGGCGCCGACTTCTCCGACATGAACCGCGCCATGCGCGAGCGCGACGTCCCGCGCATCCGCGAGATCTGGGCCAAGCTCGTCGAGAAGCTCGACAACCAGACCTTCTACGGCTTCCTGTGCGAGTCGGAGGCCTTCAAGTCCTTCCGGCACCGCGAGATCTTCGGCCAGGTCGGCTTCGGCACCGGCGGCTGGGACACCGACTTCCCGAACTCCATCCTGGAGATCCTGCGGGTCGTCTACACCGAGGCCGACGACCACCACCGCGGCATCGTCGGCGGCTCCCAGCAGCTGCCGCTGCGCCTGTGGGAGCGCGAGCCGGAGAAGATCGTCCACTGGGCGCAGGGCACGTCGCTGAGCTCGCTGCACGAGGGCGGTCAGCCCAAGCCGGCCGTCACGCGCCTGAACCGCACCGCCGGCAACCGGATCACCGTCACCGACGCGTCCGGCGACATCCGCACGTACCAGGCGGCGATCTTCACCGCCCAGTCCTGGATGCTGCTCTCCAAGATCGCGTGTGACGACTCGCTCTTCCCGATCGACCACTGGACGGCGATCGAGCGCACCCACTACATGGAGTCGTCCAAGCTCTTCGTGCCCGTCGACCGGCCGTTCTGGCTGGACAAGGACGAGGAGACCGGCCGGGACGTCATGTCGATGACGCTGACCGACCGGATGACCCGGGGCACGTACCTCCTGGACGACGGCCCGGACAAGCCGGCCGTCATCTGCCTGTCGTACACCTGGTGCGACGACAGCCTGAAGTGGCTGCCGCTGTCCGCGCAGGAGCGGATGGAGGTCATGCTGAAGTCGCTCGGCGAGATCTACCCGAAGGTCGACATCCGCAAGCACATCATCGGCAACCCGGTGACGGTCTCCTGGGAGAACGAGCCCTACTTCATGGGCGCCTTCAAGGCCAACCTGCCGGGTCACTACCGCTACCAGCGCCGCCTGTTCACGCACTTCATGCAGGACCGGCTGCCCGAGGACAAGCGGGGCATCTTCCTCGCCGGCGACGACATCTCCTGGACGGCCGGCTGGGCCGAGGGCGCGATCCAGACGGCGCTGAACGCGGTGTGGGGCGTGATGCACCACTTCGGCGGCTCGACGGACGCCACCAACCCGGGTCCGGGCGACGTGTACGACGAGATCGCCCCGGTCGAGCTGCCGGAGGACTGAGGTCGAAGGACAGAACCCGAGAGCTCCGGAGGGGCTCCTACGGGCGGGCCATCGGGGTGAGCAGCATCCGCCCCACCAGGCCCACCGACCGGTCGAGGCGTTCGGTGAACTCCTCGGCCAGGTCGGGCAGCCCCCGCAGCTGCCACAGCGAGCGGGCGGCGAGCCAGGCCCCCTCGCGGGCCCGGTCCAGGCTCCAGCAGCCGAGCAGATGCGTCAGCGGGTCCGCGACCTCCAGGAGGTCCGGGCCCGGCATCAGTTCCTCCCGGATGCGCTCCTCCAGGAGGACGAGGACGTCGCCGACCCGGTGGAACTCGTCCTCCAGGTCCGCGGGCGCGCAGTCCAGGCTGTGGCAGGTGTCGACCACCGCGAGGGCGAGGTCGTGGCCGATGTGCGCGTTGATCCCGGCGAGCGCGAACTGCAGCGGCCGTACGCCCGGGTGGCGCCGGTAGTGGAAGAGCGGCCGCCAGCAGGCGGGTGCCGGGGCGCCGGTGGCGACGGCGTCGACGACCGCGAGATAGCGCCGGGCGAACCGTACGTCGAGGGTGGCGGCGGCCTGCCGGTCGGTGAACGTGCCCGCGTCGATGGCCCGGCCGATCTCCTCGGTGACGGTCAGATAGACCCGGTTGAACACCGCGACCCCGTCCGCCGGGTGCCAGGCGGAGCGGATGGCCCGCATCCGGTCCACCACGGGGTCGACGGCCGTGAACGGCCCGATCTCGATGTCCTGCGTCTGCGTCATGTCCTGCGTCCGCGCCGTGGGTGCCATGGGTGCCATGGGTGCAGGGTGGCAGCCGCAGAGCCGGACGGAAGGGTTCCGCCGCCCGGCTTCCCCAGATCGAGCGAATCGCTTACGGCTTGGCGGCGGGTTCCTGGCCGTCCGTGGTCTCGTACGCGCTGGTGCCGGCGTCGAGCAGGGGCTCCTGCTGCTTCATGTGGGCCGGGGCGCAGGCGCGCAGCACGTGGTAGCCGGTGATGACGACCAGGGTGCCGAGCGCGATGCCGCCGAGCTCGAAGGTGTCGGTGAAGGTGAGCTTCACGCCGCCGACGCCGATGATGATGCCGGCCGCGGCGGGCACCAGGTTGAGCGGGTTGCGCAGGTCGACCTTGGCGTTGATCCAGATCTGGGCGCCGAGCAGGCCGATCATGCCGTAGAGGATCACGGTGATGCCGCCGAGCACGCCGCCGGGGATGGCGGCGACGACCGCGCCGAACTTGGGGCACAGGCCGAAGAGCAGGGCGAAGCCGGCCGCGGCCCAGTAGGCGGCGGTGGAGTAGACCCTCGTCGCCGCCATGACGCCGATGTTCTCGGAGTACGTGGTGTTCGGCGGGCCGCCCACGGCGGTGGACAGCATCGAGGCGGCGCCGTCGGCGGCGATCGCCGTGCCCAGCTTGTCGTCCAGCGGGTCGCCGGTCATCTCGCCGACGGCCTTGACGTGTCCGGCGTTCTCGGCGATCAGCGCGATGACCACGGGCAGCGCCACCAGGATCGCGGACCACTCGAAGCTCGGGCCGTGGAAGGAGGGCAGGCCGATCCAGTCGGCCCGGGCGACGCCGGAGAGGTCGAGCCGCCAGTGGTCGGTGACCTCGCCGCCCGGGGACATCGAGTGGATCTTTCCGAAGACCAGGTCGAAGACCCAGGAGATGCCGTAGCCGAAGACCAGGCCGAGGAAGATCGCGATCCGCGACCAGAAGCCGCGCAGGGCGACCACGGCCAGACCGGTGAACAGCATCACGAGCAGCGCCGTCCACTGGTCCTGCGGCCAGTAGGTGGCGGCGGTGACCGGGGCCAGGTTGAAGCCGATCAGCATGACCACGGCGCCGGTGACCACCGGCGGCATGGCCGCGTGGATGATCCGCGCCCCGAACCTGGCCACCGCGAGACCGGCGAGGAAGAGCACCACGCCGACCACGAGGACCGCGCCGGTCACCGTGGCGCTGTCGCCGCCCGAGGCCCGGATCGCGGCGGCCACGCCCACGAAGGAGAGCGAGCAGCCGAGGTACGAGGGAACCGTGCCGCGGGTCGCGAGCAGGAAGATCACGGTGGCGACACCGGACATCATGATGGCGAGGTTCGGGTCGAGACCCATGAGGACCGGGGCCACGAACGAGGCACCGAACATCGCCACCACGTGCTGGGCGCCGAGACCGACCGTGCGCGGCCAGGAGAGGCGTTCGTCCGGCCGGACGACGGCTCCCGGAGCGGGTGTCCTCCCGTCGCCGTGCAGGGTCCAGCGCACGCCGAGGCTCATGTGGTCGCTCCAGTTCTCGGGGTCGTTCTCGGGATTCCGACGGCCTTCAGGTCCCGTCGTGCCGGGACCGAAAAAGTTCAGCCATATGGTAGTGGCCCGCAGGTCAGCGGATCCCTTCCGAGGAGCCGGCCGTCGCCGCCCCGGTCCCGGCCGTGGTGCCGGGCGTGCTCCGGCCGCCCGGCCGCAGCACGCCCGCGCCCAGGACCAGACCGAACGCGAGCAGGGTGACCAGGCCGAAGGAGAAGGCCAGCGAGGTCGCGTCGGCGATGCCGCCGATCGCGGACGGGGCGATGAGGCCCGAGGTGTACGTGATGGTGGCGACGCCCGCGATGGCCTGGCTGGGGTTCGGGCCGCTGCGTCCCGCGGCGGCGAAGGCCAGGGGGACGACCACCGCGACGCCGAGCCCGAGCAGGCCGAAACCGGTCAGGGCGAGGGCCGCGTGCGGGGCGAACACCACGAGGAGCCCGCCGAGCGTGGCCGCCAGGCCCCCGACGCGTACGGTGCGCACCGCGCCGAAACGGTCCACCACCCGGTCGCCGACCAGACGCGCCACGGCCATGGTGAGCGCGAAGGCGGTGGTGGACGCGGCGGCCAGACCGGCCGAGGTGCCCAGCTCCTCCTTGAGGTAGACCGCCGACCAGTCCAGGCTCGCGCCCTCCGCGAACACCCCGCAGAAGCCGATGGCGCCGATGACGAGCGCGGACTTCGGGGGCAGCGAGA
Organism: Streptomyces sp. NPDC126499; assembly: GCF_040302485.1. Lineage (NCBI taxonomy): Bacteria > Bacillati > Actinomycetota > Actinomycetes > Kitasatosporales > Streptomycetaceae > Streptomyces > Streptomyces sp. NPDC126499. The sequence goes on along the minus strand of NZ_JBEOUO010000008.1, from coordinate 62,711 downwards.
AGCGCGGCGGCGCCTCCTCCTCGGGCGCGCTCTGCAGGTCGAGCACGCCCTGGCAGCAGACGAGGCCGAGCACGGTCAGGACCACGGCCGCGAGCAGGTGGTGCAGACGGGCGTCGCCCCCGAGGTGGGCGGCGACGGTGCCCGCCGCCGAGCCGATCAGGGCGCCGGCGCTCCACATGCCGTGCAGGCTGGACATGATCGAGCGGCCGAGCCGGTTCTCCGTCTCGACGCCGAGCGCGTTCATGGCCACGTCGGACATGCCGGCGGTGGCGCCGTAGACGAAGAGGGCCGCGCACAGGCCGTAGACGTTCGGCGCGAGGGACGGCAGGACCAGCGACAGGGTCCACAGCGCGAGCAGTCCGCGCAGCGCGGTGCGGGCGCCGAAGCGATGGCTGATCGCGCCCGCCAGCGGCATCGCGAGCGAGGCACCGATCGCGGGGAAGGCGAGGGCGAGCCCCAGCTGGCCCGGACTGACGCCGGCGTGCTCCTGGATCCACGGGATGCGGGTGGCGAAGCTGCCCGTGACCGCGCCGTGGACGCAGAAGACGGCGGCGACGGCGAACCTGGCCCGGCGCAGCCGTTCGGTGCTGAAGACGGTCTCCGCCGCCATGGTCCCTCCCTGGGTCGTGATCTCGCCGTAAACTATCAGGGACCCTGCCTGATAAATAGTGGACGGAGGGGAACGGAAGTCCGAGTTCGTCTGAGAGGATCCCCGCATGGCCGCATCCCCGAGCACCGCCCGGGCCATCAACGACCGGCTCGCCCTGCGACTGCTCCAGGACGAGGGCCCGTTGACGGCGACCCAGCTGAAGACCCTCACCGGGCTCTCCCGCCCCACCGTCGCCGACCTCGTCGAGCGGCTGCGCAGCTCCGGCCTCGTCCATGTCGTCGGCGAGTCCGGCGCCGAGCGCCGCGGCCCCAACGCCAAGCTGTACGGGATCGTCGCCGACCGCGCCCACCTCGCCGCCCTCGACGTGCGCACCCGCTCCGTCACCGTCGTCGTCGCCGACCTCCTCGGCACCACCCTCGCCGAGGCGTCCCTGCCGATCGGCGAGGGCGCCGCCCCGGGCCCCGCCGCCGACCAGGCCGTCGCCCTGCTCGAACGCACCGCGGCGAAGGCCGGCGCCGCCCGGCTGCACAGCGTGGCCGTCGGCGCCCCCGGCCTCATCGACCCGGCGACCCGGCAGCTGCGGGACACCGCGAAGCTGCCCGAATGGCACCGGCGCCTGATCGCCGCCCTGCGGCAGCGGCTGCCCGCCACCGTCCTGGTGGAGAACGAGGTCAACCTCGCCGCCGTCGCCGAACTGCGCGAGGGAGCCGCCCGCGCGGACCGCGACACCTTCGTGCTGCTCTGGCTCGGCCAGGGCGTCGGCGCGGCCGTCGTCCTCGACGGACGGCTGCGCCGCGGCGCCTCCGGGGGAGCGGGCGAGATCGGCTTCCTGCCGGTGCCGGGCACCTCCGGGCTGCCCTCCGCCCACGGCTGCGACGGCGGCTTCGACGAGCTGGCCTGCGCCGCCGCGGTCGACGCCCTCGCACGCGGCCACGGCCTCGACCCGGCCACCGCCCTGGAGACCGGTGACGGCCCCTTCCTCGACGCCCTCGCCGACCGGCTCGCCATCGGCGCGGCCGCCGTCGCGGCCGTCCTCGACCCCGGGTGCGTGGTCCTCGCCGGCGAGACCGGTCACCGGGGCGGCCCGGAGCTCGCCGCCCGTGTCGAGGCCCGCCTCGCCGAACTGTCCCCGCTGCGCACCGAGGTCCGCGCCACCACCCTCGGCGACACCGCCATCCTGCGCGGCGCCCTGCTGACCGCCCGCGACGCGGCGCAGGACGCCCTGTTCCCGTAGGCGCCGCGCCCCCGGCGACGGGCGCACCGTCCGCACAGGCCCGCACCCCCTGGGCCGGAGGCGCGGTCCCGGCGACGGGCGCACCGTCCGCACAGGCCCGCACCCCCTGGCCCGGAGGCGCTGTCCCGGCGACGGGCGCACCGCCCGCACCGGGATCTGCGTCCTCCTGGGCCCGGGGCGTCCGTCCGGGGCGGCGCACCGTCGGTCCACGGGCCCATGCGCCCGGGGCCTCCGTCCGGGGCGACGTCCCGTTTGTCCACGGGCCTCCTGGGCAGGCGCGGCGCACAGCCTCCCGCTCGACCAGGCGCCGCAGACCTACGGCATGGTCCGGCACACGAGGGCCGGGTGCGTCCGCGCCGTGATCCGGCCCGGCGCATGAGCTCGCCCGGCGCGGCCCCGGCGTCCTGACCGGCCCGCCCCGTACCCGCGCACACGACCCAAGGAGTGCCCGATGTCCCGTTCCCTCGCGCAGCAGAGCCTCGAACAGCTCGGCGGCACATCCAGCGTCCTGGCCCGCCAGCGCCGGGACCACGCGGAGCTCGACCGCCTCATGCGGCGCTACGAGTCCGACGGGCTGACGCCTCCGGAACGCCGGGCGACGCTGCACGACATCGTCCAGCTCACCTTCAGCCATGCCTTCGCCGAGGAGACCGTGCTGTGGCCGGCCCTGCGCAGGCTCGCCCCCGACGGTGAGGCGCTGACCTCCCAGGTCGAGGAGGAGCACCAGCGGATCAACGACCTCGTGGCCGAGATCCGGTCGACCGATCCGGCGGCCCCCCGGCACGACCGGCTGGTCACCGCCGCATTCTCCCTGATCCGCCAGGACATCCGGGACGAGGAGGACGTGCTGCTGCCCCGGCTCCAGGAGGCGCTGGGCAACGACGCCGCCCGGCTGCGGCGCCTCGGCACCACCTGGGAGAGCGTGCGCCGTACCGCACCCACCCGCCCTCACCCGGCCGTGCCGCGCCGCCCGCCGGCCAACGCCCTGGCCGGCATCCCGCTGAGCGCGTTCGACCGCGCGCGTGACCTGCTGCTCCCCGCGCCGGGGCGCGGCCGGGCTCTCGCGGCGGGTCTGGCGGCATCCGCGCTCGCCGCCTGGGCCGTCGCCGCCGTCCGCCGTCGCCGGCACTGAACCACGCTGAACCGCGACGGGCGGTGGGTGTGCCAGCCGCCTGGCGGGGCGAGTCGTCGGGAAAGACGCGCGGGTCACGCACCCGCGCCGCGCTCCGGACGGGGGAGCGCGGCGCGGGGCGGGGGGCCCGGCGGCGGCCAAGGGCCGTCGGACCGCCGCCGGGGGTCATCGGGTCGTGCGGATCAGCAGGCGCCCTGGTCCCTCCAGACGCCCCACTCGCCGGTCGTGCCCGGCTCCTCGTTCTGGGTCCACCACTGGGCCTTCCAGGTGCGGCCCTTGTGGGAGACGAGGTTCCCCGCGTTGTAGATCGTGCCCGCCACGTACGCCGGGGCGGTGCAGGTGCCGCCCGTGGGCGTGGGCGTGGGGGTGGGGGTCGGCGTGGGCGTCGGGCCGGTCGGCGTCGGCGTCGGGGTGGGCGTCGGGGTCGAGCCGCCCGGCTCCACGACCGTCGTGCCGCGCGCCAGGTCGCCGGCGAGCGCGTACGTCGTGCCGTTGACGGTCACCGTCCAGTTCGACGGGGTCGAGACCGGCAGGTAGTAGTTGAACGACAGGTCGACGGTCGCGCCCGGGGCCAGCGACTGCCAGGCCGGGAGCTTCAGCGAGACCCGGTGGAAGTCGCCCTTCAGGCCGCCGACGTTGCCGCCCGTGTGGTCGCTGCTGATCACCTTGGTGCCGAAGCCGGACTGGTCGGAGGCGTTGCCCGGCGCGGCGGTCGCGTAGTCGAACTGGAACTCGGTGCCGCCCGGCAGCGTCGTCTTCGTGTGGTTGGTGATCCTGATCTTCGGCGTGATCGGGTAGTTGGAGTCGCCGAGCTTGAAGTCGGTGAACTCGACGCCCACGTTCACGGCCTGGGTCGGCAGCGCCTTGTTGGACTTCTTCGCGCCGTACGGGGTGGCCGCCTTGAACTTGTCGTACATCAGCGAGGTGAGGGTGTCGCCCATCTCGTACTGGCCCTTGGCGGCGTTCCAGTCGTAGTCGCCGGCCATCTCCCAGACCATCGTGCCACCGATGCCCCGGCTGACGACGTAGTCGGCCTTGGCGGCCACGGACTGCTCGTCCTCGGTGGACAGGAAGACCTTCTTCTGGGCGTTCCACAGCCACGGCGCGACCAGCGTGGAGTCGTACTTGCGGACGTAGGTGCCGGTCAGCGTGGTGTTCGCGGGGAAGCCGTATGTGGTGACGTAGTCGCCGACGATCCCCTTCTCCAGGTTCTTGGCGTGCCACATCGGGTTGGAACCGGCGGGCGACTCCTGCCCGTTGGTGTCCTTGTCGTGCCACAGGTTGTCGATGCCGACGGCGCCGTCACCGCACTTGGTCAGGCCCGAGCCGGCCGGGCAGCCGGTCGCGGTGGCCTTGCCCCACAGACCGTCGGTGCCGCCCTGCACGTTCTTGTGGCCGCGGGTGTAGTAGGGCAGGCCGATGTTGATCCGGCCGGCCGGCATGGAGCCGCGGAAGTAGTGGTACGCCCAGTCGGTGTTGAGGTAGCCGATGCCGCCGTACTGCGCGGAGCCGTAGACGTTCGCGGCGGCCAGCTCGGCGTCCTTGCCGTCGTCGAAGAGCGAGGCGTTGGGGCCGACGTACTCGTTCCAGGCGCCGTGCAGGTCGTAGGACATGATGTTGACGTAGTCCAGGTACTTCTGGACCTGGAAGGTCTCCATGCCGCGCAGCAGGTAGCCGGAGGAGGGCGCGGCGACGGTCAGCAGGTAGTGCTTGCCGTCGGCGGCGCCGGCCCGGTCGAGCTTCTCGCGCAGGGACTTCATCAGGGCGGCGTAGCCCTGGACGAGGCCGGCGCGGCGCGCGTTGGCGAGCTGCCAGTCGAGCGGGTTGCCGGCGTCCTTCATCGTCGTCGGGTACTCGTAGTCGATGTCGACGCCGTTGAAGCCGTACTTCCGGATGAAGTCGACGGCCGAGTTCGCGAACGTCTCGATCCCGGCCTGGTTGACCGACCCGTCGGCGTTGGTCGCCATCGAGTAGAAGCCGCCGGAGTTCACCCGGGTGCCGTTGTCGTCGAAGTAGCCGCCGGTCTCCGCCCAGCCGCCGACCGAGATCAGCGTCTTGACGTCCGGGTGCTGCTTCTTGAACTTGTTGAGCAGGTTGAAGTGGCCCTTGTAGGCGTACGCCGGGTCCATCTCGGCGCCCGCGACACCGGGCCAGGTCATCCCGGTGGCCGCGTTGCCCGGGCCGTCCGCGCCCACGGAGAGCTTGTTGTCGCCGCCGACGTGGCCGAAGGCGTAGTTGATGTGGGTGATCTTGTCCCACGGGATGTCCTTGGCCAGATAGGCGGGCTCGCCGTTCTTGCCGGTGCGCCAGCCGGTGAAGTAGCCGATGACCCGGCGTTGGTGGTCCGCGCCCATCTTCTCGCGGCCCTCGGTGTCGTAGACCGAGCAGTACGGGACGTCGACGCCGGGCGTCTTGTACAGGCCGTCGGGGCGACAGCTCTCGTTGTCGGCGGCGTGCGAGACGCCGCCGGAGAGCGAGCTGATCAGCAGTCCGGCGACGGCGGCGCCGGAAGCGAGCAGCGAGGCCCTCTTCTTGGTGGGGGACAGCACGGTCGGTTCCTCCAGGGGAGGTCGGCAGAGCACAACAACGAACAAGGGGGTGGATCGTGTTGGGCCCGTGGAGTGCGCACACCGGCGGGCCGTACCTCGGAGGTGACACGGAGATTAAGAGGACTAGACCAGTGCGTCAATAGGTCTGGACCAAGGAGGAATTCCGGAGTGGTCGCCCGCCGATCCCGTGACGGGGGCGTGGCGCTCTGTGAGCCAGCCCACAGGGCCTCACCCGCATGGCCGCCGTCCGGCCGTGGCACACTGGCCCTGTATCAGCAGCAGCGCACTCCGGGGTCGGTGTAATTCCGAACCGGCGGTATAGTCCGCGACCCGTCCGCAGCCAGCGGCCGGTTGACCAGGTGAGATTCCTGGACCGACGGTGAAAGTCCGGATGGGAGGCAGTGCGCGGCGGGCGACCCTCACCAGGGGTGTGCCGGCCGTACGTCCGCTGGTCGCCGTATCGGCACAGGTGCCGTGGCGGCGTACCGGGGACCGGCAGGCCCACGCGCACCCTGCGCGAGCCGTCGTACCCGCTCTCTGTCGTCATCGACAGGCCCCGGAGTCCGTGCCCGAAGAGGCAGGAGGACCCGGTGGCCCAGCAGGCCGACATCACCGCCATGCGACGCGCGATCGCGCTCGCCGCCCGCGGTCTCGGCTCCACCAGCCCCAACCCGGTCGTCGGCTGCGTCGTCACCGACGCCTCCGGCCACCAGGTCGGCGAAGGCTGGCACCAGCGCGCCGGCGGCCCGCACGCCGAGGTCCACGCCCTGCGCGAGGCCGGCGTCCTGGCCCGCGGCGGCACCGCCTACGTCACCCTCGAACCCTGCAACCACACCGGCCGCACCGGCCCCTGCGCCCAGGCCCTGATCGAGGCCGGGATCGCCCGCGTCGTCTACGCGGTCGGCGACCCGAACCCGCAGGCCACCGGCGGTGCCGACACCCTGCGCGCGGCCGGCGTCGAGGTCACGCACGGCCTCCTGGCCGAGGAGGCCGAGGCCGGCAACATCGCCTGGCTCACCTCCGTCCGCCGCGGCCGCCCCTTCGTGCGCTGGAAGTACGCCGCCACCCTCGACGGCCGGATCGCCGCCGCCGACGGCACCTCCCGCTGGATCAGCTCCGCCGAGTCCCGCGCCGACGTCCACCGGCTGCGCGCCGAGTCCGACGCCGTCGTCGTCGGCTCCGGCACCGCCCGCGCCGACGACCCCCACCTCGCGGTACGCGGCATCGACGACGCCGTCCAGCCCCTGCGGGTCGTCGTCGACACCGAGGCGAGCGCGGTGAAGCCGGGCGCCCGGGTCCTCGACGACGCCGCCCGCACCGTGATCGCCGTGGCCGAGGACCTGATCCCGGAGGAGACCACGCACTTCCCCGAGACCTGGCGCCTGCCCCGCGCACCCGGCGGCGGCCTCGACATCGGCGAGCTCCTCGCCGCGCTCCACCAGCAGGGCGTCCGCTCCGTCCTCCTCGAAGGCGGCCCCACCCTCGCGGGCGCCTTCCTCGCCGCGGGCGCCGTCGACCAGGTCGTCGGCTATCTCGCCCCCGTCCTCCTCGGCGCCGGCCCCGCCGCCCTCGCCGACGCCGGAATCACCACGATCACGGACGCGCTGCGGCTCGACATCACCGAGACCGTCCGCATCGGATCCGACATCCGCGTCACCGCCGTCCCCGCGGCCACCCCCTCCGCCACTTCTGCCACCCCCGCCACCTCCGCCACCGCCAAGGGAGCCTGACCGTGTTCACCGGAATCGTCGAAGAGCTGGGCGAGGTCGTCGCCGTCGAGCAGCTGGCGGACGCCTCCCGCTTCCGCCTGCGCGGCCCCCTCGTCACCGAGGGTGCCCGGCACGGCGACTCGATCGCCGTCAACGGCGTCTGCCTCACCGTGGTCGACTGCGGCGAGGGGGAGTTCACCGCCGACGTGATGGCCGAGACCCTCAAGCGGTCCTCCCTCGGCGCCCTGGAGACCGGCTCCCGGGTCAACCTGGAGCGGCCCATGGCCGTCGGCGGACGCCTCGGCGGCCACATCGTCCAGGGACACGTGGACGGCACCGGCACGATCCTCGCGCGCACCCCCTCCGAGCACTGGGAGATCGTCAAGGTCGGCCTGCCCGCCGCGCTCGCCCGCTACGTCGTCGAGAAGGGCTCCATCACCGTCGACGGCGTCAGCCTCACCGTCGTCGAGGTCGGCGACGACTGGTTCACCATCAGCCTCATCCCCACCACCCTCGCCCTGACCACGCTCGGCATCAAGCAGCCCGGCGACCCGGTCAACCTCGAAGTGGACGTCATCGCCAAGTACGTCGAGCGGCTGCTCGGCCCGAACGCGCAGGAGACCGTCAAGTGAACTGGCTCAACTCCGAGGCGTTCACCGTCTTCGACCAGCACATCATGTGGTCCGACATGATCGGCAACACGATCGGTCTGATCGCCCTGGCCCTCGGCTGGCGCCGCTCCATCCTCACCTGGCCCGCCCAGCTGCTCTCCGGCGTCATCCTCGTCGGCGCCTACGCCTCCGCCCACCTCTCCGGCGGCGTCGGCAAGCAGCTCCTCGTCATCGGCGTCGCCGCCTGGGGCTGGTGGCAGTGGAACCGCGGCCGGCAGCAGGCTCAGGACGGCTCCATCGCCGTCCGCTTCGCCAGCTGGAAGGAGCGCGGACTGCTCCTCGCCGGCGCCGTCCTCGGCACCCTCGCCGTCGGCGGCCTGTTCACCCTCTACCCGTCGCTCTCCTGGAGCCCGTGGGCCGACGCGTACATCTTCGTCGGCACCCTCGTCGCGATGGTCGCCCAGGCCCGCGGCCTGGTCGAGTTCTGGTTCGCCTGGCTCCTCGTCGACCTCGTCGGCGTCCCCCTCGCCTTCAACAGCGGCCTCGCCTTCTCCGGCCTGGTCTACCTCGTCTACTTCGCCCTCGTCATCTGGGGCATGCGCGACTGGTGGCTCCGGACGCGCACCGCTCCCGCCCTGGAAGGAGCAGCGGCATGAGCACGGCACCCCTCCTGTTCGACGCCACCGACCTCGCCCTCGACCCCGTCGAGCAGGCCATCCGCGACATCGCCGCGGGCCGCCCCGTCGTCGTCGTCGACGACGAGGACCGCGAGAACGAGGGCGACCTCGTCATCGCCGCCGAGATGGCCACCCCCGAGGTCGTCGCCTTCATGATGAGCGAGTGCCGCGGCCTGATCTGCGCCCCCATGGAGAGCGACGAGCTCGAACGCCTGCAGCTGCCGCAGATGGTCGACCACAACACGGAGTCGATGAAGACCGCCTTCACCGTCTCCGTCGACGCGGCCCCCGCCCACGGCGTCACCACCGGCATCTCCGCCGCCGACCGCGCCACCACCCTGCGCATGCTCGCCAGCGGCGACTACGAGCCCGGCGACTTCGTCCGCCCCGGCCACATCTTCCCGCTGCGCGCCAGGGAAGGCGGCGTCCTGGTCCGCAACGGCCACACCGAGGCCGCCGTCGACCTCGCCCGCCTCGCCGGACTCCGCCCCGCCGGCGCGATCGTCGAGATCGCCGGCGAGGACGGCGTCATGCTGCGGCTGCCCGAGCTGATCCCCTTCGCCCGCAAGCACGGCCTGACGATCATCTCCATCGAGGACCTGATCGCCTACCGCCGCTCCGCCGAGCCCACCGTCCGCCGCGAGGCCGAGGTCCACCTGCCCACGGCGCACGGCGAGTTCACCGCGTACGGCTACCGCTCCACCGTCGACGGCGTCGAGCACGTCGCCCTCGTCCACGGCGAGATCGGCGACGGCGAGGACGTCCTGGTCCGGGTCCACTCCGAGTGCCTGACCGGCGACGTCTTCCACTCGCTGCGCTGCGACTGCGGCCCCCAGCTCCAGGCCTCCATGGACCGCATCACCGAGACCGGCCGCGGCGTCGTCGTCTATCTGCGCGGCCACGAGGGCCGCGGCATCGGCCTGCTGTCCAAGCTGCGCGCCTACGAACTCCAGGAGCGCGGCCGCGACACCCTCGACGCCAACCTGGAGCTCGGCCTGCCCGCCGACGCCCGCGACTACGCGGCCGGCGCCCAGATCCTCGCCGACCTCGGGGTCCGCAGCCTCCGGCTCATGACCAACAACCCCGACAAGATCGACGCCCTCACCCGCCACGGCCTGAAGGTCGAGGGCCGCGAGCCCATGCCCGTCACGGCGGGCGAGCACAACCTCCGCTACCTGCGCACCAAGCGCGACCGGATGGGCCACGACCTGCCCTGGCTCGACGGCTCCCCGGCCGCCACCTGCGGCAACCAGTGAATCCGCGTAATCCGTACCCACGAACGATTCGGCAAGGAGCAACATGAGCGGCAAGGGCGCACCCGTCCTCAGCGTGAAGAACTGCGGCGACCTCCGCGTCGCGGTCATCGCGGCCCAGTGGCACGAGAAGATCATGGACGGCCTCGTCGACGGCGCCCTGCGGGCCCTCGCCGAGCTCGGCATCGACGAGCCCACCCTGCTGCGCGTCCCCGGCAGCTTCGAGCTCCCCGTCGTGGCCAAGGTCCTCGCCGGCCGCGGCTACGATGCCATCGTGGCGCTCGGCGTCGTCATCCGCGGCGGAACGCCGCACTTCGAGTACGTGTGCCAGGGCGTCACCCACGGCCTCACCCAGGTCTCGATCGACACCGGCGTACCCGTCGGATTCGGCGTCCTGACCGTCGACAACGAGGAGCAGGCCCTCGACCGGGCCGGCCTCGAGGGATCCTCCGAGGACAAGGGCCACGAGGCCGTCACCGCCGCCGTCGCCACCGCGACCACGCTGCGCACGGTCAGCGAACCCTGGCGCTGAGAGCCCGCCCGTCACCCGGCCACCACCCCTGATGGAGGCGCTGCGCGCCCGCCTTCTCACACCCCGTACTCTTAGGACATCATGGCGAACAAAACCTTCGAAGAGCTCTTCGCCGAGCTCAAGCTCAAGGCCGAGACCGGCGACCCGGCGACCTCCCGCACCGCGGAACTGGTCGGCAAGGGCGTCCATGCCATCGGCAAGAAGGTCGTCGAGGAGGCCGCCGAGGTCTGGATGGCCGCCGAGTACGAAGGCAAGGACGCCGCCGCCGAGGAGATCTCGCAGCTGCTGTACCACGTCCAGGTGATGATGGTCGCCCGCGGGATCTCCCTCGACGACGTCTACGCCCACCTCTGAGCACCGAGCACCGCACACCCCCCGAACTCCTGAGGCAAAGGAAGCCCACCCCATGCTGCGCATCGCCGTCCCCAACAAGGGTTCACTCTCCGGACCTGCGATGGAGATGCTCCATGAGGCGGGCTACCGGCAGCGCAAGGAGTCCAAGGAGCTCGTCACCGTCGACCCCGACAACGACGTGGAGTTCTTCTACCTTCGCCCGAAGGACATCGCGATCTACGTGGCGTCCGGCCGGCTCGACATCGGCATCACCGGCCGTGACCTGCTCCTGGACTCCGGCGCCAACGCCGAGGAGATCCTGCCGCTGAACTTCGGCCGCTCCACCTTCCGCTACGCCACCCGGCCCGGCACCGCGAGCGGCCCCGGGGACTTCCACGGGATGACGATCGCCACCTCCTACGAGGGCATCGTCGCCAAGCACCTCGCCGAGCAGGGCGTCGACGCCTCCGTCGTCCACCTCGACGGCGCAGTCGAGACCGCGATCCAGCTCGGTGTCGCCGAGATCATCGCCGACGTCGTCGAGACCGGCACCAGCCTGCGCAACGCCGGCCTGGAGGTCATCGGCGAGCCGATCCTCACCTCCGAGGCCGTCGTCGTCCGGCGCACCGGCGCCCCGACCGACGACCCCAAGGTCCAGCAGTTCCTGCGCCGCCTCCAGGGCGTCCTCGTCGCCCGCAGCTACGTGATGATGGACTACGACTGCCGCGCCGAGCACCTGGAGCAGGCCGTCGCCCTCACCCCGGGCCTGGAGTCGCCCACCGTCTCGCCGCTGCACAACGAGGGCTGGGTCGCCGTCCGCGCGATGGTCCCCGCCAAGGAGGCGCAGAAGGTCATGGACGACCTGTACGAGCTGGGTGCCCGTGCGATCCTGACCACGGCCATCCACGCCTGCCGCCTCTGACCGGCCGCCTGCGAGGCGCGCGCCCGCCGTCCGCAGGCACCCGCTGCCCGCACGCACCCGCACTGCTAGGAACCCCATGTCCGACGCCACCGCCCCCGACCTCCCGGCCACCTTCCGTCCCGGCCGCACCCGGGCGGTCCTGTTGACGATCGGGGTGGTGATGTTCGTCGTCATCACCGTCGTCGCGATGATGCTGGAGCGGCTCAGCCCGGCGGAGCGGGTCAGCTTCGTCTTCACCGCCGCGCTCTTCCTCGGCGTCCTGGTGCTGCTCAGCCGCCCCAAGGTCGTCGCCGACGACGAGGGCGTCACGGTCGTCAACATCACCCGGACACGCCGACTCGCGTGGGCGGAGATCCTCCGGGTCAACCTGCGCCCCGGCGACCCCTGGGTCTTCCTCGATCTGAGCGACGGCACCAGCCTGCCGGCCCTCGGCATCCAGCCGGGAATCGCCAAGCAGCAGGCCATCCGGGACGCCCGCGCCCTGCGCGCCCTCGCCGAGTCCAGGGGCACCGGAGCCGAGTCCGCCGGGACGGTCTGACACCCCGGTCCGACCCGCAGACGTCCCCCGTTCGTCCCCCATACGGGGCCGACCCCCTGCCCGTGACGGCACGGGCGTGACTACTCTTGAGGCGGTGGTGCCGAGTGGCACCACCGCCTCGCGTGTTGTGCAGGGCCGCCGCCGGCGGCCCGCGAGGCCGCCCTTCGACCCGAGGAGTGACTCCCTCCGGCAATGGACGGATCGTCCGGTAGTACCTGCGCCGCCCCCTCCACCTCGGAGGCGGCGGCATGATCGTCTCTCTGCTGCTGCTCGCCGCAGCCTTCCTCCTGATCCTCGCCAACGGCTTCTTCGTGGCCGCCGAGTTCGGCCTCGTGACCGTGGAACGCGCCGACGCCGAGCGCGCCGCCGCCGAAGGCGACCGCCGGGCCCGCGGCGTCGTCAGGGCGCTGCGCGAGCTGTCCTTCCAGCTCTCCGGCACCCAGCTCGGCATCACCCTCACCTCGCTCGTCACCGGCATGCTCGCCGAGCCCGCGCTCGCCCGGCTGCTCGACGGGCCGCTCACCGCGACCGGACTGCCCGCCGGGGCCGTCTCCGGCATAGCCGTGGTCGTCGGCATGCTGCTCGCGTCGGCCGTGCAGATGGTGGTCGGCGAACTCGTGCCCAAGAACTGGGCGGTCTCCCGGCCGCTCCAGGTGGCCCGGTTCGTCGCCGGACCGCAGCACGTCTTCGCCACCCTGTTCCGGCCCGTGATCACCCTGCTCAACACCGTCGCCAACCGGCTCGTCCGGCTGTTCGGCGTGGAACCGGCGGACGAGCTCGACTCGGTCCGCACACCGGGCGAGCTCGTCGCCCTCGCCCGCCACTCCGCGCGGGCCGGCGCCCTCGAACAGGACACCGCCGACCTCTTCGTACGGACGCTGTCCTTCGGCGGGCTCACCGCCGAGCAGCTCATGACCCCGCGGGTGAAGGTGAGCGCCCTGCAGTCGGACGCCACCGCGGCCGACGTCGTCAACCTCACCCGGGCCACCGGCCTGTCCCGGTTCCCGGTCTACCGCGAACGGATCGACGAGATCGTCGGCATGGTCCACCTCAAGGACGCCCTCGCCGTCGCCCCGCACGAGCGGCACCGCGTCCCCGTGGGCCGGATCGCCGTCCCGCCGCTGCTCGTCCCCGAGTCCCTGCCGGCCCGCACGCTCCTGGAGCGGCTGCGCCGGGAGCAGCCGATCGCCGTCGTCGTCGACGAGTACGGCGGCACCGCCGGGGTCGTCACGCTGGAGGACATCGTCGAGGAGCTCGTCGGCGAGGTCCGCGACGAGCACGACACGGCCGCCGACGAACGGCCCGAGCTGGCCGCCGTGCCCTCGGAGGACGGCTCGCAGAGCTGGGAGGCGGACGGCTCCTGCCGGGTGCACACCCTGCACCGGATAGGCCTCGACGTGCCCGAGGGGCCGTACGAGACGGTCGCCGGGCTCGTCGCCGATCTGCTCGGGCGCATCCCCGCCCCGGGCGACCGGGCCGAACTGCCCGGCTGGCGGCTCTCCGTGCGCCAGGTGGACCGCTACCGCGCCGAACGGGTGCGGATCACCCGCACCGCCCCGGTGCCGGTCACGGCGGAGGCGGCCCGATGAGTCTGCTCCCCCTGCTCTTCGCCGTCCTGCTGGTCCTCGCCAACGGCTTCTTCGTCGGCGCCGAGTTCGCGCTGGTCTCCGTGCGGCGCAGCCAGATCGAGCCGCTGGGCGGCAAACGGGCCCGCCAGGTCCTGTACGGCCTGGAGAACCTGCCGCAGATGATGGCCGCCGCCCAGTTCGGCATCACCGTCTGCTCGCTGACCCTCGGCGCGGTGGCCGAGCCGACCGTGGCCCGTCTGCTCGAACCCGTCTTCCACGCCGTGGGCGTGCCGGAGAGCCTGATCCATCCGCTCGGGTACGTGCTCGCGCTCGCCGCGGTGGTCTTCCTCCACCTGGTGATCGGCGAGATGGTCCCGAAGAACCTCGCCATGGCCGACCCCGAGCGGACCGCGCTGTGGCTCGCCCCCGCCCTCGTCGGCTTCGCCCGGCTCTGCCGGCCGGTGACCCGCGCGCTGGGCGCCTGTGCCCGGGTCGTCCTGCGGGCCTTCGGGGTCGAGCCGAAGGACGAGGTGGAGGCCGTCTTCACCAGCTCCCAGCTCGGCCGGCTCGTCGAGGACGCCGGCCAGGCCGGACTCCTCGACCCGGCCGAGCAGGAACGCCTGGAGGACGCCCTGGAGATGGGCACCCGCCCGGTGACGGACGTCCTCATCCCCTCGGCCTCGCTGGTGACGGTCTCCCCGTCCGTCACCCCGCGCGAGATCGAGGAGCTGACGGTCCGCACCGGCTACTCCCGCTTCCCGGTACGCGGCGAGGGCCGGAGCGGCGGCTTCATGGGCTTCGTGCACGTGAAGGACGTCCTCGACCTGGAGGAGGCGGAACGGGCGGTGCCGCAGCAGGTCTGGCGGCCGATGGCCACGCTCCGGGCCGAGCTGCCGCTGGACGACGCGCTCACGGTGATGCGCCGGGCCGCGACCCACCTGGCCCAGGTGGCGGACGCCTCGGGGCGGGTGCTCGGCCTCGTCGCCCTGGAGGACGTCCTGGAGACGCTGGTGGGCGAGGTCCGCGACCCGGCCCACCGGATGGTGTCGCCGCCACGGCCGACGCCGCGGTCCCAGGCTCCGCAGGGTCCGGCTCCGCAGGTCCAGGAACCGCAGCCGCAGTCGCCTCAGGCGCCGTCGCCGGCGCAGCCGTCGAGGCCGGCGGAGGCGCTGACGCGCTGAGCGGCGTGGGATCCCATATCCGATATCCAGGATCCGACCCGTGACCTGGATATCGGATCCTGGATCCGACCGTTGCCTGGATATCGGATCCTGGATCCGATCTGCGCTCGGTGGATCCGGTCCGTTGGTTCCTGGATCGTGGATCCGATCCGGGCACCGGTGGATCCGGTCCGTTGGATGCTGGATCCTGGATCCGATCTGCGGACCGGACCCCCCCCGCCTCAGATCCCCGGCGGTTCCTGCGGGCCCCGGTTCGCCGGACCGCGGCCCGACAGCACCTCCCCGTACGCCTGCATCAGATCCGGCAGCCGCAGCGTGGCGAGGTCCTCGCGGCTCGGGGTGCCCGGGTAGCCGGACAGCCGCAGATCGCGGTAGGCGCAGGACTTCTCATACAGGGTGCGCAGGAAGCGGCCGTTGCCGAGCTCGTCGATCCAGCCCTGCTCGACCACGTGCGCGCTGATCGAGCGCAGTTCCTCAAGGGCCTCCTCGTCCCAGCCGTCGCCGTTGGCGGCGGCGAGCACCTCACCGATCGCCGTGAGCTCGCGCGGGCGGTACGAGGGGAAGTCGACCCGGGTCGTGAAGCGGGAGGAGAGCCCGGGATTGGTGGCGAGGAGCCGGTCCATCCCCTCCGGGTAGCCGGCCAGGATCACCACCAGGTGGTCGCGGTTGTCCTCGGCGCGCTTCAGGAGGACCTGGAGGGCCTCGTCGCCGTAGGCGTCACCCTTGCTGTATCCGGTGTTGGAGAGCGAGTAGGCCTCGTCGACGAAGAGCACCCCGCCGACCGCCGAGTCGATCAGCTCGTTCGCCTTGACGGCGGTCTGCCCCAGGAACTCGCCGACCAGGTCGGCCCGCTGGGCCTCCACGAGATGGTCCCCGCCGAGCAGCCCGAGAGCGTAGAAGACCCGGCCGAGGATGCGGGCCACGGTGGTCTTCCCGGTGCCGGAGGGGCCGGAGAAGACAAAGTGACGTTTCGGCGGCTGGACCGGAAGACCCTGCCCCGCCCGCAGCCGGGCCATCTCCAGCTGTGCCGACAGCGCCTTCACCTGCCGTTTGACCGGCTCCATGCCGACCATCCGCTCCAGCTCGTCGAGCGCCTCGGCGAGCAGCGCCGGGTCCGTGGGGCTGGCCGGGAAGCGCGGTGGCACCGGCTGCCGCGGGACCGCGGCCTTCTGGCGCACCACGTCGGGCGGCTCCGGGGGAGCGGGTACGGGCGGCGGCACGGCCTCCGGCTTCAGGAGCAGGCCGTCACCGGCCGGGACCTCCGGGTCGGCGCGCTCGCCGTCCACCGTGTCCTGGCCGAGCCCGCCGTACATCGCGGGCGCCAGCCCCACCGGGTCGTCCGGCCCCTCGAAGCCGTCGTACTCGGCGATGGCCGCGAGCCGGGCCGCCGTGTCCATGAAGGACGGGTCGATCCGGTGCACCGCCCGGTACAGGGGCAGTGCGGCGGCGGTGCGGCCGGTGCCCTCGTGCGCCCGGGCCAGCCAGTAACGCAGCTCCTTGCGCTGCGGCTGCTCGCTGCGGCAGCGCATGAGCGCCGTCGCGAGGAGCGGCTCGGCCTGCCCGTACATCTCCAGACGCACCCGGGCCATGCCGCCGAAGAGCCCCGCCTCGATGCCGAGCATCGGATCGTCGACCAGCGGCTCGGTGTGCCGCACCAGCTGCTCCCAGTCCTTCACCAGATAGGAGCGGCAGGCGTGCAGGAAGCGGACCTGCGGGTCGGTGTCGACCGGCGGCAGGCCGGCGAGCGCCCGGTCGAGCTCGGGGACGTGGCGGCCGTCGAGCCAGTGCGAGGCGTGCGCGAGCAGCAGATCGCGCGGGCTCTCCAGCACCGGCTGCACCCACCAGCCCAGCCAGTACCAGGAGTTGAGATACCGGCGGTGCCGGGCCCGCTGCTCGCCGAACCTCTCGCGGTTGCGGTACATCCGCAGCAGGGCGGTCGTCGTGTCGACCCGCAGCGCGTGCAGACCGAGCCAGCCGTCGGCCATGCCGGGATCGATGCGCACCGCCGTACGGAACTCCTCCTCGGCCTGCGGATAGGCGCCCATCGTGTAGGCGTCGACTCCGCGTAGCCAGGCGAGCTCGGCGGGGGCATGCGTGCCCTGTGTGCCGAAGTCCATTCGGGTCCCCCACAACCGTCTACACGTGGACGGGAACTGACCGCACCGAGGGGCATCGTACCTGCGCAGGGGGTGCGTGAAGAGGGAGAAGGCACCGATCGGCCGTGATCGACGCGATCCGTCGCCGGCCCGCGCGTCGTGACCCTCGGTGAGCGCAAGGGCAGAACGAAGCCCCCGATCACGGGGGAACAACCGGGGGCTTCGCGTCCGCGGCGGTTTCCGAAGAGCCGCACATTCAGAACGTAAGACCTGTACGCCCCTTGGGTCAAGCCGAGTTGGGGCACTTGCGGAAGTGGACTTCCGGCTGCTCAGTTTGCGGCAGGGGAGTCATCACGTTGGGTGATGATCTGGTGCGGGCCTGCTGCCACAGAAGGCCCCGGGAGCCACTCGTACCCCTCGGCTCGCTCCCGTACCAACGTATCGGCGAACGGCCGTGAGGGGTCCGCCGCGAAATGGCGAGTCTCCGCCACCGTCCAGCCGTCCCAGAAGGAGGAGAGGGCGGGGCCGTCACGGCGCCGGCCGCGCGCCCAGGACTCCTCGGGGCCGCGCTCCATCCACAGCAGCGCCGCCAGGAACGGCCGCAGCTCCCGCCGCCCGGCCCCCACCCCCTCCACCAGCACCACCGGCGCCGGGGGCAGCTCCCTGGGCGGTCCGAAGACGCGCAGACTCCAGTCGTACGGGTGATACAACGCCGTCTCGCCCCGGGAGAGCGGCCCGATCACCTGGCCGAGCATCCGGCTCGTCCACGCGAAGAGCTCCGCGTGGGTGGCGAGGTCGTCGAGGTGCAGCACGGGGGCCCCGTCGAGCGCCGCGGAGAGCCGTGCGGCGAGCGTGGACTTGCCGGAACCCGCGTGACCGTCGACCGCGACGAGCCGCACCGGGCCGCAGGAGGGCGGCAGCCGGAGCAGGCGGGCGGCCACGCGGTCCAGGTCGTTCATGGCCCCAGGGTAGGCGAGCGGGCCGGAGCCGGACGCCGCAGGTCAGCGCCGCCCGCGATGCCATCGGTCGAGACCAATATTGCTCGGGCGGCACGCGTCGAATCGCTGGCAGAACGCGTCCGCGAGCCGCGATAGTGGGCGCGCAGCCCGTCCGTTCGCCACCACCGACTGGAGGGTCACCGCCCATGCCCCCTTCCCCCGCCCCGGCCCCCCGCAGAACCGTCCTCGCCGCCCTCGCGGCCGCCGCGGGCACGGCCGCGGCAGCGGCCACCGCAGCCCCCGCCGCCGCGCTGACGGGTGCCTGCCCCGACACCGCGGCCCGCCCCGACGAGGCCAGGGGCGGCCACGCCCCGGCGCCCGGCGGCCTGGTCGACAACCGCTTCTGGAACACGTACACCGACTGGCGCTGCGGCACCGCCGCCGGCACCCGGGCCGTCGCCGGCCACCGTCCCGGCCTGGTCATCGACACCCCCGCCGGACGCACCGACTACACCGACCCGCACACCGGCCGTACCACCGCCTGGGAGTACGCGGTGTGGACCTCGCCCCTCCACACCTCCGCCGTCCCCGCCACCGAGGTCGTCACCTCCTGGAACGCCCATACCCCGCCCGGCACCTGGCTCCAGGTCGAGCTGGCCGGCACCTACGGCGACGGCACCGCGACGCCGTGGTTCGTGATGGGCCGCTGGGCCGCCGGCGACACCGACATCCGCCGCACCTCGGTCGACGACCAGAGCGACGGCCGGGCCACCGTCTGGACCGACACCTTCGCCGTGGACGACCCGGCGAGCGGCCTGCGGCTCGTCTCGTACCGGCTGCGCCTCACCCTGTACCGCAGGCCCGGCACGACCCTCACCCCGGTGGTGTGGCGGCTCGGCGCGATGGCCTCGGACATCCCGGACCGCTTCACCGTGCCCGCCTCCGAGCCCGGCCTCGCCCACGAGCTGATCGTGCCGCGCTACTCGCAGAACACCCACATCGGCCAGTACCCGGAGTACGACAACGGCGGCGAGGCCTGGTGCAGCCCCACCTCCTCGCAGATGATCGTCGAGTACTGGGGCCGGCGGCCCTCGCCCGAGGACCTGGCCTGGGTGAACCCCGCCTTCGCCGACCCCCAGGTCTGCCACGCGGCCCGCTTCACCTACGACTACCAGTACGAGGGCTGCGGCAACTGGTCCTTCAACGCCGCCTACGCCGCCTCCTACCCCGACATGAACGCGGTCGTGACCCGCCTGCGCACGCTCACCGACCTGGAGACCCTGATCGGGGCCGGCATCCCGGCCATCACCTCCCAGTCCTTCCGCAAGGAGGAGCTGACCGGCGCGGGCTACGGCACCTCCGGCCACCTCATGACCGTGATCGGCTTCACCCCGGACGGCGACGTGATCGCCAACGACCCCGCCTCGCCGAGCAACGAGGCGGTCCGCCGGGTCTACCGGCGGCGCGAGTGGGAGAACATCTGGCTGCGCACCAAGCGGTACAACGCCAACGGCAAAGTGGTGTCCGGCACAGGTGGGGTCTGCTACCTCTTCTTCCCCGACCGGCCGACTCCCGCGCAGCGCAAGGCGCTTGCCGCCGTCGGGGTCCACTGACCCCTTCCCGGGCCCGGGGCCGGCGTGATCTGCGTCGCTGCCCCGCGCCCGGGCGGCTGGCAGGCTGAGCGCCATGACCGCGACCTCCCACGCCGCCGCCCGCGCCCGCGTCCGCACCGGCGGCCCGAAGACCGACGGACCGAAGGTCCTGGAACACCTCCTCGGCTGGACCCTGGTGGTGGTCCTGGCCATGTTCGTCACCCAGGCCGGCCTGATGTGACCGGGTAGGGGCCCCGCACGACCCGGACGAGCGCCGGTCCGTGAGCGGGCGCCGCCGAACGGGCATACTCCACCCGCCACCGCCGCCTGCCGCCCCCGCGTCCGACCGTCCCCGGGGCAGCATCGGGCGCAGTGCCCCGGCCCGAGGGGCCGCGAGAGGGAGGAGTGCGCCGCCATGTCCGACCGCGCCCCGCAGCCCGTGGAACGCCGGCTGCCCACCGAGGAGTCCCGGGAGCTGTTCGCCCTGGTCCGGGAGATCGCCGCGCGGGAGGTCGCGCCCCGCGCCGCCGAGGAGGAGGCCGCCGGCCGCTTCCCCCGCGAACTCTTCTCGCTGCTCTCGGCCTCGGGCCTGCTCGGGCTCCCGTACGACTCCGCGTACGGCGGCGGCGACCAGCCGTACACCGTCTACCTCCAGGTCCTGGAGGAGCTGGCCGCCGCCCGGCTCACCGTCGCCCTCGGGGTCAGCGTGCACAGCCTGTCCTGCCACGCCCTGGCCGCCTTCGGCACCGAGGAGCAGCGGGCCGCGCACCTGCCGGCGATGCTCGGCGGCGGTCTCCTCGGCGCGTACTGCCTCTCCGAGCCGTCCTCGGGCTCCGACGCGGCCGGCTTGCGCACCCGGGCGGTCCGGGACGGCGACGACTGGGTCCTCGACGGCACCAAGGCGTGGATCACCCACGGCGGGATCGCCGACTTCTACACCGTGATGGCCCGGACCGGCGAGGAGGGGCCGAAAGGGATCACGGCCTTCCTGGTGCCCGGCGACGCGCCGGGCCTGAGCGCCGCGGCGCCGGAACGGAAGATGGGGATGAAGGGCTCGCCCACCGCCCAGGTGCACCTCGACGGCGTCCGCGTCCCCGACGCGCGGCGGATCGGAGCGGAGGGGCAGGGCTTCCCGATCGCCCTGGCCGCCCTGGACTCGGGAAGGCTCGGCATCGCGGCCTGTGCGGTCGGCCTCGCGCAGGCGGCGCTGGACACGGCCGTCGGCTACGCGCGCGAGCGACGCCAGTTCGGCCGCCCGATCGCCGACTTCCAGGGGCTGCGCTTCCTGCTCGCCGACATGGCCACCCAGGTCGAGGCGGGCCGGGCCCTGTACCTGGAGGCGGCGCGGGTGCGCGACGAGGGCCTGCCGTTCGGCCGGCAGGCGGCGATGGCGAAGCTGTTCTGCTCGGACGCGGCGATGCGGGTCACGACGGACGCGGTGCAGGTGCTCGGCGGCTACGGCTACACCGCGGACTTCCCGGTCGAACGGTTTCTGCGCGAGGCGAAGATGCTCCAGATCGTCGAGGGCACGAATCAGATCCAGCGGGTGGTCATCGCGCGTCACCTTGCCGGACCAGAGTCCCGTTGACGCGTACGGTGCGGTCGGCCCAGACGGGACCGGCGGCGAGGCGGCTCCACTCCTGGTCGCGGTGGCCCGGCAGGGTCCTGCCGTGGCTGGCCCACAGGTGGAGCATCGCCGTGTAGATCGGAGGGTCGCCGAGGTGCGGGGCGGGAGCGGGCGCGTGGTGCGCCGTGGACGCGGTCGCGGGCCTCGCGGCGGCAGCGGGCCCCGGGGCGGCGCCTGCCGCCGGGACGGACGTGGCCGCGACGGTGGGCCCCGGGACCGGGGTGGGCACCGGCACCGCACGTACGGGGGGCGGCATCGGCGCGGAAACCTCGTGCTGAACCGATTCTTCAA
The DNA here is from genome assembly GCF_040302485.1 of Streptomyces sp. NPDC126499. Lineage (NCBI taxonomy): Bacteria > Bacillati > Actinomycetota > Actinomycetes > Kitasatosporales > Streptomycetaceae > Streptomyces > Streptomyces sp. NPDC126499. The sequence goes on along the minus strand of NZ_JBEOUO010000008.1, from coordinate 41,318 downwards.
AGGGCGGCCCGGACTGTCGATGCCGGCCGTATCCGCTGGGTGCCGTATACAGCGTGGTCATGCCGGGACCAACGCTTCGGCCCGCTCCCCGGTCACCGCCCGGGGCCGTCGCGCGGAAGTTCGAGGCGTCCCCGGCCACCCCCGACACCGCTCCCCGCCTGCACGCCTCTGGCCCTCGTACGCTACCTGACGCACCGTCAACTCCCGTGCCACCGCCCCGCCGCCACGGCGGCCGGCTCACCCTGGAGGGCCGCCGGCTTCGTCCAGGCCGGTCACCGCACGGGCGTGATCCGGGTACGCGGCGCTGCGGCACGCGATCGTCATGCTCCGGATCGCCTACCGCCAGGCGTACTTCGGCGCGGCGGAGGTGACGGAGAACCCGACGGCCCGATCCTGCACCACGCCGGCCTCGCGGCGATGGTGCAGGGGCGCTACCGGTGAGGGCGGGGCTCAGGCCGCGCGGCGCAGCTGCGCCCGCTTGATCGGCCGCGATCCCGGGCCGCCCACGTGCGAGAACGGCTGCGTCCGCCAGTCCAGGCCCTGGGGGAGCGTCAGGAGCAGGGCGGTGTCCTGCTCCTGGACCTCCAGGGTCTCGTCCGCGGGACGCGCGTCGGCGGCGGGCCGGCCGGTGCCGGTGCAGACCGTCAGGACGAAGGGGTTCCACGGCGTCGGGCAGAGCGCGTGCTCCGGCAGGACGTCCTCGTCCGCGAGCAGCGCGATCGGCTGCTCGCAGTCCGGGCAGATCACCCGGTACATCTCAAAGGTGTCGTACGCGTCGAGCTCGTCGGACGTGTCGACGGAATCAACAGGCTCCTGCATGGAGAATCTCCCCCTCGGAACGGGTCGGCCGGATCTGGGTGGCCTCGACCACAGCAAGCAATTCCCATACGGTCGACCGCATAACCGTGAGGTCACGCTCCAGCGCCCGCAAAACCTGTGGCGTTCGTCACATGCCGCTCGCAGGTGCCCCACGGATGCCCACACTCTGGGATGCGGCGCCCTCCCGACTGTGCCCCCGCCCCTCCAGGGCAATAGGGTCACCGCATGGAGGAGCTGGATCGTCAGATCGTCGAGTTGCTCGTCAGGGACGGGCGCATGAGCTACACCGACCTGGGCAAGGCCACCGGCCTGTCCACCTCGGCCGTACATCAGCGCGTCCGCCGCCTGGAGCAGCGCGGAGTCATCCGCGGCTACGCCGCCGTCGTCGACCCGGAGGCCGTCGGCCTGCCGCTGACCGCCTTCATCTCGGTGAAACCCTTCGACCCCAGCGCCCCCGACGACACCCCCGACCGGCTCGCCGACATCCCCGAGATCGAGGCCTGCCACAGCGTCGCGGGGGAGGAGAACTACATCCTCAAGGTGCGCGTCGCCACCCCCCTGGAGCTCGAGCACCTGCTCAGCCGCATCCGCTCCCAGGCCCACGTCTCCAGCCGCACCACGGTCGTCCTGTCCACCCCGTACGAGGCGAGACCGCCCCGCATCTAGGACCCGCACCGGCCGGGGCGCGGCCCCGGCGGACGAAGCGGGTCCCGGCAGGTCCTAGCCTGGTCGCATGAGCGCGTACGAACACCGCACCGTGCTGCTGCGCGGTGGAGAAGTCCACAGCCCCGCCGACCCCTTCGCCACCGCCATGGTCGTGGAGCGCGGACACGTCGCCTGGGTGGGCTCCGAGGGCGCGGCCGACGCCTTCGCGTCCGGCGTGGACGAGGTGGTCGACCTGGACGGCGCGCTCGTCACCCCGGCCTTCGTCGACGCCCATGTGCACACCACCGCCACCGGCCTCGCGCTCACCGGCCTCGACCTGTCCGCCGCCGCCTCCCTCACCGAGGCGGCCGACGCGATCCGTGCCTACGCCGCCGCCCGCCCCGCCGACCGCATCCTCATCGGCCACGGCTGGGACGCCGCCCGCTGGCCCGAGCGCCGCCCGCTCACCCGTACCGAGCTCGACGAACTCACCGGCGGCCGCCCGCTCTACCTCACCCGCATCGACGTCCACTCCGCCGTCGTCACCACCGCCCTGCTGGACCTCGTGCCCGGCGTCCGCGCGCTCACCGGCTTCCACGACGGGCAGCCCCTCACCGGCGACGCCCACCACGCCGTCCGCGCCGCCGCCTACGCCGCGCTCTCCCCCGGGCAGCGCACCGAGGCCCAGCGCGCCGCCCGGCGGCACGCCGCCTCCCTCGGCATCGGCACGCTGCACGAGTGCGGCGGCCCCGAGATCTCCTCCGAGGAGGACTTCACCGGCCTGCTCGACCTCGCCCGCAGCGAGCCCGGGCCCCGGGTCGTCGGCTACTGGGCCGACCTCGACGTCGAACGGGCCCGCGCTCTCGGCGCCCTCGGTGCGGCCGGCGACCTCTTCGCCGACGGCTCCCTCGGCTCCCACACCGCCTGCCTGCACGAGCCGTACGCCGACGGTGCCGGCGCCGGCGTCGCCCACCTCGACGCGGACGCCGTCGCCGCCCATGTCGTCGCCTGCACCGAGGCCGGTCTCCAGGCCGGTTTCCACGCCATCGGAGACGCCGCCGTCGACGCGGTCGTCGAAGGCGTCAGGGCCGCCTCCGAGAAGCTCGGCCTGGCCCGGATCAGGGCCGCCCGGCACCGCGTCGAGCACGCGGAGATGCTCAGCCCCGAGTCGATCGCCGCCTTCGCCGAGCTGGGCCTCACCGCCTCCGTGCAGCCGGCCTTCGACGCGTACTGGGGCGGCGAGGACGGCATGTACGCCGACCGCCTCGGTGCCGAGCGGGCCCGCACCCTCAACCCGTACGCCGCCCTGCTGCGCGCGGGCGTGCCGCTCGCCTTCGGCTCCGACAGCCCGGTCACCCCGCTCGACCCGTGGGGCACCGTGCGCGCCGCCGCCTTCCACCGCACGCCCGAGCACCGGATCTCCGTCCGCGCCGCCTTCACCGCCCACACCCGGGGCGGCTGGCGCGCGGTCGGCCGCGACGACGCGGGCACCCTGGTGCCCGGCGCGCCGGCCGACTACGCGATCTGGCGCACCGGGGAGCTGGTGGTCCAGGCGCCGGACGACCGGGTGGCCCGCTGGTCGACCGACCCCCGCTCCGGGACGCCCGGTCTGCCCGATCTGTCCCCCGGCGGCGAGCTGCCCGTCTGCCTGCGGACCGTGGTCCTGGGGCAGACGGTGTTCGTCCGGCCGAACGAGTGACGTACGACATTTCGTACCGCCGCTCGACTTCCGCCGGGCTCGCCCGCGACCTGCGGATCTGTCCCGTTGCTCTGCAGAGACGGTTCATCACCGCAGGTCAAACGGGTGTTGACAGCGGGCGGCCACCGGCCGGTAGGTTCGGCGCGTCCACCACGGACGTCCGACCGGTTTCAAACCTCCACGCAGGCACCGAACGCCGCCCGCGCCTCGGGGGCGAGGGAAGGTTTTTCCGGCGGAGGGTGCGACCCGGGTGGGGCCCCGGTGTTCAGTAGACAACGGCCTGGAGTCGATCCGCAGCCAGCGGGTCCCGGGTCGGCCCGAAGGACGCCGGGCCCCGATCCCGCACCCCGTGCGCGGGGCTCGCTATGGTGGGGGCTCGCGTATGTATCCGAAGGGGCAGTAGTGAACGACGGTGGCCAGAGGCGTTACGGCCCGCTCGGCAAGGCCTTGGTGATCATCCCCACGTACAACGAGGCGGAGAACATCAAGCCGATCGTCTCGCGGGTACGGGAGGCCGTACCCGAGGCGCACATCCTCGTCGCCGACGACAACAGCCCCGACGGCACGGGCAAGTTCGCCGACGAGCTCGCCGCCGAGGACGACCACGTCCACGTGCTGCACCGCAAGGGCAAGGAGGGCCTCGGCGCCGCCTATCTCGCGGGCTTCCGCTGGGGCATGGAGCACGGCTACGACGTGCTGGTCGAAATGGACGCCGACGGCTCCCACCAGCCCGAGGAGCTGCCGCGGCTGCTCACCGCCCTCAAGGGCGCGGACCTGGTGCTCGGCTCCCGCTGGGTGCCCGGCGGCCGGATCGTGAACTGGCCGAAGTCCCGGGAGTTCATCTCCCGCGGCGGCAGCCTCTACTCGCGCCTCATGCTCGACGTCCCGATCCGCGACGTCACCGGCGGCTACCGGGCCTTCCGCAAGGAGACCCTGGAGGGCCTCGGCCTCGACGACGTCGCCTCGGCCGGCTACTGCTTCCAGGTCGACCTCGCCCGCCGCGCGGTCGCCGCCGGCTTCCACGTGGTCGAGGTGCCCATCACCTTCGTGGAGCGCGAGATCGGCGACTCCAAGATGAGCCGCGACATCCTCGTCGAGGCACTGTGGCGGGTCACCGGCTGGGGTCTGACGGCCCGGGCGCAGAAGGTCGGCAAACTGCTCGGGCGCAAGCCCTCGCACTGACCGCAGGGGCGCTCGTGGGGCGGGCCGTGCCGGCTCGCTCGGGCTGGCCGTGCAGGCTTGGTCGGGCTGAGCGCACCGGCTCGCTCGGGCCGAGCGAGGAGGGCGCTTTCGGGCTGAGCGGGCCGACTCGGCGGGCTGGGCGCACCGGCGCTTCGGGGCCGGCCGCACGGCCCTCGCGCGTGGAGCGAGCCTGTGCTCTCGGGCGGCTGGCCGCACCGGCCCTCGCGCGTGGAGCGCACCGGCTCGCTCGGCCGGTCGCACCGGCGCTCTCCCGCCGGTGGCGCGCTGCCCCTCGTACCTGATCCCGCCTTTATGACGTTCCTGCGGGCCGCCAGGCACACTGGGGGGCATGACGACCGGCGCACCGCCTCCCCTCGCCCCCAAGCGCTCCCGCGCGCGTACGTTCCTTCCGCTGGGCCTCGCCGCGTGGCTGGTCCTGGAGATCTGGCTGCTCACCGTCGTGGCGGACGCGGCGGGCGGCCCGACCGTCTTCCTGCTGCTCCTCGGCGGCGCCGTGCTCGGTGCCGCCGTCATCAAGCGGGCCGGGCGGCGGGCCTTCGCCAACCTCACCGGGACCTTCCAGCGCGCCCAGGAGGCGGCGCTGCGCGGCGAGGCGCCCACGGCCGCCGAGCGGACCGGGGCGGAGGACCGCAACGGCTTCCTGATGCTCGGCGGGCTGCTCCTGATGCTCCCCGGCCTGATCTCCGACGCGGCCGGCCTGCTGCTGCTCGTGCCGCCGGTGCGTGCGGCCGTCGGGCGGTACGCGGAGAAGGCGGTGGAGCGCCGGATGGGCGCCGCCCCGCACGGAAGCCTCCAGGACGCCTTCCAGCAGGCCCGCATTCACCGGCCGGACGGGAAGGTCGTGCAGGGTGAGGTCATCCGCGAGGACGCGCCTCAGCGGCCTGAGCGGCCCGAGGACCGGCGCCCGCCCCTCACGCCGTAGCGCGGCGGGCGCGTGGGGCGCGTCGGCGCCCGCACCGTACGACGACGCCGCGGGGCCCGGTACACGGATCGTGTACCGGGCCCCGCGGCGTTTGTTCGTACTGTCGGGCCGTGCTGCCGTCCGCCGGGCGGACGGTCGCGTCAGGCGGACTTGCGGCTGTCGCGCGGATGCACGGCGATGTTCATGGCGCCGGACCGAAGGACCGCCAGCCTCTCGGCCAGGACCTCCTCCAGCTCCTCGCGGGTACGCCGCTCCATGAGCATGTCCCAGTGCGTACGCGCCGGCTTGCCCTTCTTCTCCTCGGGGCCGTCCCCGTCCACCAGGAGCGCCTGGCTTCCGCAGACCTTGCACTCCCACTCCGGCGGAATCTCCGCCTCGACCGAGAAGGGCATCTCAAAACGATGTCCCTTCTCGCATGCGTACTCCACCGCCTGGCGCGGGGCCAGATCGATGCCGCGGTCGGTCTCGTAGCTGGTCACCACGAGGCGCGTGCCGCGAAGAGCTCGCTCACTCATGAATCGTGCCTCCCGGGCTTGTCGCCCACAGGACAGGTGTCGCTGTCGTCGTCATCCGGTCAACGTCCGGTCGGCGGTAAAGATTCCCGTTCCGGGTCATGCGTCGCCCGTCGTGCCGCCCCTTGTTGTACCCACCAGTGCCCGTTTTGTCACATCTGGCAGCAGATGTCACTCAACGCCTTCACCAAGACAGCGCGCAGTAACGGTCCGCCTGGCAGGCCAAACGCGTACACTACCGCCCTTTCACTCCCGCGTCTAAATCCGGTCGGGTACGGGGTTTCCCGCCGCGGCCACCGCGCGCCGTACCGGGACCCTCGCGAGCAGGACGAAACCGGCGGCGAAGAAGATCACCAGGGAGATGATGGCATCCCGGTAGCTCCCCGTCAGCTGATACGCGAGACCGAACACCAACGGGCCCAGCCAGCTCAGCCCCCGGTCGCTCATCTCGTACGCCGAGAAGTACTCCGCCTCCTTGCCGCGCGGCACCAGATGGGAGAACAGCGACCGCGACAGCGCCTGGCTGCCGCCCAGGACCAGGCCGATCGCCGCCGCCAGGCAGTAGAAGAACACCGGAGCGCCGGCCGGCAGGAAGTAGCCGGCGGCCAGGATCGCCGTCCACACCGCGAGCGACCCCAGGATCGTCCGCTTCGCCCCGTACGTCCGGGCCATCCGGCCCATCCCGAGCGCCCCCGCCACCGCGAGGACCTGCACCAGCAGCACGGCCGTGATCAGCGTCGTCTGGTCCAGACCCAGCTCCTCGGAGCCGTAGATCGACGCCTGGGAGATCACCGTCTGCACCCCGTCGTTGTAGACCAGGTACGCGAGCAGGAACGACAGCGTCAGCGGATGCCGGCGCATGTCCTTGAGCGTCGCCACCAGCTGCCGCCAGCCGCCGACGGCACCCTCTTCGACGGCCTCCCCGCCGTCCCTCTCTCGGCCGCCGGTCCCGCTCTTCGCCGGGGCCGGGAGCACGGGGCGGTCCCGCAGCCGCCGCAGCGGCACCAGCGCGAACACGCCCCACCACAGGCCCGCCGACGCCAGACAGATCCGCACCGCCGTGCCCTCCGTGAGTCCGAAGGACTCGTGCCCGGAGTACAGCACCAGGTTCAGGACCAGGACCAGCGCCCCCGAGGTGTACCCGAACGCCCAGCCGCGCGAGGAGACCGCGTCCCGCTCGTCCGGCTCCGCGATCTGCGGCAGGTAGGCGTTGTACAGCGCCATCGCCACCGCGAAGGAGGCGTTCGCCACGATCAGCAGGAACGCGCCGAGGAGATAGCGCTGACCCTCCAGGAAGAACATCCCCGTCGTCGCGGCCGCGCCCAGATACGCCGCCACCGCCAGCAACGGCTTCTTGCGGCCCGTCCGGTCGGCCGCCGCACCCGCCAGCGGCATGGCGAGCACCGCCACCACCAGCGAGGCCGAGACGGAGTACGCGAAGAGCGAGCCCGCCCGGACCGGGATGCCCAGCGGGTGCACGAACCCCTCCGGGTCCGCCGCCGCCTTGGCGACCGAGGTCAGGTACGGCCCGAGGAACACGGTCAGGACGCTCGTGGAGTACACCGAGCACGCGAAGTCGTAGAAGTACCAGCCGCGCTGTTCGCGTCTGCGCCCGGCGGGGTCGGCGGTCCGCCCCTCCGGCTCCGTGGTGTCGGCCGTCACGCCCGCGCCCCCTCGTTCGTCCCCGTTGACGGGACGCGCGCTCGGCCCCGGGCCTCAGACCCACAGCCCCCGGTCGGTGAGCACCTCGCGCAGCGTCTCCAGATGATCGGTCATGATGCCATCCACGCCCAGATCGAGGAGGGCGTTCATCCGCGCCGGATCGTTCACGGTCCACACGTGCACCTGCAGCCCGCGCGCGTGCGCCGCGCGCACGAAGCGCCGGTCCACCACCGGGATGCCGGCCTGACGCTCCGGAACCTGGGCCGCCACCGCGCCCGCGCGCAGCGCCGCCGGCACGCCGAGCGAGCGCAGCCGCAGCCCGACCACGCCCTTCACGCCGTACGAGGTGGCGAGGCGTTCCCCGGCGAGCTTCCGGGCCCGCGCCACCCGGGCCTCGGTGAAGGAGCTCACGCACACACGGTCCCAGGCCCCGGCCTCGCGGATCGCGTCGAGCAGCGGCGCGAGCGCCGACTCGGTCTTCAGATCCACGTTCCAGCGGGCCTCCGGGAACTCCGCCAGCAGGTCCGCGAACAGCGGCAGCGGCTCCTTCCCGGCCACCCGCGCCTCCCGGACCGCCGCCCACGGCAGGTCCCGGATCCGGCCGCGGGCGTCGGTGACCCGGTCGAGCGTCGCGTCGTGGAAGGCGACGAGGACTCCGTCCGCGGTCGTGTGCACGTCCGTCTCGAAATAGCGGTAACCGGCCGCGGCGGCCCGCCGGAAGGCGGCCGCCGTGTTCTCCAGGCCGTCCGCCGTGCCGCCGCGATGGGCGAAGGGGATGGGGGCCGGGTGGTCGAGGTAGGGGTGGCGGTGGGGTACGCGAGTCACCGCCGCAGTATGGCCTGCCGGGGTGTCGCGGGGGCGACGGGATCGGATCCGGAATGCTGAATGTTGGATCCACGATCATGAATAGGGGATCCAGGATCCTGGACATCGGATCCCATCACCGGGACATCGGATCCACGATCCGTCTCCGGGACGGCGAACCACCGCAGGAAGAACTGCGCCAGCGGACCGATCGACAGCGCGTACAGGACGGTGCCGACCCCCACCGAGCCGCCGAGCAGGAAGCCCGTGGCCACGACCGCCACCTCGATCGCCGTGCGGACCAACCGGATCGACCGGCCCGTCAGCCGGTGCAGGCCCGTCATCAGGCCGTCGCGCGGGCCGGGGCCGAAGCGGGCCGCGATGTAGAGGCCGGTGGCCATGCCGTTGAGCACGATGCCGAGCACCATCAGCGCGATTCCGGCCGGCAGTCCGCTCGTCTCCGGCACCAGGGCCAGGGTGCCGTCCATCGCGAGACCGATGACGAAGACGTTGGAGACGGTGCCCAGGCCCGGCTTCTGCCGGATCGGGATCCACAGCAGGAGCACGACCGCCCCGACGACGATCGACACGACGCCGATGCTCAGCCCCGTCCGCTCGGCGAGGCCCTGGTGCAGCACGCCCCAGGGTTCCAGGCCGAGCCCGCCGCGTACCAGGAGCGCCGAGCTGATGCCGTACAGCGCGAGCCCGGCGTAGAGCTGGACGAGACGGCGCGTCAGGTGCCGGCCGCGGAGGCCGGAGGCGATGGACAAAGGAGTGCCTCCCTGGGGGACGGCCGGTCGGGTGGACCGGCCTGGGCTGGTGTCGGTGGACTGGTTCATGACACTCTGTGGCGGGAGACGACAACCCAACCATGGCCAATTCGCGGAAGGTGGACTGATTTCCATGGCCCAGTGGACTTCGGCCGTGGGGCCGGCCCAGCTCGCCCGGCAGCTCAAGGCCCAGCAGCCGCGGCCCGCCGTGCCCGGCGCCCGCAAGCCGCCCGCCTACCGCGCCCTCGCCGACGGCATCCGCCTGCTGGTCCTGGAGGGCCGCGTCCCGGTCGCCGCCCGGCTGCCCGCCGAACGCGAGCTGGCCCTCGCCCTCACCGTCAGCCGCACCACCGTCGCCGCGGCCTACGAGGCGCTGCGCGCGGAAGGCTTCCTGGAGTCTCGGCGCGGCGCCGGCAGCTGGACCGCCGTCCCGGCCGGCAACCCGCTGCCCGCCCGCGGCCTCGAACCGCTGCCTCCGGAGTCGCTCGGCTCCATGATCGACCTCGGCTGCGCGGCGCTGCCCGCGCCCGAGCCCTGGCTCACCCGGGGCATCCAGGGCGCCCTGGAGGAACTGCCGCCGTACGCCCACACGCACGGCGACTACCCGGCCGGACTGCCCGCGCTGCGGCAGATGCTCGCCGACCGCTACACCGAGCGCGGCATCCCCACCATGCCCGAGCAGATCATGGTCACCACCGGCGCCATGGGCGCCATCGACGCCATCTGCCACCTCTTCGCGGGCCGCGGGGAGCGGATCGCCGTCGAGTCCCCCTCGTACGCCAACATCCTCCAGCTGATGCGCGAGGCCGGCGCCCGGCTCGTGCCCGTCGCCATGGCCGAGGGCCTGCGCGGCTGGGACCTCGCCCGCTGGCGCCAGGTGCTGCGCGACGCGGCACCCCGCCTCGCGTACGTCGTCGCCGACTTCCACAACCCCACCGGCGCCCTCGCCGACGAGGACCAGCGGCGGCAGCTGGTGGAGGCGGCCCGGTCCGCCGGCACGGTCCTGGTGGTCGACGAGACCATGACCGAGCTGTTCCTCGACGAGGACCTGCGGATGCCCCGGCGGGTCTGCGCCTTCGACCCGGCCGGCGCCACCGTCATCACCGTCGGCTCGGCCAGCAAGGCGTTCTGGGCGGGCATGCGGATCGGCTGGGTGCGCGCCTCGCCCGACGTCATCCGCTCCCTCGTCGCCGCCCGCGCCTACGCCGACCTCGGCACCCCCGTCCTGGAGCAGCTCGGCGTCCACTGGCTGATGCGCACCGGCGGCTGGGAGGAGGCCGTCGCGCTGCGCCGCGCCCAGGCCAGGGAGAACCGCGACGCCCTGGTCGCCGCGGTCCGCAGGGAGCTGCCCGACTGGGAGTTCGAGGTCCCGCGCGGCGGCCTGACCCTGTGGGTGCGCACCGGCGGCCTCTCGGGCTCCCGCATCGCCGAGGTCGGCGAGCGCGTCGGCGTCCGGGTCCCCTCGGGCCCGCGCTTCGGGGTGGACGGTGCCTTCGAGGGCTACGTGCGGCTCCCGTTCACGGTCGGCGGCCCGGTCGCCGAGGAGGCCGCCGTCCGCCTCGCCGCCGCGGCCCGCCTGGTGGAGTCCGGCGCGGGCGGGGGCGTCGACGGGCCTCGGTCCTTCGTCGCGTAGACGGCCGGCCGCGGGAAGAGAGACGGCCGCACCCCTCACGGGTGCGGCCGTCTCCTCGCGCGGAGGGGGCTCAGCCCTCCGCGGCGACGGGGGAGGGCAGCGGGGTCGGCGCCGGCTCCTTGCGGTGGGCGGGAGCCGGCTCCTTGCGGTGGGTCGGGGCCGTGTCGGTGTCCAGGTCCGGTTCGGCCGCCGGGCCCGGGGGCGTCTCGACCGCCGGGGCGACTGCCGTCTCCCGCTCCGGCAGCAGCTCCAGGACCGCCCGCCGGTGCGCCTCGCTGGTCGCGTCGTCGTACGGGTCGGGCGTGGCCGGCACCTGGAGGCGGAGCACCGGCCCGGCGCCGAGGCGGGCGTAGCCGCGGCCCGGCGGCACGTCGGGGACCGGCGTGGTGTGCGGTTCGGCGCCCAGCACCGCCGCGATCTGCTCGCGCGACGCGGGGCCGAGCACCACACGCGCGCGCGTGTGGCCGCGTACCGTCTCGCTCAGCGACTCGACGCTGTCGAACTGCTCGGCCACGACGACCGTGACCTGGGCCGCCCGCCCGTGCCGCAGCGGCACCTGGAGCAGGTCCTGCGGATCGGGGCGGCCGTCGGCGGCGGCCAGGTGGCCGAGGACGCTCGGCCGGTCGAGCAGGATCCACAGCGGGCGCCGGGTGTCCTCGGGCGCCGGCCGGCCCGCCTGCCGGGCGCGGTTGGCGGCGATCAGCCGCCGCTCGGTCTCGTGCGCGGCCCATTCCAGGCTGGTGAGCGCGCCGGAGAGTCCGCACTCGACGGCGAGCACGCCGTCCCGGCCGACCAGACAGGCGTACTCGCCGGTGCCGCTGCCCTCGACGATCAGCACGTCTCCGTGCGGCAGGGCCTGCAGGGCGATCGAGCGCAGCAGGGAGGTGGTGCCGCTGCCGGGCTGGCCGACGGCGAGCAGGTGCGGCTCGGTGGAGCGGGGGCCGGTGCGCCACACGACGGCCGGGGCGTCCTCGGTGCCGTCGGACGCCCGGACGGGCACGGTCCGCTGGACGGCGTCGGCGTCGGTGAAGCCCAGCACGGTCTCGCCGGGCACCGTCACGAAGCGCTGGGCGGCGATGGTGGTGGGCAGCGCGGGCAGCACGCGCATGGTCAGCCGGTTGCCCTCCTCGTCCCAGTCGAAGAGGTACTCGCGGCCACGCCCCGACTTGGCGTGCAGCAGGTGCTCGATCCGGGCCCGGGCGGCCGGCTCGCCGTCGGTGAAGTACGGGGGGTAGGAGATCCGCAGCCGGGTGAGGCGGCCGTCCTCGTCGAAGGCGTAGTCCCCGAACGCCGCGCTCCAGTCGCCGCCGTGGGCGAAGAGCGGCTCGGGGTCCTCGGGCAGCGACAGATACGGCACCAGAGCCTCGTAGAGACCCTTGAGCCGGGCGATCTCGGCGTCGTCGGGCCCGGTCTTGACGACCGGGCGCTCACGTCCCTGCCAGGCGGCCGCGCCCATCACCGTGACGAGGGCGAGCAGCGGACCGTACGGCACGAGGGCGACGACCAGGACGCAGGCCGCGACCAGGAACAGCGTGGGACCGCGCCGCTCCTTGGGGGTCGCGGCCCACTTGGCGCGCGCGGTCGCGGCCAGCTTCCGCAGACCACGCGAGACGGTGATCAGCGGATGGAGCACGTCGGTGGCGCTGTCGGCGGCCGTGCGCGCGATCTCTCGGCTGCGAGCGATCTGTGCGCTGCCGCTGCTCAGAATGCGGGGGAGTGGTCGCCGGGCCACGTCGTACTCCTGGAGTGGTGGTGAGGGGGGAAGGGCGTCAGAACTTGATCCCGCCCAAGAGGCTGGCGAGGCTCTGGCCGCCCGCGGTGATGCTGGGGGCGATCGCGGTGCCCGCGAGGTAGAAGCCGAAGAGCGCGCAGACGAGCGCGTGCGAGGCCTTGAGTCCGTCCTTCTTGAAGAACAGGAAGCAGATGATGCCGAGCAGGACGACGCCTGAGATGGACAGGATCATGAGGTGTTCTCCTGGTTGAGGGGACAGTCACCATGAGTCCTTCCAAGTTCACAGCAAGTATCTATGTGATAAAAGGTGCATATGGGTGAATAGCTGGCGATTTCACTTGACCAGCGGACGCCCGGACCATCTCCGGGTGGCGAAACGCGCGGGTTGCGGTAGTGCACCGGTCCGGTCACGAGCTGCGGTGATCCTTGCCGCGGACGCGCCGCCTCATGTCGTGCGACGGGCAGTACCCTGTCGATTCACTCGTACGGCCGCGCCCGCCGTGCGCGGGACAGGCAAGGAGAGGCAGGACACACGATGAGCGAGCACGAGACCCCGGACCCCGAGGTCGTCGAACTGGCCTCCAAGGTCTTCGACCTGGCCCGTACGGGGGACGCGGTGACCCTCGCCGCCTACCTCGACGCCGGCGTCCCGGCGAACCTCACCAACGAGAAGGGCGACTCCCTCGTCATGCTCGCCGCCTACCACGGCCACGCCGAGGCGGTCACCGCGCTGCTGACCCGGGGGGCCGACGCCGACCGCGCCAACGACCGCGGCCAGACCCCGCTCGCCGGAGCCGTCTTCAAGGGCGAGGACGCCGTCGTCCGCGCCCTCCTCTCCGGCGGCGCAGATCCGGAAGCAGGGACTCCGTCCGCCGTGGACACCGCGCGGATGTTCGGGAAGACGGAACTCCTCGAACTCTTCGGAGCTCGGTGAACACCGGCTGAACCCCAGGTGAGGCGGCGCCGTAAATGTGGTCGCGGTGGCGAAATGGGTGGGTCATCATGACGTCGGGCCCGCAGGGGGCCACCGACGAGAGGCAGAGGAAGATGGTCACTGGCAAGCGCAGGACGACAACGGGCGGCCCGACATGTTGCCGCACGGCCTAGGCGACGAGCCTGTCCCGGTTCACCCCGGATCCCACCCGGTCGTGTCGACAGCTTGATGTGAGGCGTCTTCCATGTTCGATCCAGTCATAGCGCCGAGCGGCACCCTGCTCGGTCTGCTGCAGAGGGGCCGCGGCGACGGCACCCTCCACGCGCTCGCCGCGCCACGCCCCGAGGCCCTCGCGGCCCTCAACCACTGTGTTCTCGACGACCCCCGCCACGACTGGCAGGTCGAGAACCGCTCCCTCTACTACGCCCGGCTCTACCTCGACCTCCACGGAGGTCTGGAGGAGATCGAGGCGCACCTCTTCGGTGCCGAGGACCACCTCGACACCGAGGAGTCGAGGACCGGGCTCGCGCTCTCCGTCCTCGGCCACCTGGCCTCCTACGGCCGCCAGGACGCCCTGGTGCTCCTGCGGCGGTACGCCGCCACCGGCACCAACTGGGCCTGGGCCCTGGACGAGCTCGCGCTCCGCGACGACGACACCGGCCTGCGCGCCCTCGCGCTGCCGGTCCTCGCCCGCTTCCCGGCCACCGCCGAGGGCGAGGCCGAGCTCGCCGCCACCGTCCGCGACGCCTTCGAGCCGCGGCCCTGGCGCCTGTGGGCCGAGGACCCCAGGGAAGCCGTCGGCGCCCGGATCAGGGCCGCCCGCGAGCAGGGGTCCTTCGACCGCTGGCAGCGGCAGCTCCGCCCCACCGGACCCCGGCCCGGCTGGAGCGTCCAGGCCGTCCTCGACTGGGCCCAGGAGGGCCACGAGCGCGGCGCCGAACTGCACGGGCCCGCCGCCCGCTGCCTGGTCGCCGTCGCCGGACCCGAGGACCGCGAGACCATCCTCGCCACCGCCGGCGGCGGCCCCGACGGCGCCCGCTGCGCCGCCCTGCACTACCTCGCCGAGACGCAGGACCCCGCCGTCCTCGACCTCGTCGAACGGGCCGTCGCCGACGGCTCCCGCACCGTCGCGGACGCCGCGGTCGCCGCGTACCAGCGGATGAGCGGCGAGGCCGCCGTGGACCGTGCCCGCGGCTGGATCCACCGCCCCGACGCGCTCGGCTCGGCCGCCGCCGGAACGCTCGCCCATCGCGGCGGCACCCAGGACTCCCCCCTCGTCCTCGGCGCCCTCCGCGAGACGGTCCGTTCCCAGGGCCCCGACGCCCCCGCCCTCTACCCCCTCGTCGACGGCGCCGGACGCCTCGGCATCGCCTGCGCCGCCCCCGTGCTGCGCCACATCTACCGCGAGACCGCCTCCTCCCAGCTCCGCGGCCGCACCGCCCGGGCCCTCGCCGCCACCGACGCCGGCTTCCCGACCGGCTTCGCCGTCGAGTGCCTGTGGGACTGCGAGGAGACCACCCGCGAGCTCGCCGCCCTCCACGCCGAGACGGGTGACGTCCGGGTCGCCGAGCGCCTGCGCCGCCTCGCCGCCGACCCCGCCGAGGAGGCGGAGGTCCAGACGGCCGTACGGAACCGGATAGGACCGGACCTCGACCTGCAGGTCTGACGCTCCCCGAGGGAGCCGGCCCGGGGGCTGCCGCGAGCGGCGCCCCCGGGCCTTCGCGCGGAAGGCGCGCGGGCGCGCGGGCGCGGTGCCGCGGGATGAGGGCGAACGGGCTTACGGAGAGCGGCGACGGGGACGCGGGCGGTTCCGTGAGACGGGCGAGCGGGGTCGTGGCGACCGGGCGGACCCGGGAGTCGCGGCGGCGCGGCGGCGCGGAGGCGTGGGGACCCGGAGGAAACGCTCATGGGACGTTCCCCCGGCGTCCAGATCCACTTTGACGGGGACACGCCGAGCGCGACGACAACACCCGTATGCGTGTCGTCATCGTCACCGAGTCCTTCCCGCCCGACGTCAACGGTGTGGCGCACTGCGCCGTGCAGACCGCCCACCACCTGGCCCGCCGCGGCCACGACCCCCTCGTCGTCGCCCCCGCCGTCCCCACGGGGGCGACCGGACCGGACGCCGACGCGCCCTGCCCCGTCGTCCGCGTGCCGTCACTGCCCCTGCCCGGCTACCCGCAGGTACGAGTCGCCCTGCCCAGCCGCAAGGTCGCCGCCGCGATCGCCGCGCACCGGGCCGACATCGTCCACCTGGCCAGCCCCTTCGTGCTCGGCGTGCGCGGGATGAGCGCCGCCGGCCGCCTCGGGCTGCCCGCCGTCGCCGTCTACCAGACCGACCTCGCCGGATACGCCCGTACGTACATGGGCGCGGGCGAGACCGCCGCCTGGCGCCGGCTGCGGGCCGTGCACGGCGCGGCCGACCGCACCCTCGCCCCCTCCACCGCCGCCGTACGGGACCTCCAGGCCCACGGCATCGGGCGGATCCGGCTCTGGCGGCGCGGCGTCGACACCGCACGCTTCCGGCCCGCCCAGCGCGACCCGGCCCTGCGCCGTGAGCTCGCGCCCGGCGGCGAGACGATCGTCGGCTACGTGGGGCGCCTCGCCCCCGAGAAGCGCGTCGACCTGCTCGCCGGGGTGTGCGCCCTGCCCGGCGTACGGGTCGTGGTCGTCGGCGACGGTCCCAGCGAGCCGGGGCTGCGGGCGGCGCTGCCCGGCGCCCTCTTCCTGGGGCGCCGCACCGGGACCGACCTGGCCCGGATCTTCGCCTCGCTCGACGTGTTCGCCCACACCGGACCGTACGAGACCTTCTGCCAGACCGTGCAGGAGGCCATGGCCAGTGGCGTCCCGGTCGTCGCACCCGCCGCGGGCGGCCCCCTCGACCTCGTCGCCCACCGCCGCACCGGTCTCCTCGTCGCCCCGGACGACCCGGCCGGGCTCTGCGACGCCGTCGTCTCGCTGGCCGCCGCCCCCGCCCTGCGCACCGCCTACGGCCGGGCGGCCCGTGCCACGGTCGGACGCCGCACGTGGGAAGCCGTCGGCGACGAACTGATCGGCCATTACGGAGACGTGCTGGGCGAGCGGACGGCGGTGGCGGCATGAGCGGCACGCGCGCGCGTGGTGGTGGGTTCGGCGCAGGGGCCGTACCCGTACCTGTGGGCGTACCGGTGCCCGAGGGGGACCTCGGAGCGGGTCGACGGCCCCGTACCGACCCCGGTATCGCACCCACGGCCGAGCCCCGGACCCGGCCAGGCGCGGGTGGCGGCCGGGTGGGCGCCCGGCCGCTGCGGATCGTCCGGCTGGCGAACTTCGTCACGCCGACCTCCGGCGGTCTGCGCACCGCCCTCGACCGGCTCGGGCGCGGCTACCGCGCCGCCGGACACGATCCGGTGCTCGTCGTCCCCGGCGATGTGGCGAGCGACGAGGAGACCGCGCAGGGCCGGGTGATCACCCTCCCCGGGCCCGAGCTGCCGGGCACCGGGGGATACCGCGTCCTCGCCGACCGCCGACGGCTGCGCAGGCTCCTGGAGGGGCTGGCCCCCGACCGCCTGGAGGTCTCGGACCGGACCACGCTGCGCTGGACGGGGGAGTGGGCGCGCCGGGCCCGGGTGCCGTCCGTGATGGTGTCCCACGAGACCGCCGACGGGGTGCTCCGCACCTGGGGCGTGCCCGCCGCGGTCGCGGCCCGGACCGCCGACCGGCTCAACCGCCGCACGGCCTGGGCCTACTCCAGGATCGTCTGCACCACGGAGTGGGCGGAGCGGGAGTTCGTACGGATCGGGGCGCGCAACGTCGTCCGCGCGCCGCTCGGCGTCGACCTGGACCGCTGCCGCCCGGGGCGCCGCAGCACCGTGCTGAGGGCCCGGTACGCCGACGGCGAGCGGGTGCTGCTGGTGCTGTGCTCCCGCCTCTCCGTCGAGAAACGGCCCGGTACCGCCCTCGACGCCCTCGCCGAGCTGCGCGCCCTCGGCGTCCGGGCCGCCCTGGTCGTCGCCGGCGACGGACCGCTGCGGGCCGCCCTGGAACGCCGGGCCCGGGAGCAGCGGCTCCCGGTGCGGTTCCTCGGCCACGTCGCCGACCCCGAGGCCCTGGCCGACCTCCAGGCCGCGGCGGACGTCTGCCTGGCACCGGGCCCCGCCGAGACCTTCGGCCTCGCCGCCCTCGAAGCCCTCGCCTGCGGCACACCCGTCGTCTGCAGCGCCTCCTCCGCCCTGCCCGAGGTCGTCGCGGATGCCGGCGCCTGCGCCGCCGACGACCCGGCCTCCTTCGCCCGCGCCGTCCGCACGGTCCTCGACCGCCCGGACGACGAGCGCCGCACGGCCGCCCGCGCCCGCGCCGAACTCTTCTCCTGGTCGCGCGCGACCACCGCCTTCCTGACGGCCCACGACGCGGCGCCGACGGCCGCCGTCGGCAGGGCGTCGCGGGAGACCCTCCGATGACCACCCGGCATCCCCCGACACCCCGTCCCGAGCCGACGCCCGGCCCGGCGGACCGAGACGGCGCCCCGGCGTCGCACCTCGGGTCCGCGCTGACCGCCCCGGCGTCCGACGTCTCGGCATCGCGCCTCCGGTCCGGGCCCGCAGCCCCGGCGCCCCGGGGCGCCCCCTCGCCCGTCACCCGGTTCGTGGTCCTCGGCGACTCCCTCAGTGAGGGGGTCGGCGACCCGGTGGGCGCCCGGTGGCGGGGGTGGGCCGGGTTGCTCGCGGAGGGGTTGAGACCCGGCGGGGAAGAGGTCGCGTTCACCAACCTGGCCGTCAGCGGGGCACAGAGCCGAGACGTGGCCGAGGTTCAGCTGCCGAGGGCCGTGGCCCTGCGGCCCCAGCTCGCGTCCGTCGTCGTCGGCGTCAACGACACCCTGCGCCGCACCTTCGACATCGGACCGCTCGCCCGCCGCCTCGACCGTGTCTGCGCCGAACTCTCCGCCAGCGGCGCCGTCCTGCTCACCGCCTGTCTGCCCGACCCGGGCCGGATGCTGGGCCTGCCCGCGGCCCTCGCCCGGCCGCTCGCCCGGCGGCAGCGGGCCGTCAACGCCGTCGTGCACGCGCTCTCCGCGCGGTACGGCGCCGTCCACCTCCATCTCGACGCCCCCGCCTGGACCGAGGACCGGTCCCTGTGGAGCGCCGACCGGCTCCACCCCGGCGAGCGCGGCCACCGCGCCGTCGCCGCCGCCTTCCACCGGCTGCTCCGCGACCGCGGACTCGCCCACGGCACACCGCCGTCGCCCGAACCCGAACAGCCCCCGCCGACCCGTACGGACGCGCTGCTCTGGCTCGCCACCGCCGGGACCGCCTGGGTCGTACGCCGCTGCGGCGACCTGCTGCCCCAGCTGCTCCTGCTCGCCGCCACCGAGCTGCGCCATTCCGCCACCGGCACCCGGGCCCGGCTCGACGCCCGCGCCGAACACGCCCTGTCCCGGGCGCTCGCGGCCACAATGGGACCATGACCGGGCGCTGGGAGTTCTGGATCGACCGCGGCGGCACCTTCACCGACATCGTGGGCCGGCGCCCCGACGGCCGGCTCGTCACCCGCAAGCTGCTCTCCCATGATCCCGACCGCCCCGAGGACGCCGCCGTCGCCGGGATCCGGCTCCTCCTCGGCCTCGGCCCCGGTGAACCCGTCCCCGCCGACCGGATCGCCGTCGTCAAGATGGGCACCACCGTCGCCACCAACGCCCTGCTGGAGCGGCGCGGCGAGCCCACCGTCCTGCTGATCACCGCCGGCTTCCGCGACGCCCTGCGCATCGCCTATCAGAACCGGCCGCGCATCTTCGCCCGCCACATCGTGCTGCCCGAAGCGGTGTACGCGCGCGTGATCGAGGTTCCCGAGCGGGTCGACGCCCACGGCCGGGTCGTCACGCCCCTCGACGAGGACGCCGTCACCGCCGCCCTGGCCGACGCCCACCGCGACGGACTGCGTTCCGCCGCCGTCGTCCTGATGCACGGCTACCGCCACACCGCCCACGAGGCCCGCGTCGCCGCACTCGCCCGTGCCGCCGGCTTCACCCAGATCAGCTGCTCCCACGAGGTCAGCCCGCTGGTCAGGCTCGTCCCGCGCGGCGACACCACCGTCGTCGACGCGTACCTCTCGCCGATCCTGCGGCGGTACGTGGACGAGGTCGCCCGTGAACTCTCCGGCGTGCGGCTGATGTTCATGCAGTCCAACGGCGGGCTGCGGGAGGCGGCCCGCTTCCGGGGCAAGGACGCCGTCCTGTCCGGCCCGGCCGGCGGCGTCGTCGGCATGGCCCGCACCTCGGAGCAGGCCGGCTTCGACCGGGTCGTCGGCTTCGACATGGGCGGCACGTCGACGGACGTCTCGCACTACGCGGGCGAGTTCGAGCGGGAACTCGGCACGCAGGTCGCCGGGGTGCGGATGCGCGCCCCCATGATGAGCATCCACACGGTCGCGGCGGGCGGCGGCTCCGTCCTGCACTACGACGGCCGGCGCTACCGCGTCGGGCCGGACTCCGCCGGTGCCGTCCCCGGCCCCGCCTGCTATCGCCGCGGCGGCCCGCTGACCGTCACCGACGCCAACGTGATGCTCGGCCGGATCCAACCGGACCACTTCCCGGCTGTGTTCGGCGCACACGGCGACCAGCCGCTCGACGCCGATGTCGTCCGTAGGCGGTTCACGGACCTCGCCGCGGAGATCGGCGGTGACCGTACTCCCGAGGAGGTGGCCGCGGGCTTCCTGGAGATCGCCGTGCTCAACATGGCCAACGCCGTCAAGAAGATCTCCGTCCAGCGCGGCCACGACATCACGCGCTACGCCCTCACCTGCTTCGGCGGCGCCGGCGGCCAGCACGCCTGCGCCGTCGCCGACGCCCTGGGCGTGGACACCGTCCTCGTACCGCCGCTGGCCGGAGTCCTCTCCGCGTACGGGATCGGCCTCGCCGACGCCACCGCCATGGGGGAGCAGTCGGTCGAGGCCGAACTCGACGCGACGGAAGCCGAACTCGACGCGACGGAAGCCGGGCACGAGTCCCAGGCCGGGGAGGAGGCCGAAGCCGGGGACGAATCCGGATCCGGGGACGAATCCGGATCCGGGGACGAGTCCGAAGCCGGGCACGCGCCCGGAGCCGAGGCCGCGCCCGTAGCCGGGGCCGCCGTCGGGCGCGCGGCCCGCGCCGGGGGCGCCTCCGGCACCGCCGAGCGCGTCACCCGCCTCTGCGCCGAACTCGCCGACCGTACCCGCGCCGACCTGCGCGCCGACGGACTCCCCGACGAGGCGATCACCACCCACGCGCGCGTGCTGCTGCGTTACGCCGGCACCGACGCGAGCCTCCCCGTACCCCTTGGAACCGCAGAACAGATGAAAGCCCGGTTCACAGCCGTCCACCGGCGGCGCTACGGCTTCACCATGGACGCCCCCATCGTCGTCGAGGCCGTCTCCGTGGAAGCCGTCGGCACCGCCGGACCGCACGGCCCCGTCGTCGTCCCCCGCAGCACCCGCCAGGGCGAGCTCGCGCCGAGAGCGACCGTCACCATGCACAGCGGAGACGGGCCCGCCCCCACCCCGCTGCACCGGCGCGAGGACCTGCGCCCCGGCGACGGCGTCGACGGCCCCGCCATCCTCGCCGAGGCCGACGCCACCACCGTCGTCGACCCCGGCTGGCGCGCCACCGCCACCGAAGGCGGCCACCTTCTGCTGCGCCGCGTCACGCCGCGCCCCGCCCGCAGAGCCGCCGGCACCGACGTCGACCCCGTGCTCCTGGAGGTCTTCAACAACCTCTTCATGGCGATCGCCGAGCAGATGGGCGTCCGCCTGGAGAACACCGCACGCTCCGTCAACATCAAGGAACGGCTCGACTTCTCCTGCGCCCTGTTCGACCCCGAGGGCAACCTCATCGCCAACGCTCCCCACATCCCCGTCCATCTCGGCTCCATGGGCGAGACCATCAAGGAGGTGCTGCGCCGCGACGCGGACGACCTGCGCCCCGGCGACGTGTACGCCATCAACGACCCGTACCACGGCGGCACCCACCTGCCGGACGTCACCGTCGTCACACCCGTCTTCGACGACACCGGCACGGACCTGCTCTTCCTCGTGGCCTCCCGCGGCCATCACGCCGAGATCGGCGGCATCACCCCCGGCTCCATGCCCGCCTTCAGCCGCACCGTCCACGAGGAGGGCGTCCTCTTCGACAACTGGCTCCTGGTCCGCGACGGAAGACTGCGCGAGGCGGAGACCCGGGCCCTGCTCACCGGCGCCCCCCACCCCTCGCGCGACCCCGACACCAACCTCGCCGACCTGCGCGCCCAGATCGCCGCCAACGAGAAGGGCATCGAGGAACTCCGCAAGACCGTCGACCGGTTCGGCCTCGACGTCGTCCACGCCTACATGCGGCACGTCCGCGCCAACGCCGAGGAGTCCGTCCGCCGCATCGTCGCCGGCCTGAACGACGGCTCCTACCGTTACGAGACCGACGGCGGTGCCGTCATCCAGGTCTCCGTGCGCGTCGACCGCGAACGCTGCCGAGCCGTTCTCGACTTCACCGGCACCTCCCCGCAGCTGCCGGGCAACGCCAACGCGCCGACCTCCGTCGTCATGGCCGCCGTCCTGTACGTGTTCCGCACCCTCGTCGACGACGACATCCCGCTCAACAGCGGCTGTCTGGAGCCGCTCGACGTGCGCGTCCCGCCCGGTTCCATGCTCGCCCCGCGCTACCCCGCGGCCACCGTCGCCGGCAACGTCGAGACCTCCCAGGCCGTCACCGGCGCCCTCTACGCGGCCCTCGGCGTCCAGGCCGAGGGCTCCGGCACCATGAACAACGTCACCTTCGGCAACGACCGCGTGCAGTACTACGAGACGGTCGCCGGCGGCTCCGGTGCGGGCGAGGACTTCGACGGCGCCGACGCCGTCCAGACGCACATGACCAACTCCCGGCTGACCGACCCCGAGATCCTGGAGTGGCGCCACCCCGTCCGGGTCGACGCCTTCGCGATCCGCGAGGGCAGCGGCGGTCGCGGCCACCACGTCGGCGGCAACGGCGCCGAGCGCCGCATCCGCTTCCTGGAACCGATGACGGTCACCCTGCTGACCGGCCACCGCCGCGTTCCGCCGTACGGCATGGCGGGTGGCCTGCCGGGCGCACTCGGCGCCAACGCGGTCGAGCGCGCCGACGGCACCGTCGAGCGGCTGGAGGGCGTCGACACGACGGACGTCGGCCCCGGCGACGTCCTGGTGATCCGCACCCCGGGCGGCGGGGGCTACGGCCTGCCCGAGGACGACGGTTCCGCCACCGTCGGCGACCCGGCCCGCTGACCCGTCCGGACCGCCCCGAACAGGCGACCCAGCCCGCCCCTGTCGGGGACGGCCCCGGACAGACGTCTTCCGCCGACCGGCCGGCACGGCGGACGCAGCGTGGCGCACTCCGGGCGGGCCCACCTCGTGACGGGTCCCGCGAACACGCCAGCGGTCGCGAGCACGTCAGCGTCGCGAGTACCTCAGCGGTACGGCACGAAGCGCACCACCGTCCCCGGAACCGCCTGCGCCGCCCGCGCCAGGTCGGCCTCCCGGACGACCGCCACCACCGGATAGCCACCCGTCGTCGGATGGTCGGCGAGGAACACCACCGGACGGCCGTCCGGCGGCACCTGCACCGCGCCGAGCGGCATGCCCTCGCTGGGCAGTTCACCGTGGACGGCCCGCTCCAGGGCCGGGCCCTCCGTGCGCAGCCCGATGCGGTTGCTCGCCGATGACACCCGCCACGCGCGCGTGGCGAGCGTTCTCAGCGCGCCGGGCGTGAACCAGCCGTCACGGGGCCCGAGCCGGACCCGCAGGACGAGCTCGTCCCCCGGGCCCGGCCACGGGGGAGCGTCGACCGACCCCCGTACGGCCGTGGCCGCCCCCAGCGGCAGCACCACCCCGTCCACCAGCGGCGCCGGGCCGAGCCCGGACAGCAGGTCGGTGGAGCGGCTGCCGAGCACCGGTTCGACGGCGACCCCGCCGCCGAACCCCACGTAAGAGCGCAGCCCGCGCACCGCCGCGCCCACCTCCAGGAGCTGCCCGGGCCCGAGCCGTACGGGCGTGCCCCAGGCGGCGGGCCGGCCGTCCACGGTCACCGGGCAGGGGGCACCGCCCACGACGGCCGTCACCGCGCGGCGCGGCCGCACCGCGCACCCGGTGAGCGTGGTCTCCAGGACGGCCGCGCCCTCCGCGTTGCCGAGCAGCCGGTTGACGAGTCGTACCGCCTCCGGATCGAGCGCGCCGGAGCGCGGCACGCCCAGGTGCGCGTACCCGGGGCGTCCCAGGTCCTGCACGGTGGTCAGCGCCCCGGCCCGTACGACGGCGAGAGCACGGTCGGTCATCGGCCCGCCACCGTGAAACGCACCTGGGTGCCGGGGGAGAGCAGCGCGGCGGGCTCGCGGGCCGGGTCCCACAGCACCGCGTCCGTCGTGCCGATCAACTGCCAGCCGCCGGGCGAGGAACGCGGGTACACCCCGGTGTACGGCCCCGCGAGCGCGACCGAGCCGGCCGGTACGGCGGTACGCGGGGTGGCCCGCCGCGGCACCTCGTAACGGCTGCCGAGGCCCGTGAGGTAGCCGAAGCCCGGCGCGAACCCGCAGAAGGCGACCCGGAACCGGGTCTCCGAGTGGATCCGCACCGCCGCCTCCACGGACACCCCCCACAGATCGGCCACGTCGGCGAGATCCGGGCCGTCGTAGCGCACCGGCACCTCCACGGACGCCGCCTCGCGCGCGTGGCGCACGGGAACGTCCCAGGAGCGCAGCTCGGCCGCGAGCCGGTCGGGAGCCGCCACACCTTCCAGGAGCACCGTCCGCGCCGCCGGAACGATCTCCCGTACGGCGGGCAGCGTGCCCGCCTCCCGCCGGCGCAGCAGCTCGGCGTGGAAGGCCTCCGTCGCCTCGCCGCTCACCAGCTCGACCAGCAGCCCGCGTTCGCCGACCCGGAACACCTCGCGGGCCCTCATGCGAAGGCCTCCACCCGGACCCCGGCGGACTCCAGCTGCGCCCGCACCCGCCGGGCCAGCTCCACGGCGCCCGGCGTGTCGCCGTGGAGGCACAGCGAGCGGGCCCGGACGGCGACCGAACGCCCGCAGTGCGCGGTGACCACACCGAACCGGGCCATGGAGACCGACCGTTCCACCACCTCCGCCGGATCGGTGACGACGGCGCCCTCCTGCCCCCGTGGCAGCAGGGTGCCGTCGGCCCGGTAGGCGCGGTCGCCGAACGCCTCGCCGACGACCGGCAGTCCGGCCCGCACGGCGGCCTCGTGCAGCCGTGACCCGGGCAGCCCGAGGACCGGCAGCCCCCGAGCGTACGGGCCCTGGTCGGACGCCCCCTGGTCGGACGACCCTCGGCCGCCGGTCGGACGGCCCGAGGCGAGGAGGACACCCTCCACGACCGCCGCCGCCTGCTCCTCGTCGCGCACCACCCGGTTGTAGAGAGCGCCGTGCGGCTTGACGTACGCCACCCGGGAGCCGGCCGCACGGGCGAACACCTCCAGGGCGCCGATCTGGTACGCGACCTCCGCCGCCAGCTCGGCCGGCGGCACGTCCATGGCGCGCCGGCCGAAACCGGCCAGGTCGCGGTAGGAGACCTGGGCCCCGATCCGTACCCCGCGTTCCGCCGCCAGTTCGCAGACGCGGCGCATGGTCGCCGCGTCCCCGGCGTGGAAGCCGCAGGCCACGTTGGCGCTGGTGACCACCGAGAGCAGCCGCTCGTCGTCGGTCAGCGTCCAGCGGCCGAAGCCCTCGCCGAGATCGGCGTTGAGGTCGATCGAGACCCGGGTCATGAGAGGTTTCCTTTCCTTGCCGCGCGGAAGAGCACGAATTCAGCGCACGATGCCGCCGGGCGGCGACGTCACCCGCGTATGGCCGGGGCCCCGGCCGGCGGTGGGCCCCGTGGCACACGCGCGGGCACGCGCGCGTGCGGCAGGCGGATCCGGGACGAGGGCGCGGTCGCGGTCGCGGGCGCCGTCGTGGGCGGTCGTGGGGCGGCTCATACGAGTTCCCTCCCGCGGGTCTCCGGCAGGCCGAGCAGGGCGAGCACGGCGAGTCCGTAGCCGACGGCGCCGAACACCAGGGCGCCGCCCACGCCCCAGCTGTCGGCGAGGAAGCCGACCAGGGTGGGGAAGAGCGCGCCGACCGCGCGGCCGGTGTTGTAGGTGAAGCCCTGACCGGTGCCGCGGACGGCCGTCGGGTAGAGCTCGGCGAGGAAGGAGCCGAAGCCGCTGAAGATGGCCGACATGCAGAAGCCGAGCGGGAAGCCGAGGACCAGGAGCAGGGTGTTCGCCCCGGCCGGGATGTGGGTGTAGGCGAGGACGGCGAGCGCGGACAGGACCGCGAAGAGCGCGATGTTCTTCTTCCGGCCGAGCCGGTCGGTGAGATAGCCGCCGGTGAGGTAGCCGGTGAAGGCCCCGGAGATCAGGAAGGTCAGATAGCCGCCGGTGCCGACGACCGTCAGTCCGCGCTCGGTCTTCAGGAAGGTCGGCACCCACGTGGCGAGCGTGTAGTAGCCCCCCTGGACGCCGGTCGAGAGCAGCACCGCGAAGAGGGTGGTGCCGAGCAGCGGGCGCCTGAAGACGGCGGTGAACGAGCCGCGGTCGGCGCTCGCGCGGCGCGCCTCGGCCGCCTGCGGCGCGTCCTCGACGTTGCGGCGCACGTAGACGATGAGCAGGGCGGGCAGGGCGCCGGTCCAGAACATGACCCGCCAGGCGGTGTCGGCGTCGACGAACTGGAAGACCAGCGTGTAGACGATCACGGCGAGCGCCCAGCCGGCCGCCCACGCGCTCTGGATGCCGCCGAGCGTACGGCCCCGGTGCCGCGCGGAGGCGTACTCGGCGACCAGGATGGCGCCGACCGCCCACTCGCCGCCGAAGCCGAGGCCCTGCAGGGCGCGGAAGACCATCAGCGTCTCGTAGTTCGGCGCGAAGCCGCACAGGACGGTGAACAGGGCGTAGGTGGCGACCGTGATCATCAGCGCCCGGACCCGTCCGATCCGGTCGGCGAGGATGCCGGCGAGCGCTCCGCCGACGGCCGAGACCACCAGGGTGACGGTGGTGAGGAGGCCGGTCTGCCCCTGGTCGAGGTGGAAGTAGGCGGCGATCGCCACCATCGACAGCGGCAGGGTGAAGAAATCGTACGAATCAAGGGCGTATCCGCCGAAGGCGCCGCCGAACGCGCGCCTGCCGCGCGGTCCGAGGGCGCGCAGCCACGCGAACGCGCCGGTGTCGTCGGCCCGTTCGTCCCGGATCTGCTGCTGGGTCCTGGTCGTGCTCATCTGCACCTCGCAGAGGGAGGAGGAGTGAGGAGCGGTGCGGTGTCGTTCAATGTAGGGATTGTTGAACGATCCGACAAGAGACGTGTCGGCTCGTTCTTGTTTCCGTGACGGTTCCTGCGATTGACTCGGCCGCGGACGACGGAGGGAACGAGGCACATGGACGGATTCGGCGAACTGGCCGACGACCGCGCCCTGCTGGGGCGCACGAGCACGGCGGAACGGGTCGCCGACATCCTGCGCACCCGGATCGCCGAGGGCTTCTTCCCGCCCGGCACCCGCCTGTCCGAGGAGAGCATCGGCGGCGCCCTCGGGGTGTCCCGCAACACCCTGCGTGAGGCCTTCCGGCTGCTCACCCACGAACGACTGCTCGTCCACCGGCTCAACCGGGGCGTCTTCGTCCGGGTCCTCGCGGTCGAGGACGTCGCCGACATCTACCGCACCCGCCGGCTCGTCGAATGCGCCGTCGTGCGCGGGCTCGGGGAGCCGCCGTTCCCGGTCGACGGGCTCGCCGCCGCCGTCGCGGAGGGCGAGCGGGCCGCGCGCGCCGGGGACTGGAAGGGCGTCTCCACCGCCAACATCCACTTCCACCGCGAGCTCGTCGCCCTGGCCGGCAGCGCCCGCACCGACGAACTCATGCGCGGTGTGCTCGCCGAACTCCGGCTCGCCTTCCACATGGTGGACGACCCGCGCGGTCTCCACGAGCCCTATCTCCTAAGAAACCGGGAGATTCTGGACGTGCTGCGGTCCGGAGACCGGGACGGCGCCGAGCGACTCCTCGCCCGCTACCTGGACGACTCCCGCACCCGTATCGCCGAGGCGTACGCGAAGGCGGTCGACGAACCGGAGGGGTGAGCGGGCGCCGGGCGCGGGGGAGCGTTCTCGGGGGCGCGGGCCGACCGGGGCCGGGGTGCGCCGGGGCAGGCCGTCGCGGTCGCGCAAGCGCGAGGCCGGGGTGCGCCGGGGCAGGCCGTCGCGGTCGCATAAGCGCCGTTTCGACCGTTGTCAGTTCGAGGACCTACTCTGTGCACCGTGACTTCGCCTGCCTCGACGGACCTCGCTCCGCCCCAGCTCAGCGCGGGGCCGCGCCCCGCGCAGGGCCCGGCCGCCGACGAAGGGCTCGCGCGGCGGCTCCGCGCGCTCGCGTGCACCGCCCCGCTGCACGACCTCGACGCGCGCAAGGCGAACCTGGCCGGTGAGTACTCGGTCTACGCGATGGCCGAGATCGCCCTCGCCGCGATCGACCTCGTCACGCTCAACATGGACTTCGACACCGGCGCCGACAGCGAGCAGATAATCGCCCGTCTGCTGCCCCGTGTCGCCGCCCAGGCCCCCGAGCGCCCCGCCGCCGAGCACGAGCGCGTCGCCCGCTGGGTCCTGGAGAACCTGATCAACGTCGGCAGCGTCGACCGCGGCTTCCGTGCCGTCTACGGCACGTTCGGCGCGGACGGCGTCTACATCCGCCGCGACTACGACTTCAAACTCATCGAAGAGGTCCCGGGCTACGGCGGCGGCGTCTACCTCCGTACGACGGACGAAGCGGTCAACGTCCTCGTCGGCGCCCTCGACACGGACGTCACCAGCGCCCAGATCGCCGCCGAGGTGAAGCTGGAGGTCCTCATCAACCGGGGCCGCCTCGCCGACGCCCAGCTCGCCGCGGAGCAGGCCCGCTACCGGACCGTGCAGTACGCGGAGACCCTCCGCAAGACCCTGGAGGCCACCCGGCGCAACGTCCGCGCCGTCGACTGGCTCAACGCGGTCCCCGACATGATCGCCGAGGCGCTCGACCACGTCGCCGACCGCTACCGCCACGAGAACGCGATCCTCACCAACATCCGCAAGGCCCGCGACGAGGCGGAGGACCAGGAGCACAAGCGCCGCGCCGCCGAGCTCGTCGACATCGTCAAGGACTGCATCCGGCGGCACACCCAGCTCCAGTCCCGCCTCTTGGAGGCCGGCCCGCTCTTCCGCGCCGAACAGGACCGCCAGGCCTTCGCCGCGCCCACCGCGTACACGGGCCTCGACCTGTACGGACAGCTGGTCGCCCCGGTCCTGCCGCTGCCCGTCGAGCAGGCCATCAAGGTCACCGACGCCTTCTTCGCCCACGGCACGGGCCTGCGCACGCCCGCGTCCGTCCGCGTCGGCGACCTCGTCGACATGCTC
This sequence comes from Streptomyces sp. NPDC126499, assembly GCF_040302485.1. Classification (NCBI taxonomy): domain Bacteria; kingdom Bacillati; phylum Actinomycetota; class Actinomycetes; order Kitasatosporales; family Streptomycetaceae; genus Streptomyces; species Streptomyces sp. NPDC126499. The sequence goes on along the minus strand of NZ_JBEOUO010000008.1, from coordinate 12,582 downwards.
CTCACCCCGCCCGTGGAGCGCCAGCACCTGGGCGCCGAGATGCCCGAGCCGGACCTGATCGCCACCCCCGACGACAGCCGCTTCAGCGAGGAGCAGCTGGCGAGCGCCATGGAGCTCCTCGACCTGGAGCACGACGCCCCGCGCCGCCTCTCCGGCCTCCTCGCCGACGCCCGCCGCCTCGACCCCGATCTTCCCTACCTGGTCGCCCTCCTCGCCGTCCACGCCGCCAGCCCTCCGGTCGGCACGGCCTACCGCCAGGGCGAGGAACGCCTCCTCTTCGCCGTCGACGACGGCACCCCCCTCGACGACCCCGAATTCGGCGGCGCCGACCTCATCGTCGGCACGGCCCTCCTCGACGCCGCGGGCATGGCGGCCGACCGCACGGAGGCCACATGACCCCCGCGGACCCGACCGACACGACCCCGGCGACGGCCGCGGAGCCCGTGCCGTGTGCCGACGGGCCGGTGCCGGCCTCGGGCGCTGCGGGGAATGCCACCGCGCCGTCGGCGGGGCCGGACGCCGCCGGGCCGCCTGCCGGCGTGCCTGCGGCAGCCCCAGCAGCCCCGGCAGCCTCGCCGTCCGTCGCTCCGGAGCCCATGGCCTCCCTCGCCGCACCGGTCCCCGGCGCACCGACGCGCACCGGAACCCCCGCGGCCGCCCCCACCGCCCCGACGGGTACCGGCACCCGCGCTGGCGATCCCGCCGTGCCGACGGGCACCGGCACCCGCGCGGCCGCCCCCACCGCCCCGGCCGCCGGGCCTGACGCGCGGCCCGTCGCGCCGCCACCCGCCGGGCCCGACGCGCGGCGCACCGCACCGCCGCACGCCGAGCGGACCCCGGCCCAGGGCTCCCGCCCCGGCACGCCTGTGCCCGACACGCCTGTGCCCGACACGCCCGTGCCCGGCACCCCCGTGCCCGGCATCCGTGTGACGCGCGTCGCCGTCGCGCGGCCCGTCGAGGCGCCGTCCGAGCCGGACGGGGACGGACCGCGCGTCGCGGCCGTCGTCGTCGGGGGCGCGAGCGGGCCGGTGGGGCGGCCGTTCGTGCGGGCGGTGCCGCTGCCGCGCGGTGCCGAGACCCGTGCCGAGCCGGTGGTCACGCCGCCGCCCGTCGCCGTCACGCCCGTACGCCTGCCCCTGCCCGAACCCACCCACCGTCCCGAGGAGCCCCAGCCGTGAGCGAACACCACGTCGAGCACACCGACGCGTGGAGCGAGCCGGAGGCCCCCCGGACCACCCCCGCGACCGCGGCGCTGACGCCCGCCGACGCGGCCGACGCCGCCCGGCTCGTCTCCTTCGGCCTGCAGCCCAAGCTGCTGCCCGCCCGTGACGCCGAGTACGCCGAACTGCTCCGCCGCTACCGCGAGGACCCCGCCTTCGCGCGCCTCGCCGACGCCGTCGCCACCGGCCTCGGCCTCGTCGTCCTGGAGGTCTCCCCGCGCGCCGGCATGGCCGTCACCGCCGGGGAGGACTCCGTCTTCGCCGTCCGCATGGGCGACTACGCCCGCCGTGCCTCCACCGACTCCGCCGACCGGTTCCTGCACGGCCTCGCCCACCTCGCCGTCGCCGCCATGGCCTTCCCCCGCCCCGAGGACCTCGCCGACGACGGCTACATCGGCCGGCTCACCGTCAACGGCGTCGACGCCTTCGTACGCCAGGCCTGCCGCCGCCTGGAGGAGCGCGCCGAGCAGCAGGGCGAGAACACCGACCCCGAGACCGATGCCCCCGGCCTGGAGGCCGCCTGGCGGATCTACGCCCGCCGCAGCGCCACCGGCGCCACCAAGGACGCACGCCGGCTCGCCGGCTCCACCACCGGCATCGTCGGCAAGGCCGTCGCCTTCCTCACCGACTCCGGTTTCCTCCAGCGCACCGGCGACGAGTCCGGCGGCTCCTACCGCACCACCGCCCGCTACCAGCTCCAGGTCCGCGACATGGCCGGCAGCGCCGCCCTCGCCGAGCTCCTCGACCTCGGCATCGTCCCCGTCAGCGACGGCACCGCCACGCTCCTGCCGCCGCCGGAGGGCGACGACCTGGAGATCGCCGCCGACGCCGGCCTGCCCTTCCACGCCTGATCCACGAACGACACGACGAGAGTCCGCCGCATGTACGAGCTGTCCCGGGTCCGCCTCTACTCCATCGGCCCGGCCGGTGCCCGCTACGCCGACACCGTCCTGGACCTGCGCGGAGTCGGCGCGCCCGTGCCCCACCCCGCCCCCACCCAGGCGGAGTTCTTCGAGGAGGAGCCGGTCGGCCCGCCGCGCCGCCCGGCCCCCGCCGGCGTCCTCTTCCTGGAGAACGGCGGCGGCAAGTCCGTCCTCCTCAAGCTGATCTTCTCGGTCATGCTGCCCGGCCACCGCAACACCCTCGGCGGCGCCAGCTCCGGCGTGCTCCGCAAGTTCCTCCTCGCCGACGACTGCGGCCACGTCGCCCTGGAGTGGCAGCACACCCTCACCGGTGAACTCGTCGTCGTCGGCAAGGCCAGCGAGTGGCGCGGCCGCCAGGTCTCCAACGACCCCCGCAAGTTCGCCGAGGCCTGGTACTCCTTCCGCCCGGGCCCCGGGCTCAGCCTCGACAACCTGCCCGTCGCCGAGGCCACTTCCGTCCGCCCGCCCGCCGAGGGCACCTCCGGCGCCACCGGCCGCCGCCGCACCATGAAGGGCTTCCGCGACGCCCTCACCGAGGCGGGCAAGGCCTATCCCCACCTGGAGGTCTACTGGGAGGAGATCCACGACCGCTGGAACGAGCACCTCGGCGACCTCGGACTCGACCCCGAACTCTTCCGCTATCAGCGGGAGATGAACGCCGACGAGGGCGAGGCCGCCGGCCTCTTCGCGGTCAAGAAGGACTCCGACTTCACCGACCTGCTGCTGCGCGCCGTCACCGACACCCGCGACACCGACGGCCTCGCCGACCTGGTCAGCGGCTTCGGCAACAAGCTCGGCCGCCGCGCCGAGCTCACCGCCGAACGGGACTTCACCGCCGGCTCCGTCGACCTGCTCACCCGCATCGTGGACGCCGCCGACACCCGCGCCCGCGCCCGCGACGTGCACGCCGGCGCCGAACGCCGCACCCGCACCCTCGCCCGCCGGCTCTCCGCCCGCGCCGCCCAGGAGCGCGGCCGGGCCGCCGAACTCGCCCAGCAGGTCACCTCCGCCGCCCACGCCGTCTCCGAGGCCGAGACCGCACGCGGCCGCAGCGCCCTCATCGCCGCCGAACTCGCCTACCGCCACGCCTCACTGGCCCTGACGGCCGCCGAGAAGGGCGCCGCCGCCCAGCGCCGCGAGCTCAGCGACGCCCGCACCCTGCACGCGGCCTGGCAGGCCGCCGAGTCCGTGCTCCGCCACCGGGCAGCGAGCGACCGCTCCACGCGCGTCGCCGCGGCCATCCGCGAGGCCGAGCGGGACGCCGCCCCGGCCCTCGCCGCCCGCGCCAAGGCCGCCGCCGATCTCGTACGGGCACTGGCCGCCGCGGCCGAGGAAGGCGAACGGCAGGCCGCCGAGGAGGAGGAGCGTTCCGCCGCCCTCCAGGAGGCCGGCGAGACCGCCCACCGCGACGCCACCGCCGCCGCCACCGAGGCCCAGCGCGCCCGCAGCGAGGCGGGCCACCTGCGCCAGCGCCTCGCCGAGGTCGAACAGGAGACGGCCGAGGCCGTCCGCGCCGGCTGGCTCGACGACACGGCGCCCGACGCCGACCCCGCCCGCGCCGCCCTCGCCGCGAGCGACGCCGAGAAGACCACGGTCGCCGCGTGGGACGCGGCCCGCGAGGCCGCCCGGACGGCCGCCGAACGCGCCCGAGAGGCCGCCGCCGCCGAATCCCGCGCCGAACTCGCCGCCGCCCGCGCCTCCGACGCGGCCGAGGCCGCCGAGCACGCCTACGAGGCGGAGCGCCGCGCCGCCGAGTCGCTGGCCGCCGAGGAGCGCCTGGCCGAACTGCTCAGCCTGCCGAGCACCCCCGCCCCCGTCCCGGGCCAGCGGGCCGGCACCCCGGGCACCGGCGTCGTCCCCGGTCAGGGCGGCCCCGGCGCGACCGGGAGCCGCCGCGACGGCGCCGGCGGCCCGGCCGGCTCCGCGTCCGGTGACCACCGCGCCGGCCGGACGGGCCCGGCCACGGCCGCCCGCCCCGGCGCGGACGGGCCGGAAGCCGCCGGCCACGCCGGAAGCGCCGCCGCCGACGGCGACGCGTACGGCAGCGCGGCCCGGTCCGACGACCAGGCCGAGAGCGGCCTCGCCACGCCCGGCGACCCCGCGGCCCGCGGCCACGGCCTCCCTGGCCAGGGCCCGGGTGGTCAGGGCCTCCGTGACCAGGGCCCCGGTGACCCCGGCGACCGCACCGGCACCGCCGCCGCGCCCGCCACCGGCCACGCCGCCCCCGGCGCCGCCTTCGGTCTGCGGCCGGCCGCCCAAGGCCCCCTCACCGTCACCGAGTTCGACCGGTACGCCGACGACCTGCGCGCCCTGCTCGACCAGTCCATCGCCTCCGCCGAGCGCCAGCTCTTCGACCTGCGCACGGCCGCCGCCGACGACAACCGCATCCTCGGCGCCCTCGGCGACGGCGGTCTGCTGCCGCCCGGCCCCGACGTCCTCGCCACTGTCGAGTACCTCGGCGAGCACGGCATCCCCGCCCTGCCCGGCTGGCGCTACCTCGCCCAGGCCGTCGACCCCGCCGACCACGCCGCCGTCCTCGCCGCCCGCCCCGAGCTGGTCGACGGCGTCGTCATCACCGACCCCGTCTCCTACGGCCGTGCCCGCGAAGTGCTGAGCGGCGCCGCGCTGCTGCCCCGCTCCACCGTCGCCGTCGGCACCGCCGCCGCCCTCCTCGCGCCCGTGCCCGCGCCCGACTCCGGGCAGGACGGGGAGGTCTTCCTCGTGCCGCCGAACCCGGCGATGCACGACGAGCACGCCGCCGACGAGGAGCGCCAGGCCCTGCGCGCCCGTGCCGCCGCCCGTGACGAGGAGATCCGGGCCCTCGCCGCCCGCCTCGCGGGCGACCGCTCCCTCGCCGCCCGGATCGGCGCCTGGCGCGCCGACTGCCCGCCCGGCATGCTCACGGAGCTGGCCGCCGCCGCGGCCTCCGCCCGTACCGCCGCCGAGGCCGCGGTCGCCGCGCTCGCCGAGGCCCGTACGGTACGGGCCGAGGCCGACGAGGCCGCCGCCGACGCCGCCCGGGTCCGCGACGAGCGGCAGGAGGCCGCCCAGCGGTCCCGCCGTGCCGCCGACGCGCTCGCCGGCCTCGCCTTCCGGCTGCGCGAGCGTTCCGCCTGGCAGGCCAGGCTGCGCGAACTCGCCGACGAGGCCGCCGAGTGCGAGGCCCGCGCCCAGACCTGCCTGGAGCGTGCCCGCGCCGCCGACGAGGACCGCCGGGCCGCCCAGCGCGCCGCCGACGACGCCCACCGCACCGCCCGCGCGCTGCGCGCCGAGCGCGCCGAGATCGCCGGCGCCCCGGAGAACCTGCCGGAGGAGGACGCCGACGCCTCCCGCGCCGCGCTCCCCACCCTGCGCGAGGCCTACCGCGCCGCCTCCCAGCTGTACGAGAAGGTCGGCGTCGGCGCCGACCTGCGCGCCGAGCAGGCCCGTGCCGAGAGCGACGAGTCCGCCGCCCGCGCCGAGCTCGACCGCCTGACCAACAAGGTCCGTACCCGCGCCGAGCAGCTCCTGGAGTCCACCGACGGCGCGGACGGACCGTCCCGCCAGGCCGCCGCCGCCCGCGCCGAAGCCCTCGTACAGAAGTTGGAGACGCGCGCCTCCGAGGCCAGCGAGAAGCTCGGCCGGCTGCGCGGCGAGGCCGAGCGGCTCGCCCCCGAGGACGGCGAGGCGCACACCGAGCTGCCCGAGGAGCTCGTCCCGGCCGACGCCGAGCACGCCCAGGCCCTGCTGCGTACCGCCACCGCCGAACTGGCCGCCCGCACCGACGCCCTGGAGGCGGCGCGCGCCGCCCACGCCGGTCTGCTCCAGGCCCACCGGGCCGCCGAGGACGCCGCCGGCGGCTTCGACGAGACCGCGGCGCTCCTCCGCGACCTCCTGCGCGACCACGCGGAGGAGGAGCAGGAGGAGCCCGAGCCGTACCCCGGCCCGCTGGCGGAGGCCCGGAACGCGGCGGCGGAGGCCCGCCGTTCGCTGCGCGGCTGCGCCGCCGACCTGTCGGCCGCCGACGCCGCAGTCCGCGAGGCCGGCGACATCCTCGTACGGCACGCCAACTCCACCCGGTTCGAGCAGGTCCGCACCCCGGCCCGCCAGCAGATCCGTGAACTGCCCGCCGCCGCACTGCCGGAGCACGCGGCGAAGTGGGCCGAGGCCTTCGCCCCGCGCCTGCGCGTGCTCACCGACGAGCTCGCGCAGCTGGAGCGCAACCGCGACTCCATCGTGGACCGGCTGCGCGGCCTGGTGGAGTCCGCGCTCGCCACGCTGCGCTCCGCCCAGCGGCTGTCCCGGCTGCCCGAGGGCCTGGGGGAGTGGTCGGGCCAGGAGTTCCTGCGCATCCGCTTCGAGGAGCCCGACCAGGCCACCCTCACCGAGCGCCTCGGCGAGGTGATCGACGAGGCGACCCGCGCCGCCGTCAGGAAGAACTCCGACCTGCGCCGGGACGGGATGTCCCTGCTGCTGCGCGGTGTCCAGGCGGCGCTCGAACCGCGCGGTGTCGCCGTGGAGATCCTCAAGCCGGACGCGGTGCTGCGCGCCGAACGCGTGCCGGTCGGGCAGATGGGCGACGTCTTCTCCGGCGGCCAGCTGCTCACCGCCGCCATCGCCCTCTACTGCACGATGGCCGCGCTCCGCTCCAACGACCGGGGCCGCGACAAGCACCGCCACGCGGGCACGCTGTTCCTCGACAACCCCATCGGCCGCGCCAACGCCACGTATCTGCTGGAGCTCCAGCGGGCGGTGTCCGACGCGCTCGGCGTGCAGCTGCTGTACACCACGGGCCTGTTCGACACGACCGCGCTCGCCGAGTTCCCGCTGGTCATCCGGCTGCGCAACGATGCCGACCTGAGGGCGGGCCTGAAGTACATCAGCGTGGAGGAGCATCTGCGGCCGGGCCTGCCGCAGCCGAGCGCGGAGGGCGAGACGATCCACGGCGAGATCACGGCGACCCGGATGTTCCGCCGTACTCCCGAGACCGCCCCCGCCGTCGCCGCGGCCTCCGCATCCACCTCGGCCACCGCCTCCGCCACCGCCGTGGCCTCCGGCGCGGCGCCGGAGTAGTCGGGCGCGGTCATGGAAAAGGCGTTCGGCCCGTCCCCCGCGCAACGGGGGCCGGGCCGAACGCCCTCGCCATCAGGTCTCCGCGTCTCCGCTCGTCCGCGCTCAGGCGGCCTCCGACAGCGCCGCCCCTTCCTCCCGGCGCTGTTCGCGCCGCAGCAGACCCGCCGTGCTGCTCGGCTCCGACACGACGCCGTTGCGCTGCTGCCACACCTGGCGGGTGATCCACACGTCGAGCACGCTCCAGGTCGCCACCACGGTGCTGACCACCGCCGTGATCGTCACCGGGAACGCCAGCCACGACCCGGCGAGCGAGCAGAAGAAGGCGACCATCGCCTGAATCAGCGTCACGGAGGTGATCAGAACGGCTCGCACGGCGGCCGCCCGCACCGGATCCGGCAACCGGCGACGGCCCTTCTCGTCCTCCACCCACAACTGCCGCACCGGCCGCGCCTCGTGTTCCATCGCGCTCGTCACTCCCCACCAACGATGTCTCCAGGGAAGCTGCTGCCCGTCTTGAGCCGCTTTACGCGGACACACCCTCCCCGGTACAGAATGACGTACGAGGGAGGGAAAAGGTTTCGCCGGTCCCCTCCCCGGTCACCTCTCGACGGAGCGGAACGCCCAATTCCAGCCATCGTGGAGCGGACGGGCCTCGGCGGCCCGCGCCGCGCCCCGCAAGGTGTCCTGCGCCACAGTGGCGGAAGCCAACTCCTCGAATACCGGGACATCTCATGATCAACACTCACTCGACCGGCTGAAAATCGCCCGGACGCGTCTTCGAGATGGCTGTGATGCAGTAGTAGGCTCGCGCCGCCGTTTGTTGAATCCGAAGGTTGACGCCGCGTGTTGACGCCGAGCGTGACGACGTGACGATGTGAGGGACCTCCGTGGCCGCGGGGGCCGAGCTGGGGGAGGCCATGCGCTTTCGCGGGAAGTCCATCCGCAGGAAGATCGTGGCGTTGCTCCTCGTGCCGCTCGTCTCCCTCACCGGCCTCTGGGGCTTCGCTACGGTCCTCACCGGCCGCGAGGCCCGGCAACTCCTCGACGTCGCCTACATCGTCGACAAGGTCGGCTACCCCATCGAGGACACCGTCCGCGTCATCCAGAAGGAACGCCGCCAGTCCCTCGTCTACCTCGCCGACCCCCGGGCCGCCGACGCCCTCACCGAGCTCCGCGTGCAACGCGAGGCCACCGACCGCCAGATCGCCCTGATCCGGCGCAACGCCGCCGACCCCGGCGTACGCGGCGAGATGAGCCCGGTCACCGCCCAGCGGCTCACCTCCGTCCTCGACGCCCTCGACGGCCTCTCCTCACTGCGCCGCTCGGTGGAGAACCGCAGCATCGGCCGCATGCAGGCCCTCGACTTCTACAGCCGGCTCGTCGACCCCTGCTACAGCTTCCTCCTGACCCTCCACGCCCTGGAGAACGTCGAGATGGACAAGCAGGGCCGCGCCCTCGTCGGTGTCACCCGCGCCCGCGAACTCCTCTCCCGCGAGGACGCCCTCGTCGTCTCCGCGCTCATCGCCGAACGCGTCACCACCGAGGAGATCCGCGCGATCACCGACCTCGTCGCCGGTCGCAAGGTGTTCTACGAGGCCAACCTGGAGATCCTCCCGGGCTCCGAACGCCGGCGCTTCGAAACGTACTGGACCGGCCCCGAGACCGCGCCGCTGCGCAAGGCGGAGGAGGCCGTCATCACGGCGGGCGCCACCGACAACCCCCGGGCCGTCACCGCCGAGCGCTGGCAGGAGCACACCGCCCCCGTCCTCGACGACCTCGCCCGCGAGAACACCGCGGCCGGCGACCGCTACCAGGAGCGGGTCCAGCCCGCCGCGTACAGAGTGCTGCTCAAGGCCGGCATCGCCGGTGTCCTCGGCTTCGTCGCCCTCCTCGTCTCCGTCGTCGTCTCCGTCCGCATCGGCCGCGAGCTCATCCGCGACCTGCGGCTGCTCCGCAAGGAGGCCCAGGAGGTCTCCGGCGTCCGCCTGCCCAGCGTCATGCGCCGGCTCGCCGCCGGCGAACACGTCGACGTCGAGACCGAGGTGCCCCACCTGCGGTACGCCGAGGACGAGGTCGGCCAGGTCGGCCAGGCCCTCAACACCCTCCAGCGCGCCGCCGTCGAGGCCGCCGTCAAGCAGGCCGACATGCGCCGCGGCGTCGCCGAGGTCTTCGTCAACCTCGCCCGCCGCAACCAGGTCCTGCTGCACCGCCAGCTCACCCTCCTCGACACCATGGAGCGCCGCACCGAGGACACCGACGAGCTCGCCGACCTCTTCCGGCTCGACCACCTCACCACCCGCATGCGCCGCCACGCCGAGGGCCTGGTGATCCTCTCCGGCGCCGCCCCCTCCCGGCAGTGGCGCAAGCCCGTCCAGCTCATGGACGTCGTCCGCGCCGCCGTCGCCGAGGTCGAGGACTACGAGCGCATCGAGGTCCGCCGGCTGCCCCGGCTCGGCGTCGGCGGCCCCGCCGTCGCCGACCTCACCCACCTCATCGCCGAACTCCTCGAGAACGCCACCGTCTTCTCGCCGCCGCACACCGCCGTCCAGGTGCTCGGCGAGCGCGTCGCCAACGGCTTCACCCTGGAGATCCACGACCGCGGCCTCGGCATGAGCCCCGACGCCCTGCTCGACGCCAACCTGCGCCTCGCCGAGACCCCCGAGTTCGAGCTGTCCGACACCGACCGCCTCGGCCTCTTCGTGGTCAGCCGCCTCGCCCAGCGCCAGAACGTCCGCGTCTCCCTCCAGCCCTCCCCGTACGGAGGCACCACCGCGGTCGTCTTCATCCCGGCCGCGCTGCTCACCGACGCCCCCGAGACCCAGGGCGCCGGCTTCCGGCTCGACCGCAAGAGCCTGGACCCCCGCATCGCGACGGACCGGAAGAACGCCTCCGGGCCCGAGGGGCTGACCGGCGGCCGGCCCGCCCTCACCCAGGTCCTCGACACGGCCCTCGACGGCCCCGTCGAGCTGGAGGCCCCGCTGGGCACCGACGGCCTCGACGACCTCCTCGGCGGCGCGGCCGACCTCCTCGACACCGAGAGCGAGCGCGGCGGCCTGTTCCGGGCCCGTGAGCACCGCCGCCGCGGCGCCCAGCACCACGGTCAGAGCCAGAGGCAGAAGCAGAGCCAGAAGCAGGACCGGCACCAGCAGAGCCACGATCGCACCGACGCCCACAGCGCCGACGACACCCCGGCCGGACCCGTCCCGCTGCCCCGCCGCCGCCCGCCGACGCTCGTCGTCGACCACGGCCGGCGCCTGGACGAGCCGGGCCGGGACCACCCGGCCGCGGGACCGGCCGGCGACACCGACGCCTCCGGCCCCGGCTCCCGTCCCGACGACACGATGGAGCTCGGCCGGGTCCGCCCCGCGCCCACCCTCGTCCCCGTACCGCAGGAGGAACCGGCCCCGTTCGGCGGGCTGCCCCGCCGCGTCCGCCAGGCCAGCCTCGCGCCCCAGCTGCGCGCCACCGACGGGCGCGGGAACGACCGCGCCGGGGACGGTCGTGACCGCGACGGACGGGACCGGGACGGTCGGGGCGGGGACCGGAAGGGCGCCACGGCCGGCTCCGGAGCCGCCACCGAGACCGACTCCTTCGAGCGCGACGCCGAGGAGGTGCGCAGCCGCATGGCCTCGATGCAGCGGGGCTGGCAGCGCGGCCGCCGGCAGAACGCCGAAACGACAGCACCAGGAACGACACCCGAGGGGGACGGTCGATGACCGCACCGAACGCCGCAGCAGCCCACAGCTCCACCCACGGCAACGGGGAGCTGAACTGGCTCCTCGACGAACTCGTCCAGCGCGTCGGCTCGATCCGCAAGGCCCTGGTGCTCTCCAGCGACGGCCTGCCCACCGGCGCCTCGCAGGACCTCTCCCGCGAGGACGGCGAGCACCTCGCCGCCGTCGCCTCCGGCTTCCACAGCCTCGCCAAGGGCGTAGGGCGCCACTTCGAGGCGGGCAGGGTCCGCCAGACCGTCGTCGAGCTGGAGGACGCCTTCCTCTTCGTCACCGCCGCCGGTGACGGCAGCTGCCTGGCCGTCCTCGCCGACGCCGACTCCGACGTCGGCCAGGTCGCGTACGAGATGACCCTCATGGTCAAGCGGGTCGGCGCGCACCTCGCCACGGCGCCCCGCACCGGGCTGCCCACCGGGGGATGAGTGAGGGGGACGGGGATGAGTGACGCAGACCGGGCCGGCAGCCGGTCCAGAGCGGGCCACGAGGGCGAGACCGGCCACTGGTTCGACGACGAGGCGGGCCCGGTGGTCCGCCCGTACGCGATGACCCGCGGCCGCACCAGTGCCGCGACCCGCCACCGCCTCGACCTCATCGCGGTGGTGGTGCCCGAACCGGCCGCCGACGACCCCGGCCGCGACCAGACGCTGTCCCCCGAACACGTGGAGATCGTCGAACGCTGCTCCGAGCAGCCGCAGTCGATCGCCGAACTCGCCGCGGGGCTCGACCTCCCCGTCGGGGTGGTACGGGTCCTCGTCGGGGACCTCGTCGAGGACGAGCTCGTACACGTGACCCGCCCCGTTCCGCCGGCCGAGCTGCCGGACGTGAGCATCCTTCGCGAGGTGATCAATGGCCTTCGGGCGCTCTAGCCGCAAGCAGCAGCCGCCGGTCGAACCGATGACGCTGAAGATCCTCGTCGCGGGCGGCTTCGGAGTCGGAAAGACCACCCTGGTGGGCGCGGTCAGCGAGATCCGGCCGCTGCGCACCGAGGAGATCCTCAGCGAAGCCGGCCGGCCGGTCGACGACCTGCACGGTGTCGAGACCAAGGCGACCACCACCGTCGCCATGGACTTCGGGCGGATCACGCTGCGCGAGGACCTGGTCCTCTACCTCTTCGGCACCCCGGGACAGGACCGCTTCTGGTTCCTGTGGGACGAGCTCGCCCAGGGCGCGCTCGGCGCGGTCGTGCTCGCCGACACCCGGCGCCTGGAGGACAGCTTCGCCGCCATCGACTACTTCGAGCGGCGCGGCATCCCCTTCACGGTCGCCGTCAACTGCTTCGAGGGCGCCCGCCGCTACGCGCCCGAGACCGTCCGGGGCGCGCTCGACCTCGACCCGGAGGTGGAGCTGCTGATGTGCGACGCCCGGGACCGCGAGTCGGTCAAGAACGTCCTGGTCGCGGTCGTCGAACACGCCCTGGTCCTCGCGGGCGGAGCTGCGGCGCTGACGACCTGAGGGCGCCCGTGCCGACGACCTGAGGGTGCCCGTGCCGGCGACCTGAGGGCGCCCGTGCCGACGACCTGAGGGCGCCTGCGGACACCTGGAGACGCCTGCGCGGCGACTCGACGGCGCGTCCACGGCGGGTTCACGGCGCGGCGGGCGACCGGCAGGTGCCGGGGGCGCGGGCCGGGATCACCGCGAACCAGGGCCTGTTCGGCC